>DATAVK010000082.1:0-2342 GCA_036267755.1 Mycobacteriales bacterium
TTCTTCGCCATGAACACCTGACCGCCGAGCCCGACGATCGCCTGCTCGGGCCTGCCGTGGCCGTAGTGCGCGAACCGCTCGCGGTAGAGCCCGATCAGCCGGACGTAGTGCTCGGTCGGCCAGAAGATGTGGTTGGCGAAGAAGCCGCCGCCGTAGTACGCCGCCTGCTCGGCGATCTCGGGGCTGCGGATCGAGCCGTGCCAGACGAACGGCGGTACGCCGTCGAGCGGCCGCGGCGTCGAGGTGAATGACTGCAACGGCGTGCGGAACCTGCCCTCCCAGTCGACGACGTCCTCGCGCCACAGGCGGTGCAGCAGCGCGTAGTTCTCGATCGCCAGGTCAATGCCCTGTCGGATGTCCTTGCCGAACCACGGGTAGACCGGGCCGGTGTTGCCGCGGCCCATCATCAGGTCGACGCGACCGTCGGCGAGGTGCTGCAACATCGCGTAGTCCTCGGCGATCTTCACCGGGTCGTTGGTGGTGATGAGCGTCGTCGCGGTGGACAGGATGATCCGCTCGGTCTGGGCGGCGATGTAGCCGAGCATCGTGGTCGGCGACGAGGGCACGAACGGCGGGTTGTGGTGCTCGCCGGTCGCGAAGACGTCCAGTCCGACCTCTTCGGCCTTGCGGGCGATGGCGACCATGGCCTTGATGCGCTCGTGCTCGCTGGGCGTAACGCCGGTCGTGGGGTCCGTCGTCACGTCGCCGACGCTGAAGACTCCGAACTGCATGTCCACTCCTCACGGCTCACGCCGACACTCACACGGATAGTTGTCTGTGCAACCACCTGCGGCGTCGCTCTGTTCCAAGGGCTACCACCCCTCGGTGAGCACCCGATTCAGCATTTCCACGAAGAATGCCGCGCTCGACGCGGTGAGGCACATCGGCGGCTTGATCTTGAGGACGTTCATCCGGTCACCGGTGGGTTGAACCACCACGCCGAGCTCCAGCATCCGCTCACAGATCGCCGCTGTCTCGGCGACGGCGGGCTCGCGGGTGGCGCGGTCGCGCACCAGCTCGACGCCCATGTAGAGGCCCATACCGTGGACCGCTCCGATCATCGGGTGCAGGGCCTGCAGCTGCTCCAGCTCGGCGCGCAGCGTCGCGCCGACCTCACGCGCGTTGTGCTGCAGCCCCTCGTCGCGCATCACGTCGAGCACGGTCATCCCGATCCGACAGCTGACCGGGCTGGCGCCCGCTGAAGAGAAGAAGTAGCCCTCCCGGGCGAAGGAGTCCGCGATCTCGCGGCGGCAGATCACCGCACCGAGCGGCTGGCCGTTCCCCATGCCCTTGGCGACCGTGATGATGTCCGGGACCACCTGCTGCTGCTCGAAGCCCCAAAAGAACTCACCCAGCCGGCCGTAGCCGACCTGGACCTCGTCAGCGATGCAGACCCCACCGGTACGACGGACCTCGTCGTACACCGCCCGCAGGTACCCGTCCGGCAACGGGATTCCGCCGGCGTTGCCGTAGTAGGGCTCGGCAATGAAGGTCCCGATCCGGGCGCCCGAGGCGGCCAGCTGCTGCAGCGTGGTGACGGCGTCGTCGACGTACCGCTGCCCCGCGTCGTCGCCCTGGAAGTCGCCGCGATAGCTGTTCGGGGCGCGTAGCGTGTGCACCCAGTCCGGTCGGGTGACCAGGGCCTGCGGGTTGTCAGCGACCGAGGTCGACACCGCGTCGGTCGCGACCGACCAGCCGTGGTACGCCTCGAGGATGGCCACGACGCCGGGGCGGCCGGTGTGGATGCCGGCGAGGCGCAGCGCGAGGTCGTTGGCCTCGGTGCCGCTGTTGACGAGGAAGACGGTGTCGAGACCGTCGGGCGCCAGCGATGCCAACCGATCGGCGAACTCGCCGAGTACGCCGTA
The DNA here is from genome assembly GCA_036267755.1 of Mycobacteriales bacterium. GTDB lineage: Bacteria > Actinomycetota > Actinomycetes > JAFAQI01 > JAFAQI01 > DATAVK01. The sequence continues at coordinate 1,866 of DATAVK010000082.1, forward strand.
GTGAAACCGCGAGTTCGTGTTGAGCAGCGACCACTGCCGCGCGCTGGCCGCGGCGAGCCGCGGATGTCCGTGGCCCACGACGGTGACGTTGTTGATCATGTCCACATAGACCCGGCCGGTCACGTCAATGAGGTGGTGCCGCCAGCCGCGTTCGATCTGCGGCGGCACCTGGTAGTAGTGCTCCTGGACGGCTGCGAAGGACTCCCGCTGGGTGACCGGCAGCGACTCGACCGGCGCCACGTCGCTCGCGTCGAGCCCCAGCAGCTCGGAGGGATCCGGGCAGACGGCGAACCAGCCGGCAGCGAGCTGCGGCAGACAGAACTCCGGCGGGACGAGACCCGCCACCGAGCACAGCTGGATCCGCAGTGGCCCGGGGCCGGCCGACCCGATCTCCTGGCCGGCGACGACTGAGGGCTTGCCGGGCCTGAGCCCGACCCCGCCCAGGAGCAGCGACATCCGCTCGCCGGTCAGCAGCAC
>DATAVK010000083.1:0-10776 GCA_036267755.1 Mycobacteriales bacterium
GCGCTCTACGGCCTGCAGGGCCACCAGGCGATCTTCCCCAACGGTGACCCGCCGACGAAGCTGCCGAAGCTCGGCGTGGTGGCGCTGCGGGCGCAGGCGAAGGCCAAGGCGCATCGCAAGCACGCCGCGAAGAGCACCAGCAAGACGGGCACACCGTCGAGCCCGCCACCGTCCTCGCCGGCCACGAACGCCGCCGGGCTGCCGCCCGGTCTTGCCGCACGGGCAGCGGCGGCCGCGATCGGCAGGCACACATGACCGAGCTGTCGACACCTCGGCTCGCGCCGATCAAGCTGCGCCAGGGCGGTCAATCGCTGCGCGAGCGCGCGATGGATCGGGAGTCGCCGCTCCGCCGGCTCGACTGGGTGCTGGTCGCGTCCGTGGCATCGCTGTGCGTCATTGGCTGCGCACTCGTGTACGCCGCGACCAAACCGATCCTCATCAACAGCGGGCTGAGCCCGACGTCGTACCTGAAGAAGGACGTCCTCAACCTGGTGATCGGCGTCGGGCTGGCCGTGGTTGCCTCGCTGGTCGACTACCGGACGCTGCGCGCCTACACGCCCGTGTTGTACGTCGCCTCCATCATCGGCCTGCTCGCCGTCCTCGTGCCGCACGTCGGCGTCACTGTCAACGGCGCCCACTCTTGGATCAACCTCGGCGGTGGCTTCGAGATCCAGCCGGCCGAGTTCGCGAAGATCGCGGTGATCCTCGGGATGGCGATGCTGCTCTCCGAGCGGCGCGAGGGTCTGGACGCACCGACGAGCAAGGACGCCGTGCTCAGCCTCGCGATCTGTGCGCCGCCGGTGCTGCTGATCCTTGCGCAGCCCGACGTCGGCTCCATCATGGTGTTCGGCTTCATCGTGTTCGGTGTGCTTTCGCTGTCCGGCGTCTCGCTGCGCTGGGTGGGCGGGATGATCGTCGTCGCGATCGTGGGCATCGTCGTTATCGCGCACGCGCACCTGTTGAAGCAGTACCAGATCGACCGGCTCACCAGCTTCGCCCGGCCGGCCTCGTCAGCCGCGTCGCAGACCACCGGCTACAACGCGAACGAGGCGCGGATCGCCATCGGTCATGGCGGCGTGTTCGGACAGGGTCTCTTCCACGGCTCACAGGTCAACGGCGGCTTCGTGCCGTTCGACTACACCGACTTCGTCTTCTCCGTTGCCGGTGAGGAGCTCGGCCTGGTCGGTGCCGCGCTGCTCGTCGTACTGGCCGGCATCGTCTTGTGGCGCGGGCTGCGGATCGCAAGGCGCGCCGAGGATTCCTTCGGCGTGCTCGTGGCCGTCGGGGTGGTGTGCTGGTTCGGGTTCCAGATCTTCGAGAACATCGGCATGAACCTCGGCATCATGCCGATCACGGGGCTGCCGTTGCCCTTCGTGTCCTACGGCGGGTCGTCGATGTTCGCCTCGATGGTGGCCGTCGGGCTACTGCTCAACGTCCACATGCGCTCAGCCCGCTAACAACCCGTCAGGCCCAGCACAGCGCAAGGGTGAGCCGGAGCCGGCTGGCCGGGTCGGTGAGCGCGTCACCGAAGAGATCCTGCAGCTGCCGGAGCCGGTAGCGCACGGTCTGCGGGTGCACCTGCAGTGACCGTGCCGCCGCCTGCCGGTCGCCCATCGAGGTGAGCCACGCGGCCAGGGTGTCCTCGAGCCGCTGGCGGGTGGTGGGTGGCAGGTCGGCGAGTGGAGCGAGCACCTGCTCGCGAAGCCGCTCGAGCAGCCACGGGTCGCGTGCGACGAGCACGGTGTCGTAGTGGTCGGCGATGAAGACGGGGTCGTCGTCGAGGATGCCGGCCCGCAACAGCCGGGTGCCGGACTCGACGACCCGCACCGACGACGGCAGCTGGCTCAGCGGCACCGTCGGGCCGACGACCGCTCCGCATCCTCGTAGCCACTGGGCGATCAGTGGCCGCCGACCCGGGGCATCGGGATCCGGGACGATCGCGCCGGTCAGCTCGCCGGTTCGGACCGGCAGGTAGCTCTGGTCCAGCCGGCCGAGCATGGCCTCGCCGGCCTCGGTCGTCGCGTCGACGAGCACCAGGGCGACCAGGCTCGGGACGGTCCAGCCGGCGCGCAGCGCCATCGCCCGGATGATGGTGCTGTCGCTGCGGTCGGAGACGAGCAGCTCGCCGAGGTGGGCGCGCAACCGCTCCCGCTCGGCCGACGTCGCGCGTTGCTCGTCGACGTACCCCCGGGCCGACGCCGAGGAGAGCTCCTCGATGAAGACGAAGACCGCCTCCGCCAGCGTCGCGATGGTCCCGGGATCGACGCCGCGGGAGACGGCGGCCGCAGACAGGTGGCGCCAGCCGACCCGCGCGCCCGCCCGGTACGCCGATAGGAGCGTTCCGAGCGACCGTCCCTCGCGCCACTCCAGCCGGCCGACCTCCTCGAACAACGAGCTCTCGGCGAGCCCGACCGGCGTCGAGGGGACCGGCTCGCCGCGCGGGACCTGTTCGGCGATCGCGATCAGGTGCAGCAGGGCGACCTCGGCGGTGCGCAGGATGTCCTCGGCGTCGTCCGCGAGGAACTGGGCGTAGTCGGGCCATTCGCCGCGGAGTAGCTCGACAACTTCACTCAAGATGTCCGGAAGCTCGGCGGTCAACGTCGGCACAAGTTGGCGCAGTTCGACCTGGCCGCCGGGCGCAGCCGCCGCGCCGCTGGGAGCGCTCACCCCTCTTTTGTATCTCAATGACAAAACTCATGGCGATGTCTGCGTCGTGGGGTGCAGACTCTAGGGGTGGTTGCTCACCAGAATGCAGGTATGGCCGGGACCCCGCCGCGGTGACCTCCCCGTCGCAGCCTGTGACGGCGGTGGACGCCGTCGCGGATCAGGCTGGGCTGCTGCGGCAGCTCGAAGGCCAGGAAAACTTTCCGGTCGCGCTGCGGCTGCTGCCCCGCCAGCTGCGCGCGGACCTGCGCGCCGTCTACGACATCGCCCGCACCATCGACGACCTCGGTGACGAGGCCCCCGGTGACCGACTCGCGCTGCTCGACGACTTCGAGGCTGACCTGCGCCGAGCCTGGACCACCACCGAGCCGCGGCTGCCAGTGGTCCAGCGACTGGTGCCGGTCGTGCAGGCGCACGACCTCTCGATCGACCCGTTCCTCCGACTGGTTGCCGCGAACCGGCTCGACCAGCGGCAGTCGTCGTACCCGACCTGGAACGACCTGCGTCACTACTGCACGCTGTCCGCCGACCCGGTCGGGCGGATCGTGCTCGCGGTGACCGACTCCCTCACCATCCAGCGGGTCGAGCTCTCCGACGACGTCTGCACGGCCTTGCAGGTTCTCGAGCACTGCCAGGACGTCGCGGAGGACCGCCGACACGGCCGGATCTACCTGCCGTTGGAGGACCTCGCGGAGTTCGACGTCACGGAGATCGATCTCGATCTGACGCACACCCCCGCGTCGGTACGCCGGCTGGTGGGCCACGAGGTGCACCGGGCTCGCGGACTACTCGCGTCCGGCCCGGTGCTGGTGCACAGCCTGCGGGGTTCCGCCCGGGTCGCGGTAGCCGGTTTCGTGGCCGGCGGCCTGGCCACCGCTGACGCGCTGCGACGCGCCGACTATGACGTCCTCGCGCGCGACATCGTCCCCCGCAAACGCGACATCCTCCGCCACGCGATCCGGCTGCTGGCAGGCCGGTCATGACGTCGTCGGTCGACGCGGCCTACGCCGCATGCGAGGCCATCACCAAGACGGAGGCCCGCAACTTTTACTACGGCATCCGGCTGCTTCCCGCCCCGAAACGGTCGGCGCTGTCGGCGGTCTACGCCCTGGCTCGTCGGATCGATGACATCGGTGACGGCGACCTGCCGCTGGAGAGCAAGCGGATCGCGCTCGCCGACGCTCGGGCTGCGCTCAAGGACCCGGGTAGCTCCAGCGACGTTGTCCTGGTCGCCGTCGCCGACGCCGCCGACCGGCTGCCGATTCCGTTGGCGGCGTTCGACGAGCTCATCGACGGTGTCGAGATGGACCTCGCCGGCACCCGGTTCGAGACGTTCGAGGACCTGGTCCGGTACTGCCGCTGCGTCGCCGGCTCGATCGGACGGCTGTGCCTGGGTGTCTTCGGCGCTCGTGACCTCGATGTGGCTCCGGACTACGCCGATGCGCTCGGCACCGCGTTGCAACAGACGAACATCCTCCGCGACATCCGCGAAGACCTGATGATCGGACGGGTCTATCTCCCGACCGCCGACCTGAACCGGTTCGGTGTCGACCTCCGGCTGACCGGCAACGGTGAGCTGTACGACGACGGGAGCCTGACTGCGCTGATCCGGTTCTCCGCCGACCGAGCCCGCGGCTGGTACGACGACGGGCTGCGGCTGATCCCGTTGCTGGATCGGCGCAGCGCCGCCTGCGCGGCCGCGATGTCCGGGATCTACCGACGGCTGCTCGACACCATCGGCGAGCGGCCGTACCTGGTGCGAGACCGCCGGTTGTCGTTGTCCGGCTGGCAGAAGGCCACCGTCGCAGCCCGGGCACTCGCTGGACGGCCGGCATGAGCGCCACTCGATCCGAGCCCAGTGTCGTCGTCATCGGCGGCGGTCTCGCCGGGATCACCGCGGCGCTGCGTCTCGCCGACCGGGGCCGGCAGGTGACGCTGCTGGAGGCCAGGCCGCGGCTCGGCGGCCTGACGGCGTCGTTCCAGCGCGACGGCCTGGCCGTCGACAACGGCCAGCACGTCTTCATGCGGTGCTGTACGTCGTACCGGGCACTGCTGTCCCGGCTGGGAGTCACCCAGCTGACCGAGCTGCAGTCCAGGCTCGACATCGCGGTCGTGCGACCTGCCGACGGCCGGCGCGGCCGGATTCGGCGTGACCCGTTGCCGGTGCTCGCCGGGCTTCCGCTGCATCTGGGCCGGACGTTGACGTCGTACTCGCTGCTGTCGCCGAACGACCGGATCGCGGCCTCGCGGGCGGCGCTCGCGCTGCGGTCGCTTGACCCGGAAGACCCGGCGACGGACGACCGGTCCTTCGGGGACTGGCTGGCCGAACACGGGCAGGACGGCGATGCCGTCGCCGCGCTGTGGGATCTGGTCGGTGTCGCCACCCTCAACGCCCACGCCGACCAGGCGTCGCTCGCCTTGGCCGCCACGGTGTTCCAGCTCGGGCTGCTCACCGACCCCGGCGCCGCGGACCTTGGCTGGTCCCGGGTGCCGTTGCAGGAGCTCCACGGCGACGCGGCCACCCGGGCCCTGGCCACCGCCGGGGTCGACGTCCGCCTCAAGGCCCGCGCCGAGTCGCTCTCGGTGGAGCCAGAGGGCTGGCGCGTGACCGGACCGGCTGGCACGTTCACCGCCACCCAGGTCGTTGTCGCCGTCGAACCGGCCGCTGCCGAGCGGTTGCTGCCGGCCGATTCGCTCGACCTGGCCCCGGGCTGGGCCGCGCGCCTGGGCGAAGCCCCCATCGTCAACGTCCACGCGGTGTTCGACCGCGCCGTGCTGGACGACCCGTTCCTCGCCTGCGTCGGGTCGCCGCTGCAGTGGCTGTTCGACCGCACCGAGCCGGCGGGTCTGACCGACGGCCAGTACGTCGCCGCCTCGCTGTCCGCCGCCGACGACGTCGCGAACCTCCCGGTCGCCGAGCTCCGGGAACGGCTCGTGCCGGAGTTCCACCGGGTGCTTCCGCGCAGCCGCGACGCCCGGCTCACCGACTTCTTCGTGACCCGCGAGCCGCACGCGACGTTCCGGCAGGCCCCGGGCAGCGGCCGGTCACGACCCGGCCCGCAGACCCGGTACCCAGGACTCGCGCTCGCCGGCGCGCACACCGCCACCGGCTGGCCGGCGACGATGGAGAGCGCGGTCCGAAGCGGTGACGCCGCTGCCCAGCAGCTGCTGCGCAACTCCACGGTCCACGGCCACCACGGGGTGGCGGCATGATCAGCGCCCTTCCGTTCCCGCTCACGCAGGCGCGTGAGCTCGTCGAGCCTGCCCTGCGGGACGCCGTCGACCGACTCGACCCGACGTCCCGACAGGTCGCGGCGTACCACCTCGGCTGGGTCGAGGCAGACGGTCGACCGACCTCGGCGTCGGGCGGCAAGGCGTTGCGTCCGGCCCTCGCGCTGCTGTCGGCCCGGGCTGCCGGCGCTCCGGCCGACTCGGGAGTCCCCGGCGCCGTCGCTGTCGAGCTGGTTCACAACTTCTCGCTGCTCCACGACGACCTGATGGACGGCGACGTTCAGCGTCGCCACCGCGCCACGGTCTGGGCGGTCTGGGGGGCGTCGACGGCGATCCTGGTGGGCGACGCGATGCTGGCCACCGCCCAGCAGGTGTTGGTCGATCTCGAGGTGCCGGGCGGTACGCCGGCCGCGCGGTTGCTGGCCGCAGCGACCCAGGAGCTGATCCGCGGTCAGGTCGCCGACCTCGCGTTCGAGCGCCGAGCGACCGTGAGTGTCGAGGAGTGCCTGGCGATGGCCGCCGGCAAGACCGGCGCGTTGCTCGGCTGCTCCGCCGCGATCGGCGCGGTCCTCAACGGTGCTTCCGAGCGGCTGGTCACAGCTTTGACGACGTACGGCGATGAGCTCGGCCTGGCGTTCCAGCTGGTCGACGACTTGTTGGGCATCTGGGGCGACGGGGCGAGCACCGGCAAGCCAGTGGGTGCTGACCTGCGGGCTCGCAAGAAGTCGCTGCCGATCAGCTTCGCGGTTGCGGCCGGCGGCGCCGCGTCGGTCGAGCTGGCGGACTGGCTTGCGACGTCGGGGCCCGACTCCGACGAAGAGGTCAGCCGGGCGACCGAGCTGGTCGAAGCCGCCGGTGGTCGTGAGTGGGCGCAGGCCGAGGCACAGCGTCGCCTTTCCGCAGCCGAGCGGGCCCTCGGCGAGACCGACATCGAGGCCACTATCCGGGATGAGTTCGTCGAGCTCGCCCGGTTCGTCACGACAGGGAGGGCTGAGCCGTGACGATCACGGTCCACACCGACACCGACGCACCCGATCTCCGGGTCGAGCGACTCGAGGTCATCCACCAGCGGGGTGGACCGGAAGCGGCACTCGACGCTGCCGTCGGACACCTGCGCGGTCTGCAGGACAAGGCCGGCTGGTGGAAGGGCGAGCTCGAGACCAACGTCACGATGGACGCCGAAGACCTGCTGCTGCGTGAGTTCCTCGGGATCCGCACCGACGAGGAGACCGAGCAGGCGGCGCGCTGGATCCGCTCACAGCAGCGCGAGGACGGCACCTGGGCCAACTTCTACGGCGGCCCAGGTGACCTGTCCACGACCATCGAGGCCTACGTCGCACTGCGGCTGGCCGGCGACCCGGTGGACGCGCCGCACATGCAGTCGGCCCTGGACTTCGTCCTCGGCAACGGCGGCCTGGAACGATCGCGGGTCTTCACTCGGCTGTGGCTCGCGTTGTTCGGTGTGTGGTCGTGGGACGACCTGCCCAACCTGCCACCCGAGATGATCCATCTGCCGACCTGGTTCCCGTTCAACCTCTACGACTGGGCCTGCTGGGCCCGGCAGACCGTCGTACCGCTGACGATCGTTGCCACCCTGCGGCCCTGCCGGCCGTTGCCGTTCTCCCTCGACGAACTGCGCACCGGCGAGCCGTTGGCGCCGATGTCTCCGCCGTACACCTGGGCCGGTTTCTTCCAGCGGGTCGACAAGGCACTGCATGCCTACGCGCGCCGGCCGATCCGCCTGCTTCGCCGGTCCTCGATGCGTCGGGCGGCCGAGTGGATCCTGGCCCACCAGGAGGCGGACGGCTCCTGGGGTGGCATCCAGCCGCCGTGGGTGTACTCGATCCTCGCGCTGCACCTGATGGGCTACTCGCTCGACCATCCGGCGGTCGCCGCCGGGATCACCGGGCTCGACCGGTTCCTGATCCACGAGGACAGCCCGCAAGGCGTCGTCCGCCGGCTCGAGGCCTGCCAGTCGCCGGTCTGGGACACCGGGCTTGCCCTGACCGCGCTGCTCGACGCGGGCGTCCCGGCCGACGACGAGGGCGTGCTGCGGGCCGCCGACTGGCTGCTCGACGAGGAGATCACCGTCACGGGTGATTGGTCGGTACGCCGACCGGACGTCGAGCCGGGCGGCTGGGCGTTCGAGTTCGACAACGACGGCTACCCCGATACCGACGACACCGCCGAGATCGTGCTGGCACTGCGACGGGTGGAGCATCCCGAGCCGGATCGGCAGCGGGCCACCGTCGAGCGCGCGGTCAGCTGGACTGTCGGCATGCAGTGCAAGGACGGTGGCTGGGGCGCCTTCGACGCCGACAACACCCGCGAGTTGGCCTACAAGCTGCCGTTCTGCGACTTCGGCGCGGTCATCGACCCGCCGTCCGCCGACGTGACGGCGCACGTCGTCGAGATGATGGCGCACGAGGGTCGCGCCGACGACGAGGCCTGCCGGCGAGGCATCGCCTGGCTGCTCAAGACCCAAGAGCGGGACGGCTCGTGGTTCGGGCGGTGGGGCTCCAACTTCGTTTACGGCACAGGTGCCGTCGTCCCTGCACTCGTCGCCGCGGGGATCAGCCCCCGCAACCCACGGATCCGACGGGCCGTGCACTGGCTCGAGGCGAAGCAGTCGGACGACGGCGGCTGGGGCGAGGACATGCGCTCCTACTCCGACCCGACGTGGTCGGGTCGTGGCACCTCGACCGCCTCGCAGACCGCGTGGGCGCTGCTGGCCCTGCTGGCCGCGGGGGAGCGGGACTCCGAGGCGACCCGGCGCGGCGTCGAGTGGCTGGTCGAACACCAGCGCGCCGACGGCACCTGGGACGAGCCGGAGTTCACCGGCACCGGCTTCCCCGGCCACTTCTTCATCAACTACCACCTCTACCGGCTGGTGTTCCCGGTCTCCGCGCTGGGCCGGTACGTCAACGGTGCTCGCCATGACTGATCTGACGATCGCCGCGCCGCTGCGCCTCGAGGCGATGGCGGTCCGGTCCGGCCTGCCGGCATCCAGCGGTCGCGTGGTGCGGACCGGCATGGGTGCCCGTCGTACCGCGGGTCGGCTGTCCCGGATCGCCGGCGACGGCCCGCTCGCCGTGCTCGGCGTCGCTGGCGCGCTGCAACGCGACCTGCAGCCGGGTGACCTTGTCGTGGCGTCGGAGATCCGCCGGGCCGATGATCCGAGCGCGCCGGTGGCGACCTGCCCGTCCGCGCCGCTGCTCGCCGGGGCGCTGCGGCGGGCCGGGCTGAAGGTCCACGTTGGGCCGATCGTCACCACCGATCGGGTCGTTCACGGCGCGGCCCGTGACGCTCTCGCCACGACCGGTGCACTCGCGGTCGACATGGAGTCAGCGGACCTCGTCGCCCCCTGGCCGCTTCGCCCGCTCGCCGTCGTACGCGCCATCGTCGACACCCCGGACGCGCCGTTGATGCGGCCCGCGACCTTGCGGCGTGGCGTGCAGGCGCTGGGATCGCTGCGCCGGGCCGCGGTCGTCGTGGCGGACTGGGCTGCGGCCACGTCGGCACGCGGCGTAGTGCTCGCCGCACCGCGGTCGTTCTGCGCCGGCGTCGAGCGGGCGATCGACATCGTCAGCCGAGCGTTGCAGCGCTTCGGTGCGCCGGTGTACGTGCGACGGCAGATCGTGCACAACGCGCACGTGGTCGCCGATCTCGAGTCGCGGGGCGCGGTGTTCGTCGAGGAGCTCGACGAGGTCCCGCCGGGCGCTCGCGTCGTACTCGCCGCCCACGGGGTCGCGCCGACGGTGCGGCACCAGGCGGTCGAGCGTTCGCTGTCGGTGATCGACGCGACCTGCCCGTTGGTGGCGAAGGTCCACAGCGAGGTACGCCGGTACGCCGGAGCCGGGCACACCGTCGTCCTCATCGGCCATGCCGACCACGAGGAAGTCATCGGGACCGTAGGCGAGGCACCCGAACGGGTGCGGGTCGTCGCCGACGAGGCAGAGGCCGCCGCGGTCGAGGTCGACGACCCCGACCGGGTCTCCTACGTGATGCAGACGACGCTGGCGGTCGACGACGGCGACCGGATCTCCCACGTGCTGCGCTCCCGGTTCCCGCAGCTCCGCGCGCCGAGACAGGACGACATCTGTTACGCCACCAGCAACCGGCAGCAGGCGGTCCGTGAAATCGCCGGCGACGTCGACCTGGTGCTCGTGGTCGGATCGACCAACTCGTCGAACTCGCTGCGTCTGGTCGAAGTCGCCCAGCGCGCCGGGGTTCCGTCGTACCTGGTCGATGCGGTCGCCGATGTCGACCTCGGCTGGCTCGACGGCGTTCAGCGGATCGGCCTCACGGCCGGTGCGTCAGCGCCCCCCCATCTCGTCGACGACATCGTCGGCGTGCTCTCCGGCCTCGGAACCGTGACGGTGCATGAGCACCGTTCGGTCGAGGAGGACGTCCGTTTCACCCTGCCTAAGGAAGTGAGCTGAACATGGCGATGCCCATGCGTCAGAACCTGCGCCTCGGCGCTTACCTCGCCAAGCAGAAGCTCGGAGGCAACCCGAAGTTCCCCTTGGTGATGGAGCTCGAGCCGTTGTTCGCGTGCAACCTCAAGTGCGCGGGCTGCGGCAAGATCCAGCAGCCGCACACCGTGCTCAAGCAGCGGATGTCGGTCGAGCAGGCAGTCGGCGCTGTCGAGGAATGCGGCGCGCCGATCGTCTCGATCGCGGGCGGCGAACCGTTGATGCACAAGGAAATCGACGAGATCGTGCGTCAGCTGCTCGCCAAGAAGCGGATCGTGATGCTGTGCACGAACGCGGTGCTGCTGCCGAAGTTCCTGCACAAGTTCACGCCGCACCCGGACTTCTCGTGGATGGTCCACATCGACGGTCTGCGGGAGCGTCACGACGAGTCGGTCTGCAAGGACGG
>DATAVK010000084.1:0-2917 GCA_036267755.1 Mycobacteriales bacterium
GGCCCGCCCGTCGACTCCGGGTGGGACGACGGCGCGGTCGTCTGACTTTCCCCCCGCATCACGAGGAAACGACAGCTTCAACGGCTCCGAACAGTCGTCTCCTCGCAATGTGGGGCCCCAGCGTCCAGTCGGCTAACGTCAGGCGCGTGCAGGTCACCGAAGCGGTCGAAATCACCGGACACCTGATGGATTCGGGCGTACTCGCCCGGATCCTCGATGACGTGCTCGACTACGGCGGCGACTACACCGTCGACCGGATCGACCTCGGCAAGGCACACCAGGACGAGTCGCATGCCGTCATCGTGATCGGTGCGGACAATGACGAGCAGCTCGCCCGCATCCTGATGCGGCTGCAGACCCACGGTGTGAACCAGGTGGATCCGGGCGAGGCGCTCACCCGTCCGGCTCCGGCCGATGGCGTGTTCCCGGAGGACTTCTACTCGACGACGAACCTCGAGACCGTGGTCCGGCTCGGCGGTCACTGGGTGCCGGTGGAGCAACCGGAGATGGACTGCGGGCTCATCGTCACCAACGGTCCGCGAGTGCGCACCGTGCCGGTGAGTGACGTCACAGCGGGCGATGAGGTCGTCTGCGGTGCCGGCGGCGTCCGCGTGGTGCTCCCGATCCGCGATCACAAGGCGGTCGAGGGCAGCGACTTCGGGTTCATGAGCTCGACGGTGTCCAGCGAGAAGCCGCAGGCCCTCGTCGTACGCCAGATCGCGGAACGGATGCGCGAGGTCAAAAGCGACGGTGGCCGGGTGCTCTGGGTGGCTGGCCCGGCCGTCGTGCACACCGGCGCCTCGGTGCCGATGGTCTCGCTGGTCCGCAACGGCTGGGTCGACGTCCTCTTCAGCGGCAACGCGCTCGCTACGCACGACATCGAGTCCTCGCTGTTCGGTACGTCGCTGGGTGTCGACCTCGCCGCCGGTGTCGGCGTCGAGCACGGCCACGAGCACCACATCCGCGCGATCAACACGATCCGTACGGCCGGCTCGATCAAGGCCGCGGTCGACAGCGGCGTGCTCACCGGCGGCCTGATGCATGCGATGGTCGAGGCCGGCCGGCCGTTCGTGCTCGTCGGGTCGGTGCGCGATGACGGGCCGCTCCCGGACGTCTACACCGACGTCATCGAGGGTCAGCGGGCGATGCGCGCGCAGCTGCCCGGCGTCGGCTTCGCGATCATGGTGGCGACGATGCTGCACTCGATCGCGACCGGCAACATCCTGCCGGCCTCGGTCCCGCTGATCGCCGTCGACATCAACCCGGCGACCGTCACCAAGCTGGCGGATCGCGGGAGCGCGCAGGCGGTCGGGATCGTCACCGACATCGGGCTGTTCCTCGAGCAGCTCGCCCACGAGCTGGTGCCGGACTACACCCGCCCCGTCTAGATCTACTGGCGGAGTACGGCGAGGATCGGGCGGTGGTCACTGGCCCGCTCGACGCCGGGTACGGCGACCACCTCGCACGAGACCACGGTGAGCTCGGGCCCGGCGAACACCGCGTCGATGCGCCGGCGGGGGTTCACCGCCGGTGAGGTCGCGCCGTCCCCCGAACCGGCCACCGCGAACGCGTCCTGGAAGCGCGACGCGAGGTCGCGGAAGACTGGGCCGGCCGGACCCTCGTTGACGTCGCCGGCGAGCACGAGCGGCGCGCCGCTCGGCAGCCCGGCGAGCAGGACCGGGAGGTGGCGGGACCGCTCGATCGGCTCGGTCGAGAAGTGGGTCGTCGCGACGCACCAGCTGGCGCCATCGTGCTTGATCGTCGCGGTGGTCACGGCGCGCTGATGCCGCCTAGGGGTCTTCGGCAGCAGCGCGAACGAGGTCGTCGTCACCTCGGCGCGCAGCGTGGCGAAGATGGCCAGTCCACCCGGCCGGTCGGCCGTGGCGACCAGCAGGCCGCAGCGGCGAGCCAGCGCTGCGCGCTTCGACCGCCATCGCGCGAACCGAGGCGCCTCCTGCACGACCATCACGTCGGGAGCACAGGCCCGGGCCACCGCGGTGATGGCGTCGACGTCATCACGCAGCGACCTCACGTTCCAGGTCAGCAGCCGCAGCTCGCTCATCGCGCCTCCACCACCGTCCCGCTCGATCCCAGTACGACGTCCCGCGCCTGACTCAGTGCGCCGATCACGGCCCGCCGGCCGCCCGCCGACACGAACTCCACGCAGGCGCGCACCTTCGGACCCATCGAACCCTCCGGGAACTCGCCGGCGGCGAGCAGCCGCTTCGCCTCATCGACCGCGAGGTGGGCGAGCGACTCCGCGTGCGGCGTCCCGAAACCGATCTGCACCTGCGCCACCTCGGTGAGCACGACCAGCTGGTCGGCCTCGACGAGCAGCGCGAGCCGGGCAGCCGTCAGGTCCTTGTCGACGACCGCTTCCACACCGACCAGGTCGTCGCCGACCTCGACCACTGGCACTCCCCCACCGCCGGCGGTCACGACCACGTGCCCGGCCTCGATGATCTCCCGCAGCGCATCCGCCTCAACCAACCGCAGGGGCGCGGGTGAGGGCACCACGCGCCGCCACTTCTTGTCCGGCATCGCCCGGAAGACGTGGCCGGTCAGCGCGGCGATCCGTCTCGCCTCGGCCCGGTCGTAGGACGGGCCGACCGGCTTGGTCGGGCGCCGGAACGCCGGATCGCGACCGTCGACCACGACCTGCGACACCAGGCACAGCGCGCGGGTCGACAGCCCGCGCCGGCGCAACGCGGTGTCCAGCGACTGGGCGAGCAGGTAGCCGATCTGACCCTGGCTCTGGGCGCCGCAGACGTCCATCGGCATCGGAGGCACGTGCTCCGCGGCGTACTCCTGCTGCAGCAGGATCCGGCCGACCTGCGGGCCGTTGCCGTGGGTGACGACCAACCCGACGCCGCTCTCGATGACGTCGACGAGGCACTCCGCGGTCGAAGCGAGCGAT
>DATAVK010000085.1:0-46829 GCA_036267755.1 Mycobacteriales bacterium
CAGGTGGGCGAGCCGTCGCTGGCTCACACCATCGAGATCCTCAAGGGGCTGCGCGACCGCTACGAGGCCCACCACCGGGTCTCCATCACCGACGCCGCGCTGGTCGCGGCCGCCTCACTGGCCGACCGCTACATCTCGGACCGGTTCCTGCCCGACAAGGCCATCGACCTGATCGACGAGGCCGGCTCGCGGATGCGGATCCGCCGGATGACGGCGCCGCCGGACCTGCGCGAGTTCGACGAGCGCATCGCCGCCGTGCGCCGCGAGAAGGAGAGCGCGATCGACGCGCAGGACTTCGAGCTCGCCGCGTCGTTGCGCGACAAGGAGAAGAACCTGCTGTCGCAGAAGACCGATCGCGAGCGGGAGTGGAAGGCCGGCGATATGGACGTGGTCGCCGAGGTCACCGACGAGGAGATCGCCGAGGTCCTCGCGACCTGGACCGGTATCCCGGTGTTCAAGCTGACCGAGGAAGAGACCGCCCGGCTGCTCCGGATGGAGGACGAGCTGCACAAGCGGATCGTCGGCCAGTCCCAGGCGGTCAAGGCGGTCAGCCAGGCCATCCGCCGTACCCGGGCCGGCCTGAAGGACCCGAAGCGTCCCGGTGGCTCGTTCATCTTCGCCGGCCCGTCCGGTGTCGGAAAGACCGAGCTGTCCAAGACGCTCGCCGAGTTCCTGTTCGGTGACGAGGACTCGCTGATCCAGCTCGACATGAGCGAGTTCATGGAGAAGCACACGGTGTCCCGCCTCGTCGGCTCGCCTCCTGGGTACGTCGGTTACGAGGAGGGTGGCCAGCTCACCGAGCGGGTGCGCCGCAAGCCGTTCTCGGTCGTGCTCTTCGACGAGATCGAGAAGGCCCACCCCGACGTGTTCAACACGTTGCTGCAGGTGCTCGAGGATGGTCGGCTGACCGACTCGCAGGGTCGCGCGGTCGACTTCAAGAACACCGTGATCATCATGACCACGAACCTCGGCACCCGTGACATCGCGAAGGGCCAGAACCTCGGCTTCGCCGGCAACGAGACCGCCACGTCGAACTACGACCGCATGAGGGTCAAGGTCAACGACGAGCTCAAGCAGCACTTCAAGCCGGAGTTCCTCAACCGGGTCGACGACACGATCGTGTTCCACCAGCTGTCCGAGGACGACATCGTCAGGATCGTCGACCTCATGATCAGCCGGGTCGACGCCCAGATGAAGAACCGCGACATGGCGATCGAGGTCACCGCGGAAGGCAAGAAGCTGCTCGCCAAGAAGGGTTACGACCCGGTCCTCGGTGCCCGGCCATTGCGCCGCACGATCCAGCGGGAGATCGAGGACACCGTGTCCGAGAAGATCCTGTACGGCGAGTTCACTGCCGGTCAGATCGTGGTCGTCGACGTGGAGGGCAGCGGCGGCACGGACACGCTCGACGAGGAGCCGCACTTCACCTTCCGCGGCGAGGACAAGCCGATCGCCCCCGACGCGCTGCCGGTCGAATCGGCCGGCTCGGGATCGGCCGGCACGGGCACGACCGACGCCGCTACCTGATCTCGTTCGTGGCGGCGAGTGCCGCCACCATGGTCTCGACGTGGTCGCTGAAGACCGCGTCGAGTCCCATGCCCAGCGCTCGTCGCAGTGACGTGGCTTGCTGGCAGTCGTAGCCGAACGCCCGCATGCCCAGGTTGTGCACCTCGTCGACGAAACGGGGCGTCCACCACATCCACCGGGCGTTGACCGCGTCCATCCCGGCGTCGCGGATGCCGCGGAACGCCGCCCGTCGCCGCGGGCCGCGCATCGCGGTGCCGCGCACGGTGACGGCGCGGTTCGGGCTGTCGATGTTCGCCAGTCGGGCCGAGTGCGGGCTGACCAGCCACAGCCGCGAGGAGGCGCCGCGCGCCGCGGCCACCACCGCGACCGCGGCGGCGATCCGGGAGCTGGAGACGTCGATGGCCAGGTCCATGTCCGTCCCGCAGCGGTCGTAGAGCTCGTCTAGGGTCGGCACATGTGCCGGGAGCTGCTCGCGGCGTACCTCCGCTATCGGTACACGTCGGCGCCGGGCCTCCCGGAGCACCCCGTCGTGGTCGAGCACGACGATCCCGTCGGCCGTGACCCAGGCGTCCGTCTCCAGGGCGGTAGCGCCGAGTCGCAGCGCCGCCGCGAACGTGTCGAGCTGGTTGTCCGGCCCGTGGCCGGAGCCGCCGCGGTGCGCGAAGCCGATCCGGTCGGTGCCGGTCATGCCGGCAGGCCGTAGCGGTCGTCGCCAGCCGGCACGACCAGCCCGTCGCTGATCAGCCCGGCGAGCGCGCGCTCGCGCTGGCCGGCGGCGTCCCACGCGGCGTCCAGGTCCAGCTTCGCCACCGTGCCCGGGGCGTCGCGCAGCACCGCCATCAGCCGGCCCCGGGCCTGCCGGTCGGTGCCGGCGAACGGCTGCGGCCGGCGAGCCGTCGTCGTCGGGGGTCGACCGGCCAACCGCCACGCGCAGCTGGTGCGCACCGGGCAGTCGTCACACCGCGGCGAGCGAGCCAGGCAGGTCACGGCTCCCAGCTCCATGACGGCGACGCTGTAGCGCTCCGGCCTCTCGGTCGGGACCAGGGCCAGCGCCCTGGCCCGCTCCGCGACGGTCGGCGACGCCGTGGCAGCGTCCGCCGCGGCGTCCAAGACGCGTGCGTAGACCCGGCGCACATTGGTGTCGAGCACCGCGTGCCGTTGCCCGAACCCAAAGCTCGCGACCGCGGCCGCCGTGTAGGACCCGATTCCCGGCAGGGCGAGCAGGTCGTCGTACCCCGCGGGGACCTCGCCGCCATGCTCCTCGGTGATGGCGGTCGCTGCGGCGTGCAACCGCAGGGCACGTCGCGGATAGCCCAACCGTCCCCATAGCCGCACCGCGTCGCCTGGCGAGTCACAAGCGAGCGCGGCCGGGGTCGGCCATCGGGTGAGCCACTGCTCCCAGACGGGTACGACGCGAGCCACGGGCGTCTGCTGCAGCATCACTTCGCTCACCATCACGCCCCAGGCGGTGATCCCGGCGCGGCGCCACGGCAGGTCTCTGGCGTGCTCGTCGTACCAAGCGGTGACGGCCGCGGCGAACGTCTCTGTCATGAGCGGAAGCCAGTCTCCCATGCGGGGTTGCAGGGATGACCGGCTCCAAGATCATCGCCGGATTCCCGGGTTCTAACCCGGTTATCCGGCGCTCGGAAACGCCACGGCTCAGTAACGCCGTTCCACGCGCGGCCATCGCACGGAGTGCAGGTGGCTGGTCTCATGTTCATGGCCGGTTTTGGTGGCTCTAGCCGCCTTATCTGGCCATGGCGAGCGGCGGCTGGGGTTCATTGATCTGGGCGGGGCTGGACACCTGCCTACGATCAGGCGGTGAGCAGCGTCCTTCGCCCGGTCGGTCCGGAGCGGCAAGGCGTCTACTGGTTCCGCCGCGTGATCATCCTCGTGGTGGTGCTGGCACTCGTCATCCTGATCGTCCACGAGCTCGCCGGCGGCTCATCCGGCCCGAATGCGGGCGCGGCAGCTGGTGGCGGCGGCGGTTCGCCGACGCCCAGCCCGACCACGTCGGCCACCTCGACTCCGTCGTGCACGCCGTCGCAGCTCTCGATCGCGCTGTCGACCGACAAGCGGGAGTACGCCAGCGACGAGGCGGCGACGTTCACCGGGACGTTCCGCAACACCTCGGGGACGACCTGTCGGCTGCGGTCGACGGTCAAGAGCCGCATCTGGACGGTCACCTCGGGGTCGGCCACCACGTGGACCACTGCCGGCTGCAAGTTCACCGGCAAACCGAAGAAGGCCACGCTCACCGCGACCAGCAGCGCGACCACCTCGATCACCTGGGACGGCCGCCACAACGACTCCAGCTGCACGACCGGGGCGGCCGCCCTGCCAGGTACCTACGTCCTCCGCGGGACGTTCGACGGGGTAACGGCGAAGCCCGCGGTTTTTCATGTCGTCTCCTAGCAACTCAAGCAACTCCGCAGCGAGGACGACACAACGGGCATGACCGCTCAGCCGGACAGCCCTGCCCCGGTGACGATCGTCATTGTCGACGACTCCGCCACGCAGCGGCGGTTCGTGCGCGCGGCGGTCTCAGCGGATCCCGGCCTGGAGATCGTCGGCGAGGCGCGCAACGGCCGGGAGGGCGTGGCGCTGGTCGAGCGGCTACGGCCGGCCGCGGTCCTGATGGACCTTCACCTGCCGCTGATGAACGGCCTCGAAGCGATCGAGCGGATCATGGCCACCCGCCCGACGCCGATCATCGTCTACTCCTCGTTCGTCGACGGCGACGATCGGCACAACGCCGCGAGCGCGCTGGCCGCGGGCGCGATCGACGTGATGGCGAAACCCGGTCCGGACGACAGCACCCGGCTCGACGAGTACGCCGAGGGGTTGCGTCGCCGGCTCCGCGTGGCCGGCCGCGTCAAGGTCATCACCCATCCTCGGGGACGGTTGGGTCGCACCGGCTCCTCGGTTTCGACCCACCGGCTCGCTCCGGTTTCAGGCATCCAGCCGGATCTGGCCGAGCGAAAGCCGGACGCGCAACCGGCCTGCCGCCCGGACTGGCTCGATTCCTTCTCCCCCCGCGACGTCGACCTGCTGGCGATCGGTGCCTCGACCGGTGGCCCGCAGGCGCTGGCCCGGCTGCTCACCGACCTGCCGGACGCCACGAACACCGCGATCCTCGTAGTCCAACACATGGCCGACGGGTTCATGGAGGGGCTGGCGAGCTGGCTCGACGGCCTCTGCCCGCTACCGGTGGTCGTCGGTGTCCACGGCAAGCGGCTGGCCCGCGGCGTCGTGACGGTCGCACCGAGCGGCGCGAACTTCGTGATCCACGACCACCTCCGCGCGACCGCACACGTGCCGCCGCCGGGGCAGCATCACATGCCGAGCATCGACGTGACGTTCGACTCGGTGGCAAGTGCGTACGGGCCGGCCGCGGTGGGCGTGCTGCTGACCGGCATGGGGCGCGACGGCGCGGCCGGGCTTCGACGGATCCGGGACCGCGGTGGCATCACCATCGGGCAGGACGAGGCGACCTGTGCGGTGTACGGGATGCCGGCCGCGGCACTGGCGCTGGATGCCGTCGATGTACAGCTCTCGCTGTCCGACATCGGGGTTGCGCTACGCAGCCTGGTAAGCCCGGCCCCGGGTGCCGACGCATGAGCCGGGTGAAGCTGACCGACTCGCAGTTCGCGACCATCGCCGCATTGCTGCATGACGCCGCGGGGCTGTCTTTCGACGAGAGCCGACGGGAGTCGCTCGGGTTCAGCATCGCCGAGCGGATGCGCGTCACCTCGAGCCCGGACGTGCCGTCGTACCTCGGGCTGCTGACCGGTGCCGGCGCAGACGTCGAGCGGCAGTCGCTGCTCGACGAGGTCACGATTCCCGAGACGCATTTCTTCCGGAACCCACCGCAGATCCGGGCGCTGCGCGCGCACGTGCTTCCCGAGCTGCTCAGGCAGGCGGCCGGCAGCCGCAAGCTGCGGATCTGGAGCGCCGGATGCTCGACCGGCGAGGAGCCGTACACGGTCGCGATGCTGCTGCGCGAGCTGCTTCCCTCGTACGCCGGCTGGGATATCAAGATCCTGGCGACAGATATCTCGAACCGGGCCCTGACGGCCGCGAGGGCCGGTCGCTACAGCGAGCGGGCGCTGGTGATGACCGATCCGCTGGACCTGGCCAGGTGGTTCGTCCTCGATACGACGACCGGCGAGTTCGTGGTGCGCGACGAGGTTCGCGACATGGTGGAGTTCCACCACCACAACCTGGTGACCGACGCGCCGCCGTTCAACCCGGGTGACCTCGACCTGGTGCTCTGCCGCAACGTCACTATCTATTTCGACCGCGAGACCACGAGGTCGCTGATGGCGCGGCTGCACCACGGGCTGCGCGACGGCGGCTACCTGTTCCTCGGTCACGCTGAGACGCTGTGGCGCCTCAGCGACGCCTTCTCGCTGGTGTCGCTGGGCGACGCATTCGTCTACCGGCGGCTGGATGCGAAGCCGGACACCACCCGACGTGCGGTGCTGCCGGATCGCCGGACCGAGAGCGAGCTGCTGCCGCTGATCGCCGACCGACGTCGGACCGGAGCAGACCGGCGCAACACACGTGCGGCGCCGGGCGGGACCCGGCTGGCGGCTCGACCGGCGGCGCCGGCGCGGCGCCCCGCGATCGACCCGCTCCGCGCGATCCGTACGGCGGTCACCGCTGGCCGGTACGACGAGGCCGTGGACGTCGCCAGTGACGTCATCACGGCAACCCCGCTGCGGGCTGAGGCGCATTACCTGCAGGGGCTCGCGCTGACCAACCTCGGCCGCGACGCCGAGGCCCTCGTGGCGCTGCGCAAGGCGGTGTACCTCGACCCCGAGCTGGGTTTCGCGCACTTCCTGCTCGCCGGGGCACTCGAGCGCTCCGGCGAGCACCGGGCGGCGGCTCGTTCTTACCGTGCCGCCGCGACGGTCCTCGGCGGCCGACCGGGAGACAGCGTCGCTGAGGAGCTCGGCGGCCGCCGAGTCGCTGAGCTGGCCGAGCTGTGTGTGACGCTCGCCCGGCGGGCGGACGCGCAGGGTCGACCGGGAGGAAACCGATGACGAGAACCGGGTACGTCGTGTTCAGGCTGGGGCCGCGCAGGTTCGCGACCTCACTCGACGACGTGCGGGAAATCGTCCGGCTGCAGCCGCTCGAGCCGTTGCTGGGCGCGATCCCGCCGCTGGCGGGTGTCATGGAGCTGCGCGGGACGCCGTTGCCGGTCATGGACGTGCGCGCCGCGGACGCCCTACCGGATGAGGGCGACGTCCTCGTCATGACCTTGGACGGTGACACCGTGGGGGTGGCGGTCGACGCCGTCGAGGCCGTGCTCCATCCGGATGAGCTCGGTGCCGCCTCGAAACCGGCGAAGGTCCTGCCGGCATATGTCATCGGGGTCTGCCCGGGTCCCACCGGGCCGCTGCTGCTCGTCGACCTCCGTCGGCTGCTCGACCTCGCGGACTGGGGTCCGACCGCGGCGATCGTCAGCTCCGAGCGGGCCCCGGCTCAGACGTAGCGTTCGAGGATCGAGGACTCGGCAAGCCGCGAGAGTCCTTCCCGGACCGACCGAGCCCGGGTCTCGCCAACGCCTTCGACGACCTGCAAGTCGTCGATCGTCGCCGCCAGCAGCTTCTGTAAGCCGCCGAAGTGCTCGACCAACCGGTCGATGACCAGCGCGGGTAGCCGCGGCACCCGAGCCAGCAGGCGGTACCCGCGCGGGGACACCGCGCTGTCGAGGATGTCCGGGTTGGTTCCGAAGCCGCAGACCCGGGCGATGACGGCCGGATCGAGCAGGTCGTTGCCCGGCAGCTCGTCGAGCTCGGTGAGCACCGACTCGACGGTGCGGTTGCGGCGGCCCGACGGCATGTAGTCACGGACCACGAGCTCACGTTCCTGGATGACACCCGCCATCAGCTCGTCGAGCTGCAGCGAGAGCAACCGTCCGTCGGTGCCGAGCTCGACGACGTACCCCTCGATCTCCGAGGCGATCCTGAGCACCATTTCGAGCCGCTGGCTGACCGCGACGGCATCGCGGACCGTGACCAGGTCCTCGATCTCGAGCGCCGACAGCGTCCCGCTGACTTCGTCGAGCCGCATCTTGTAGCGCTCCAGCGTGGCCAGCGCCTGGTTGGCTCGCGAGAGGATCGCGGCCGAGTCGTCGAGCACGTAGCGACGGTCACCGACGTACAACGCGATGATCCGCATCGACTGGCTGACGCTCACGACCGGGTAGCCGGTCTGCCGGGCGACCCGCTCGGCAGTGCGGTGACGCGTCCCCGACTCATCCGTAGGGATCGTCGGGTCCGGGACGAGGTGCGTGGCGGCGCGCAGGATTCGAGTCAGTGTGTCGTCGACGACGATGGCGCCGTCCATCTTGGCCAGCTCACGCAACCGGGTGGAGGCAAACTCCACGTCGAGCGGGAAACCGCCGGTGCAGATGGACTCGACGACCTTGTCGTAACCGAGCACGATCAGGGCGCCGGTGTGGCCCCGCAGGATGCGCTCCAGGCCATCCCGCAGCGCGGTGCCCGGCGCGACCGCTGCGAGCGTGGTGCGCAGGTCGACGTCGGGACGATCCGTGACGGCCACACAGGCTCCTCGGGAAAACGGTCGCGGACGCCGATTCTACGGGGGGGCGAAGCAGGCGCGCATTGCCTCACTCAGGGTCCTTGCCTCGACGACCCGGATCCCCAGTCCGTCGGTGGCGCCGCTGCGAGGTGGGACGACCGCCATCGTGAAGCCGAGGCGCCCCGCCTCGGCCAGTCGGGATCGCAGCGCGGTGACCGGCCGGATCTCGCCGGCCAGCCCGACCTCGCCGATCGCGACCATCCCGGGGTGGGTTCGAAGCGTCGAGCAGGCACCCTTGATGGCCGTCGCCAGGGCCAGATCCGATGCCGGCTCTGCGATCCGGACTCCGCCGACGGTGGCCGCATAGACCTCGCGAACCGACAGCTTGAGCCCCTCGTGGCGCTCCAGGACGGCGAGCAGCATGGCGACCCTCGCGCTGTCGAGGCCGCTGGTGGCGCGCCGCGGCGTGGCCGGCTGCTCGCCACCGACGAGCGCCTGCACCTCGGTGACGAGGGCGCGGCGTCCCTCCATCGTCACCGTCACGCAGGTGCCCTCGACCGGGTCGTTGCCGTGCGCGAGGAAGAGCCCGGACGGGTCGGGCAGCCCGACGATGCCGTCCTCGGTCAGGTCGAAGCACCCGACCTCGTCGGCCGGCCCATAGCGATTCTTCACGGTCCGCACCAGCCGGAGCCGCGAGTGCCGGTCGCCTTCGAAGCTGAGGACGACGTCGACGAGATGCTCCAGCGTGCGTGGCCCGGCGACCGCGCCGTCCTTCGTGACATGGCCGACCAGAACCGTCGCCATTGCCCGCGACTTGGCGAG
The DNA here is from genome assembly GCA_036267755.1 of Mycobacteriales bacterium. Taxonomy (GTDB): domain Bacteria; phylum Actinomycetota; class Actinomycetes; order JAFAQI01; family JAFAQI01; genus DATAVK01. The sequence goes on from DATAVK010000085.1 coordinate 8,902, forward strand.
CCGGATCACCGTCGCGGCGACCTCCCGCACCTGGGCGACGCCGCCGGGGGAGCCGTCGACCAGGCCGGATCCGAGCGTTTGCACCGAGTCGACGATGAGAACGTCGGGGTTCACCGCTTCGACGTGACCGATCAGCGCGGCCAGGTCGGTCTCGGCGGCGAGGTATAGGTCGTCGGCGAGCGCCCCGATCCGCTCCGCCCGCAGCCTCACCTGCGAGGCCGACTCCTCACCGGTGACGACCAGGCAGCGCCGCCCGCTCGCCGCGATCCGCGCGGCGGCACTGAGCAGCAGGGTCGACTTCCCGACGCCCGGCTCGCCCGCCAGCAGCGCCACCGAGCCGGGAACCAGCCCACCGCCGAGCACCCGGTCGAGCTCGGGCTCGCCGGTCGGCCGGTGCCGTGCTGCGTCCGCGGGAACCGTGGCAATCGGACGGGCCGGGGCGCTGACCGGGCCGGCCACCACCCGCAATCCGGGGCTCGCGGTGGCGACCTCGGCGACCGTGCCCCACGCCTGGCACTGCGGGCATCGCCCGACCCACTGCGCGAGGTCGCTGCCGCATTCGTCGCAGCGGTACGACGGCCGCTCTCGCGCGGCTTTCATGGCCATGCTCGTGACGGTAGGGCCGCGGTCTGACGCTTCCCGGCTGCGACTCACCGGCCTTGTGGAAAGCTGCGGCTCTCCGGCTGGAGAAGCTACGACTCTGCTGCCCCGGGGAATCACAGTGCCGCTCGGTCAGGGGTCGGCCGGATGCACGGCTACCCGGGCCTGCAGCGCCTGCTCGCACAGCGCAACGAGCGCGTCGTACGCCGGTTGACCCATCAGCTCGACGAGCTCCGGCCGGTACCCGACGTAGAGCGGGTCGGCGGCGACATGGGCGTCGGTCGACGACGAGCACCACCACGGGAAGTCGTGACCGCCCGCCCCCCAGCCGCGGCGGTCGTACTCGCTGATCGTCGTCACGAGGATCTCGGTGTCGTCCGGGCGCGTCACCCGGTCGTAGGTCCGCCGGATCGGGAGCTGCCAGCACACGTCGGGCTTGGTCTCGAGCGGCTCGATCCCGTTGTTCAAGGCGTGCAGGTGCAAGGCGCAGCCGATGCCCGCCTCGAACCCGGGCCGGTTCAAGAAGATGCAGGCGCCCTTGTGCCGGCGGGTCTGGCGCTGGCCGTCATTGACCTCGCTGATGCCGTCGCGCAACCCGACCTTGCGGAACTGCCACTCCTCGGCCGTCAGCTTCTCCGACCACCGACGTACCCGCTTCTCGTCCGCCTTCTCGGAGTAGAACGCGCCGTGCGTGCAGCAGCCGTCTGAGGCGCGGCCCGGCACGATTCCCTTGCAACCGTTGCCGAAGATGCAGGTCCAGCGGGACAGTAGCCAGGTCAGGTCGCACCGGAAGACCTGTCCGTCGTCGGCCGGGTCGACGAACTCGACCCACTGTCTCGGGAAGTCCAGATCTACCTCGGGCACGCCGACACTGTAGGCCGGGTGGATTGCGGCGACCGCCTACCCTCGGCGCGTGACCTCGAGCACTGGGCCGGGCGACGTCGTCAAGGTCCCCGACGCGCGCATCGCGCTGTCGTCGGCGTCTGTCTATCCGGAGTCCACGGCGACGGCGTTCGAGCTCGCCGCCCGGCTCGGGTACGACGGCCTCGAGGTCATGGTGTGGACCGACCCGATTAGCCAGGATGTCGAGGCGCTGAAACGGTTGTCGGACTACCACGGCACGCCGATCCTCGCGATCCACGCGCCGTGCCTGGTGGTCACGCAGCGGGTGTGGGGGACCGAGCCCTGGACCAAGCTGGTCCGGGCGCGTACCGCGGCGGAAACGTTGGGAGCCGGCACCGTCGTGGTGCATCCGCCGTTCCGCTGGCAGCGGGAGTACGCGCGTGACTTCGTGGCCGGAATCGAGCGGATGGCGCAGGAGACCGACGTGCGGTTCGCGGTGGAGAACATGTTCCCGCTCCGGGCCCGGGGCCGGACAGTGACGCCGTACTCCCCGGACTTCGACCCGAGCGAGGAGGACTTCCGCGACTTCACTCTCGATCTGTCGCACACTGCGGTCTCCCGGAGCGACGCGCTCGAGATGGCCGACCGGATGGGCGACCGGCTCTCCCACGTCCATATCGCCGACGGCCTAGGGACGGCGCGGGACGAGCACCTGGTCCCGGGAAGGGGCGAGCAGCCGTGCGCGGAACTGCTGGAGGGACTCGCCGCTCGCGGCTTCGACGGCACCGTCGTCGTCGAGATCAACACCCGCCGGGCCGAGACTCGTGCCGAGCGGGAGACCGACCTGGCCGAGGCGTTGGCGTTCACCCGGCTGCACCTGGCCGCGCCGGTCGCGCCGTGACCGAGTCGATCGGGCTGGGCCGGAGATTCGGCACCGTCGCCGATCTCTACGACGACGTCCGGCCGGACTACCCCGCCGAGCTGTACGACGCCATCGAGCGGGTGGCCGGCGCGGTGAGCGGCGAGGACGTCGTGGACCTCGCCGCCGGCACCGGCTTGCAGACCCGGGAGCTGCTTCGCCGCGGTGCCAGGGTCGTCGCGGTGGACCCTGACCTGGCGATGCTGCGACGGCTGCGGTCGACGGTCACCGGCGTACCCGTCGTCGCGGGAGCAGGTGAGCGAATCCCGTTGCGGGACAACACCGCGGATCTGGTGGTCGTGGCGACCGCGTGGCACTGGATGCACGCCGCCGAGGCGGTCGCTGAGGTGCGCCGGGTGCTTCGGCCGGGCGGTCATCTGGCGCTGTGGTGGGCCAACAACCGGTGGGGCGACGGCATCGACTGGGAAGCGGCACAAAGCGAGGTCTTGGAACGCTGGGACCGCGTCCGGGGGAGCGTGCCACTCACCATCGACGGCGTCGGGCCTCGCGACGCTGCCGCCGACCTCCGCGAGCGCGGTGTCCCGGTGATGCTGGAGACGGAGTTCACCTGGACTCGGGAGGTCACGCGCGACCAGCACCTGCGCGTGCTCGCCACCCACTCCAACAACTTGGTGCTCTCGGAGGCCGAACGCCGCGAGCTGCTCGCTGAGATCGAAGCCGTCCTGCAGCCGTGGCCGACCCTCACCGAGCGGTTGTGGGGCCCGCTGATCGTGGCGGGCTTCTAACCCCCGTCGAGTGCAACGCTTTGTCCCCTTCTCGGGGTCGAGTAAGGGCAACGCCGTCACACTCGATGTAGATGGCGGGGTCACACTTGACTGATGGCCAGTGTTCTCATTCCGCTGCCCGGGCTGGATTTCGACCCGACCGAGGTCGCGGTCAGCTGGAAAGTGCTCACCGCCGCCGGTCACACCGTGCAGTTCGCGACGCCGTCAGGGGAGCGGTCGAGAGCCGACGAGCTGATGATCACCGGACGTGGCCTCGACCCGTGGGGCTTCATCCCGGGGCTGTCCCGCATCACCGCCGTCGGTCGGGTGCTTCGGGCGGACGCCCACGGTCGAGCCGCTTACGCGGAGCTGCAGGCGGCTCCGGAGTTCCAGCAGCCGATTGCCTGGGACGACATCGATCTGGGCGCTGTGGCTGGCCTGTTGCTGCCAGGCGGTCACCGCGCCCGGGGGATGCAGCGCTACCTCGAGAGCCCGGAGCTGCAACGCGTCGTGGTCGACGGGTTCCGCCGCGACCTGCCGGTCGCCGCGATCTGTCACGGCGTCCTGCTGGCTGCGCGCAGCATCGATCCGGCAACCGGATGCTCGGTGCTGTATGGCCGCCGGACGACGGCGCTGACCTGGTCGATGGAGCGACGAGCGACGACGGTGGCGCGGGTCGCACGGTTCTGGGATCCCGGCTACTACCGCACCTATCGCGAACAGCCGGGACAGCCGGCCGGATACATGTCCGTTCAGCAGGAGGTCACGCGGGCTCTGGCCGACCCGGCGGACTTCCGGGACGTCGATCCGGCCGACCTCGATGCCTCGCTGAAGTCGAGCGGTCGAGTCAGGGACACCCTCGACGATGACCGGCCCGCGTTCGTCGTACAGGACCGCAAATACCTGTCGGCCCGGTGGCCGGGCGACGTCCACACCTTCGCCAAGCGGTTCGCGACGATGCTGAGCCAGCAGCCGTCGAGTGCGACGCTCTGACCCTTTCTCGGGGTCGACTAGGGGCTAAACCGTCGCACTCGACCGAGATTCGGTCAGGGTCGAGTGATGACACCGTTGTGGCCCAGCCGCGCGGCGTGCGACCCGAAGTCCGCCTTGGACAACCGGCGTACGACGGCTACCGAGTCACCGCCGGGATGAGCCTGGCCCTCGCTGTCCAAGGTGACGCTTCGGAACTGGGCGAAATGCAGGCCACCCGAGGCCGTGAGCGTGACGTGCAGGACGCCGGAGTCCGAGAGCACACCGCCACCGCCGAAGTTGTGGAAGTTGGCGAAGTTGCCCAGGCTGTAGGCGATCAGGTGCCCGCGGTAGAACTCCATGCCCCGCAGCACGTGGGGGCCACTGGCGATGACGAGATCCGCCCCGGCCCGGATCGCCAGGTGAGCGAACCGCTTCGCGTTCCCGCGATCCTCGCCGAGGTAGTGCTCCTCGTGGCCGGTCACGTGCTGCGCGTCAGTTCCTTCGGCGCCGGCGTGCATGTATACGACGACGAGCTGAGCCCGCCGATCGGCCTTGTGGATCAACGACTTCGCCGTACCGAGCTTGAGCAGGTCGGCCGTGTTGGAGTACGGCGCGAACCCCACGAAGGCCACCTTGACGCCGTTGTTGCGCACCACCGTGATCTGGCCGGGCAGCCCGGTCTGCTTCATCCCGGCCGAGTGGACGGCACGGATGGTCTGCGACAGCCCGGTCGACCCGAAGTCGTGCGAGTGGTTGTTCGCGTCGTTCATGACGTCGAAGCCGGCGGCAGCGAGGTACCGCGCGTAGTGCGGCGGGTTGCGGAACGCGAAGCAGGTGCCACCGCTCGCGCCCCCGCACTTGTTGGACGTGGCGGTGGTCAGCGTGCCCTCGAGGTTGCCGAACCCGATCGCATGCGGCCATCGCAGCAGCTTGGCGACCGGATTGAGGTAGCTCACTGGGTGGGACGGCAGGTCCGGCGTGCTGCCGAGGATGGTGTCCCCGGCCGCGGCGATCCGCACCAGGCGCTGCCCGGCATCCGGTCGGATCGTCGCATCGTGATGCGTGGCGGCAGCGGCCGCGACCGCCGGTTCGCCGCTGGGCAACAGGGCCGGGAGGGCCGCCGAGATCAGCAGGGCCGTCGTACCGAGTAGTGCCGACGTACCAAGGTGTCGAGCCACGCGCATCGCGTCATCCTCCTGGTTCGGACGTCGCGACACTAGCCTCAGCGTTGGAGGTGGGACGTGCTGCAGCAAGCACTGCGGGGCGCGTTACTGGGCGCTTCACGCAACAACCGGGTACGCCGGATCGTGGAGACCGCCCCAGTTTCGCGACAGGTCGTCAAGCGGTTCGTCGCCGGCGAGTCGACTGCCGATGCCGTCGCTGCGACGGCGGCGATCGTCGACAGCGGCAGGTGCGTGTCCTTGGATCACCTCGGTGAGGACACCACCGAGGTCGGTCACGCCGAGGCGACGACGAAGGCGTACGTCGCGCTGCTGGAGCAGCTCACCGAGGCCGGCCTCGCGCACGCCGCCGAGGTGTCGGTGAAGCTCTCGGCCATCGGCCAGACCCTCGACCGCTCTCTCGCCGTCGACAACGCCCGGCGGATCTGCGACGCGGCAGCCGTCGCCGGCACCACCGTGACCCTCGACATGGAGGACCACACCACCACGGACGCCACCCTCGAGGTGTTGCGCGAGCTCCGCGGCGACTTCCCGTGGGTCGGTGCGGTGCTGCAGACCTACCTGCACCGCACCGAGGCCGACTGTCGCGACCTCGCGTACGCCGGATCGCGGGTCCGGCTGTGCAAGGGCGCCTATCGCGAGCCGGAGTCGGTCGCGTTCCAGCACCGCGACGACGTCGACCAGTCCTATCGGCGATGCCTGCGGGTGTTGATGGAAGGCGACGGCTACCCGATGGTGGCCACCCACGACCCGGCTCTCGTCGCGACTGCGGAGTCGCTGATCCGGCAGACCGGTCGGTCGGACGCGACGTATGAGTTCCAGATGCTCTACGGGATCCGCCCGCTGGAGCAGCAGCGGCTGGCCGCACAGCGACGGACGGTGCGTGTCTATGTCCCGTACGGCGACCAGTGGTACGGCTACCTGATGCGTCGGCTCGCCGAACGACCCGCGAACATCGGGTTCTTCCTGCGGGCGCTCGCGACCCGGAGCTGAGCCCGCGTGGGAGGCTTGTCCCATGGGTGAGCGGGTCGCGGTCCTCGGCGCGGGGAAGATGGGTGAGGCGCTGCTGTCCGGCATGTTGCGTGCCGGCCGGGCTCCCGGCGACCTGCTGTTCAGCGAGAAGCACGACGAGCGCGTCAAGCACCTGACATCGACGTACGGGATCGAGCAGGTCCAGGTCAGCGAGGCAGGTGCGGCCGCCGACACGTTGCTGGTCGCGGTCAAGCCGCAGGAGATCGGGGCCCTGCTGGCTGACCTTGCCGGCGGGGTGACGCCGGACAACCTGATCATCTCGATCGCGGCCGGCATCCCCACCTCGACGATCGAGGCCGCGCTGCCGGACGGCGTCCCCGTCGTACGGGTGATGAGCAACACCCCGGTGTTCGTCGACCAGGCGATGAGCGCGATCAGCCCGGGTGCCCACGCCGGCGAGGAGCATCTCGCCATCACCGAGACATTGCTGCGCCCGGTCGGCAAGGTGATCCGGGTCCCGGAGACCCAACTCGACGCGGTCACCGCGCTGTCCGGCAGCGGTCCGGCCTACTTCTTCTTCCTGGTCGAGGCGATGATCGACGCGGGGATCCTGCTCGGGCTGCCGCGGGCCGTGGCGGCCGAGCTCATCGTGCAGACCGCGGTCGGCTCGGCAACCATGCTGCGCGACAGCGGCGAGCACCCGGTGCAGCTGCGCGAGGCGGTGACCAGCCCGGGCGGGACCACGATCGCGGCCATCCGCAAGCTCGAGGACCACGGGGTGCGATCAGCCATCCTCGCCGCGCTCGAGGCGGCCCGCGACCGCTCGCGTGAGCTGGCCGCGGGACAGCCGTAACCGGATGAGCTGCTCCGTGACCGTCCCCTGGGACGAAGCCCTGCTCGGCTATGACTTCGGTCCGGGCCACCCGCTGGCACCGATCCGGGTCGAGCTGACGATGGCGCTCGCAGACGCGTTGGGCGTCCTCGACAACGTCGAGCGAGTCGGCGTCGAGCCCGCCCCGGACGTCGAGCTGCTGCGGTGCCACACACCGGCGTACCTCGACGCGGTTCGACGGGCTGGGGAGACGCTCAGAGCCGACCCCGCGCACGGCCTGGGTACGCCGGACGACCCCGTCTTCGCCGGTATGCACGAGGCGAGCGCTCTCGTGGCGGGCGCCTCGTTGATCGCCGCCCGCGCGGTCTTCGAGGGCAACACGCAGCATGCGGTGAACGTCAGCGGTGGCCTGCACCACGCGATGCCGGACCGCGCCAGTGGCTTCTGCGTCTACGACGATCCGGCCATCGCGATCGCGTGGTTGCTGGCCTACGGCGTCGAGCGTGTCGCCTACGTCGACGTCGACGTCCACCACGGCGACGGCGTCCAGGCGATCTTCTGGGACGACCCGCGGGTGCTCACGATCAGCCTGCACGAGTCCGGGCACACGCTGTTCCCCGGCACCGGGTTCGCGGCCGACATCGGCGGCCCCAACGCGAAGGGCCGAGCGGTCAACGTCGCACTGCCTGCCGGTACGACGGACCTGGGCTGGCACGCCGCATTCGACGCCCTCGTACCGCCGTTGGTGGAGGCCTTCGCGCCCACCGTCTTGCTCAGCCAGCACGGCTGCGACACCCACGCCCTCGACCCGCTGGCGAACCTCCTGCTGTCCGTGGACGGCCAGCGGCTGGCGCAGCTCAAGCTGCACGACCTGGCCCACCGGCACTGCGACGGTCGGTGGATCGCCGTCGGCGGCGGTGGCTATGAGCTGGTCCAGGTGGTGCCGCGCACCTGGACGCATCTGCTGGCCATCGCGTCGGGCCGCCCGATCGACCCCGACGTCGAGACCCCGCCGCAGTGGCGTGAGTTCGTCCACGACCGCACCGGGCGCACCGCGCCGACCCGGATGACGGACGGCCGGCCAGTTACCGGAGACATCCCGGCCGCGGTGACGGAGTCGATCGAGGCAACCCGCGCCGCGGTGTTTCCCCATCACGGGATCGCGATCTAGATGACTGCCGTGCCGACGCGAGACCAGTTGCACGACCACCTCGAGACGCACCTGATCACCGGCGACGTCGCCACCGGCCGGGACAGCAACACCGCGAACATCGTCCGGATGCTCGAGCGCGAGACCAACTACGACTTCGGGCTCACACTCAGCGACGGATGGAACTACGAGAGCGTCCTCGCGCTGATGGCCGACCGCGTGGGCATTGACCCCGACGTGTCGCGGACCGAGGGGTCCGACACGATCAGGACGGACCGCTGCCTCGACGCCCTCGACCGGATGGCGGACGTGATCGCGGCGGTCGCGGGGCGGCGCGGGTCGGTCCTGCTCGCCACCGGGCATCCCACCGGGCTGCTCGTGGTCCACCAGGCCATCGCGAGGGCGCTACGCGCCGCCGGTTGCCAGGTCGTCACGGCCGGCGACGAGCGCCCGGTGCCGATCGAGAACCGCCCGGTCAAGGTCCTCTACGTCCCCGACGTGGCGGTTCTGGCGACCCGGGCACACCTGCTGCACACCCATCGGCCCGAGCCGATGCGGACCGTGCTCGCACTGCTCGACGCGCCGCCCGATCTCGTGATCGCCGACCACGGCTGGGCCGGTGCGGCCGGCGAGGCGGGTCTGTCGACGGTCGGGTTCGCCGACTGCAACGACCCGGCGCTTTTCGTCGGGGAGGCCGACGGCAAGGTCGACGTCGTCGTGCCGCTCGACGACAACGTGACGCCGGCGTTCTACGCGCCGATGACCGCGTACCTGCTCCGCCACGTCTAACCGAGCAGGTCGTCGATCCGCTGGACCTTGGCGGTGAGCTGACCGTCGTACCCGGGTCGGATGTCGGCCTTGAGCACCAGCGAGACCCGAGGTGAGTGGGCCGCGACGGCATCGACGGCGCGTTTCACGACGGCCATCACCTCGTCCCAATCGCCTTCGATGTTGGTGAACATCGCGTTGGTCTCGTTCGGGAGGCCGGACGAGCGGACGACGCGGATCGCCTCGGCGACCGCTTCGCTCACTCCGCCGTCGTCGCTGCCGCCGGATGGGCTGATGCTGAAGGCCACGAGCATGGTCTGCATCGTAGAAACTCCGTGAGATCCAAGCGCACCGGAGCACCCCAAACGGGTGACGTCACACCAGCACCAGTGACGCGGTGCTGCCCCAGCCGATACAGTTCCAGAAGCGAACGCGGGTGGTGCCTGCGCCGGAGGGGAAGCCGGCGCGCCGACCGCGGCGGAAAGCGGTGTGCCATGGCTGCTGAGCGAACCGGCTCCTCGGGGTCCGACCCAGGACGGCTCGGAGAGCTGAAGTTCCTCACTGTCGCCGAGGTCGCCGCGCTGATGCGGGTGTCCAAGATGACGGTGTACCGGCTGGTCAACACCGGCACGCTGCCCGCGGTGCGCGTAGGCCGCTCGGTGCGGGTCCCGGAGCAGGCCGTGAACGACTACCTGCGCGGCTCCTACGTCGAGGCCATCTGAGCCTTCCGAGTAGCCTGACGGCAGTTGTCAGCGGCTTCAGCGGTCAGGAAGGCTCCTCGTGGGTTCGGTCATCAAGAAGCGTCGGAAGCGGATGGCGAAGAAGAAGCACCGCAAGCTGCTGAAGAAGACGCGCGTTCAGCGTCGTAACAAGAAGTAGGCGAGCCAGGTGGCCAGGTCGAAGCAGCGTCGCTACGACTGGGTGACCTTCACCTCCGACTACGGCTTCGACGACGTGTTCGTCGGGGTCTGCAAGGGGGTCGTCGCTCGGATCGCTCCGGACGTCTCGATCATCGATGTCTGTCATCTCGTGACTGCCCACGACGTCGGTCAAGGGGCGACCAGCCTGGCCGCCGCAGCGCCGTACCTTCCGGTCGCGGTCAACCTGGCGCTGGTCGACCCGATGGCCGGCGAGTCCACCCGCGGCATCGTTGTCGAGACCAACGACGACTCGCTGTTCGTCGGTCCGGACAACGGTTTGCTCTCCCTCGCCTGGGACCACCGCGGCGGGGTACGCCGGGCCGTCGAGGTCGCCGACCCCTCGCTGTGGCTGGAGACGGTGCACAAGACCTTCCGCGGCCGCGATGTCTTCGCGCCGGTCGCCGCCCACTTGGCCGCGGGCCGGGTGCTCGAGGACGTCGGTCCGCGGGTCGATGCGGAGACACTCGTCCGGATCAACATGCGCGAGGTGGTCAACCACGACGACCACGTGCACGCCGAAGTCCGTGTCGTCGACCACTTCGGGAACGTCTCGCTGAACGCCAGTCGGGCCGATCTCGAGGCGGCCGGGATCCGGTTCGGAGACACCGTCGAGTTGCGGTGTGGCGGCCGGACCGTGGCGGTTCCCTTCACTCCGACGTACGGCGATGTCCCGCGCGGTCGGCTCACGCTGTGCGAGGACTCGTTCCGCGCGATCATGTTGTCCGTCAATGCGGGTGACGCGAGCAGGGAGCTACGGGTCCGGCGCGGCGAGGCCGTGGTGATCTCGCGCGTGCCGCAGCCGGTGGCGCGCACAGCGGGCGTCAGCTAACCCGTCCGCTCCGCGTCCTCACGAAGCGGACATTCCGTCTACGATCAACGGATGACAGCCCGCGTCGTCCTGGTCACAGGCGTGTCCCGCTACGTCGGGGGCCGGCTAGCGGCAGAGTTGTCCGCGGACCCGGCGGTCGACCGCGTCATCGGCGTTGACGTCGTACCGCCTACGACCGATGTCGGGCGCACCGAGTTCGTGCGGGCGGACATCCGCAACCCGATCATCGCGAAGGTCATCGCCTCGGCTGGAGTCGACACGGTCGCCCACCTCAGCGTCATCGCGACGCCGTTCGGAGCCGGCGGCCGGGCCGCGATGAAGGAGATCAACGTCATCGGGACGATGCAGTTGCTGGCCGCCTGCCAGAAGGCGCCGAGCGTCAAGCGGCTCATCGTGAAGTCGACCACGTCGGTGTACGGCTCGTCGGCCCGCGACCCTGCGCTGTTCACCGAGAACATGCAGCCGCGCGAGCTGCCGCGTTCCGGCTACGCCAAGGACTCGGTCGAGGTGGAGGGCTACGTCCGCGGCTTCGGTCGCCGCCGCCCTGACGTCACGGTCACCCTGCTGCGGTTCGCCAACTTCATCGGTCCGCGGATCGACACACCACTCGTGCGGTACTTCTCGTTGCCGGTCGTCCCGCGAGTCTTCGGCTTCGACCCACGGATCCAGTTCGTCCACGAGGACGACGGGATGGCGGTGCTGCGCGCCGCGGTCGTCGACGACCATCGCGGCACCTTCAACGTCGCGGGCCAAGGGGTCCTTCTGCTCTCGCAGGCGATCCGGCGGGCCGGCCGGACGTCATTGCAGGTGCCGTCGCCCGCGGTTTCCTTCGCCGGGTCGTTGTTCCGCCGGGCTGGCCTGGTCGATTTCTCGCCGGAGCAGCTGCGGTTCCTACAGTTCGGCCGTGGGGTCGACACCACCCGACTCGGCGAGGACTTCGGCTTCACCCCGCGCTACACGACGGCCGAGGCGTTCGACGACTTCGTCGCCGGCAGTGACCTGGTCCGCATCGTCGACCCAGAGGCCGTCTCTCGCGCCGAGGACGGGCTGTTACGGCTCGCTGCCCGAGGGAGGCCGGTCCATGCCTGAAGCCCGGGTGATACCCGTCGACTTCCCGGTCGCCGAGCCCGATGACGCCGCACATCCCGACCCGGTCGACGAGGCCGCCGAGGTGCCGCGCGAGGCACCGCAGTGGGAGCGGCGACTCGCCGGCGCCCTCGCGTTCGCGCGCCGGCGGATCACCGGTGACTACCCGATCGACGACTTCGGCTTTGACTCCGACCTGACCGACCACGTCCTGCTTCCGCTGCTGCGACCGTTGTACGAGAAGTACTTCCGGGTCGAGGTCCGTGGCATCGAGAACGTCCCGGCCGAAGGTGGCGCGCTCATCGTCGCGAACCACTCCGGAACGGTCCCGCTCGACTCGTCGATGACCCAGCTAGCGCTGCACGACCACCATCCGGCCGGGCGTCACCTGCGGATGTTGGGGGCCGACCTGGTGTTCACGCTCCCGATGATCGCGCCGATCGCTCGCAAGGGCGGGGCCACGCTGGCCTGCAACGAAGACGCCGAGCGGCTGCTCGGCTCCGGCGAGCTGGTGGGTGTCTGGCCCGAGGGCTTCAAGGGCATCGGCAAGCCGTTCTCGGAGCGCTACAAGCTGCAGCGCTTCGGCCGCGGCGGGTTCGTCTCGGCCGCGCTGCGCGCCCGAGCACCGATCGTGCCGTGCTCGATCGTCGGTGCCGAGGAGATCTACCCGCTGATCGGCAACGTGCCGACGCTGGCTCGGCTGCTCGGCGTTCCGTACGTCCCGATCACGCCGACGTTCCCGCTGCTCGGGCCGCTCGGCCTGCTGCCGCTGCCGTCTAAGTGGATCATCGAGTTCGGGGAGCCGATCGCCACCGACGAGATCGGCGGGGACGGTGCCGACGACCCGATGCTGGTCTTCAACCTCACCGACCAGGTGCGCGAGGTGATCCAGCAGACCCTCTACAAGCTCCTGCTCGAGCGCCGCAGCGTCTTCTTCTAGTTAGGCCGAACCCCAAAACCCGCCATGATCATGGACCGGCGGGCTTCCCGACGCCCACGGCGATTCGATGGCCAGTTATGGCGGCTAGAGCCGCCAAAACCGGCCATGATCATGGAGCGCAGAGACGACCGCTAGCCGCGCCAGTTGGCGGTACGACGAACCGCGCGCCGGGCCCGTCGGATCGGGGCGTTGCGCCGGCGTTGCATCGCCAGCCCGACCGCGACCCCGCCTGCTATCGCGCCGGTTCCGGCCGCCGCAGGTACGCCGATCTTCGCGGCCTTGCGCCCGGTGCGGAAGTCACGGACGTCCCACTCCTTCTCGCGGGCGATCCGCTTTAGCCGGGCATCCGGGTTGATCGCGACCGGATGCCCCACCGTCTCGAGCATGGGCAGGTCGTTGGAGGAGTCCGAGTAGGCCCAGCACTCGCTCAGATCGAGCCCTTCGCGCTCGGCCAGGGCGAGGATCGCCTCCGCCTTAGCCGGGCCGTGCAGCGGCTCACCCACCAGCCGGCCGGTATAGATGCCGTCGCGAATCTCGGACACGGTGCCCAAAGCGCCGGTCAGACCGAGCCGTCGGGCGACGATGGACGCGAGCTCGACCGGGGCCGCGGTCACCAGCCAGACCCGCCGACCCTCGTCGAGATGCAGCTGCGCGAGGGCTCGCGTGCCCGACCAGATCCGGTCGGCCATCAGGTCGTCGTAGATCTCCTCGCCGAGTCTGACCACTTCCTCGACCGCGTGGCCGGCCACGAAGGCGAGCGCTGCCTCCTTGGCCTCGTCCATGTGCTCGAGATCCTCGACCCCGCGCAGCCGGAAGGCGACCTGCTTCCATGCGAAGGCGGCCAGATCCCGCCAGGTGAAGAAGTCGCGGGCCGCCAGGCCGCGCGCGAAGTGGTAGATCGACGCGCCCTGCATGACGGTGTTGTCCACGTCGAAGAACGCCGCCCGAACCGGGTCCGGCGGCATCGCGAGGCTGGCTTCGACCTCCGCCGCCGCCGCGGCGGCTGCACCTGCCTGAGCGGCGCGATCTCGGGAACGCGACCGGCCCGGCATGGTGGCGAGCCTACCGAGAGGCTCGCACCGTGGGACCCACGTCGGCCCGCTACAGCTTGATCGTGGGGAGCACTGACGGCAGCGAGCTGGGAAGCAGCGGCGGCAGCGACGGGAGCAGCGACGGCAGCTTCGTCGGCAGCGCGGTCGGCAGCGCGGTCGGAAGCAGCGACTTCAGCGTCGACGGCAGGCTGGACGGTCCCGGGAGCGGCAGGCCGGACTTCGGTGTCGGCACCACCTTGGAGCTCGGAACGGGCACCGGCTGGGTGCCGTGGCCGTGCCGTCGGTGCGAGGTGATCGATCCCGGGCCCGGCTGGGCCTGCCCGGAGCCGTTCCCGCCACCGGGCGTCGGGAGTGCTTGCTTGAGCAGACCGCCGATGTTGCCGAGGCCGCCGCCGGACGTGGCACCGGTGCACGTGGTGCACGCTGCGCTGAGCGTGGCCGCCTGGTCGTTGATGATCTCCACCAGCGTCGCAGAGCGGATCTCGCGCTGCCGGAGCGCAGGCGGAGCCGTCTTCAGCAGCTGCTGCAGTCCGGCGTACTGGCGGTGCGCGAACTGCTGGAGCTGGACCAACGGCGCCGTCGACGACGAGCTGTGAGCCGCGGCGACCAGGTCGTTGGCCCCGTCACGGGTCTGGGAGTCCATGGCGTTCAGCGTGGCGGCCAGGTGTGACGAGCTCGGGGACAGTCGCTGAGCCTCGGTGAGCCGGGTGGCAGCGAACTCGAGGTGCCGGTGGCCCTTCGCGAGCGATCCCTGGGCCGTCCACAGCTGCGCCGACTCGGTCGCGAGTTTCAGGTCGTAGAACGGGCTGCCCGGCAGCGAGCGGCTCGCGGCAACGGCCACGCCGGCCACGGAGCCGAAGAAGACGGCGCTCCCGGCCACCGCCACGATCGTGCGACGGCCGCGCGGCATCCGCCGGGTGTCGGTCCTCGACGTACGCCGGCCGGCCACCCGGCTCGCACCGTCCGTCGTCACACCGGCGATCGCTGGCTCGGCCGCCTGCACCGTCGCGATCGCCACGAGCCGCTGCCGCAGGTCGCCGCGGAACTCGGGGTCTGGAGCGGGCAGCGTGATCTGCCGGCTCATGGTGCGCAGTGCGGTTGCGATCTCACCCAGGCCCGACACCGCGACGTCCTCGACGGCGACGTCGCCGTCGGCGAGGCGGGCGAAGTCCTCGCGGCGGCTCATCGGGTCAGCTCCGCCGGGAGCAGCCGGCCGAGCGCCTTGACGGCCCGGTACTGCAGCGCCTTCACGGCACCCTCGTTCTTGCCCAGGATGACCGCGGTCTCCGACACCGACATGTCCTGCAGGAAGCGCAGCACAATGCACTCCTGCTGATCCGGCTTGAGCTTGGTCACCGCCTCGAGCAGCGCGGCATTCGTGATGCCGGCGAGCACGTGCTCCTCCGGGCCCATCTCACTGCGATCGGCGCCGGCCTCGACCAGGTCCGACGTCGAGAGCTCGAGCTTGAACCGGCTGGACTTGAAGTGGTCGGCGATCAAGTTGCGGGCGATCGTCACCAGCCAGGCCCCGAAGTCACGCCCCTGCCAGGTGTAGGAGGAGATCCGGCGCAGCGCGCGCAGAAACGTCTCGCTGGTCAGGTCCTCCGCCAAGCCGTGGTCCCGGACCCGGTAGCTGATGTAGCGGTGCACGGTGTCGACGTAGGTGTCGAACAGCTGGCCGAACGCCTCGCCGTCGCCGGCCTGCGCGGCGGTCACCAGCGCCATCACGGCCGCCTGCGAGTCGCTCGGCTCGGTGGACGGTGACGGTCGCGGAACCCGTGGCCCGGTGGTGGTCCGACCCGTACCGCTGGCGGTCACCCGCCGGGTGAGGCTTCCGGTCGTCGGCTGCGAGGCCGAGAGCAGGATGGCGAGCGCTCGGCGCAGCGCTGCAAGGCCGTCCGGAGCGATCAGCGGCGGCCGGGCAAGGATCGGAGCGTGCGCGTGCATCCAGCTCCTTGATCGCCCGTGTCGGGTCTTGTCAAACGCTGACAGTGTCCGTCATATATGACACACCGTGGCAACCCGTCACGCCTATGGCGATTCCGGGCTATTTGTCCTAGGGTACGACGCCCGAAGTGTCGAGGCCAACCGGGTGAATCTGGGTGCTTGCATCCGTGCAACACTCTCCGGCATGGCGGCCCGGACTCTCGCGGAGCTCGTCAGGGCGGCGGCCGCCGAGCATCCGGACAAACCGGCGCTGCTGCACGAGGACACCATGCTCACCTGGACCGAGCTCGACGCGCTGGTCGACCGCTGCACGAGCGGGCTCCTCACCCGGGTGCAGGAGCCCGGCGAGCGGGTCGCGATCCTGTTGCCGAACACCGTGGAGTTCGTGGCGGCCTACTTCGGCGTGCTGCGTGCCGGGCTGGTCGCCGTACCGCTGAACACGGCGTACACCCGAGCCGAGCTCGAGCATCAGGTCCAGGACGCCCGCGCATCGCTGGTCATCACCGACGTTGAGCACGTGAGCCGGCTCGATTTTCTGCCCGCCGAGCAGGTGATCGTGGTCGGCGGTGCTGAGCCGTCGTGGGAGCTCCTGCTTGCCGCCGGCGAGGGCCGGGTGGTCGACGACGAGCTGGCCCGAGGCGACGACCTGGCGCTGCTGCTCTACACCTCCGGCACGACCGGGCAGCCGCGCGGGGCCATGCTCACCCATCGGGCACTCATGGCGAACCTCGCCCAGCTCGACCGGATCGAGCCGAGCGTGGTCGCCCCGGACGACATCGTGCTGCTGGTGCTTCCGCTGTTCCACGTGTACGGGCTCAACGCCGGCCTCGGGCAGGTCGCGTGGGCCGGGGCGACCGCCGTGCTGGCCGAGCGGTTCGACCCGGTGGAGACCCTGACGTTGATCCACGACCGGCACGTGAGCAACATCGTCGGCGCCCCGCCGATGTTCGTCGCGTGGTCGATGCTGCCCGACCTCGAGGCGAACCTCGCGTCGGTCCGGCTGGCCGTCTCGGGTGCCGCGCCGCTGCCACCCGCCGTCCTGTCCCACCTGCTGGAGACGACGGGGCATCACATCTTCGAGGGGTACGGCCTCACAGAGACCGCGCCGGTCCTCACCACGACCCTGTGCAGCGAGGTCGCCAAGCCGGGCAGTGTCGGGCGCCCGATCCCCGGCGTCGAGGTGCGCATCCTCGACGAGGCCGGCGACGAGGTCGACGAGGACGACCCGGGAGAGCTCGTCGTCCGGGGTCCGAACCTGTTCTCCGGCTACTGGCCCGACGGTTCTGGCGGCCCGGACGCCGACGGCTGGTTCCGCACCGGGGACATCGCGTACGCCGACACCGACCACGACCTGTTCCTTGTCGACCGGACCAAGGAGCTGATCCTGGTCAGTGGCTTCAACGTCTACCCGCGCGAGGTCGAGCAGGTGCTCGAAGCCCACCCCGACGTCTACGAGGTCGCGGTGATCGGCGTTCCGCACCCGTACACCGGAGAGACCGTCAAAGCGCTGGTGGTGCCCCGCACCGGGACCTCGCCCAGCGCCGACGAGCTGATCGAGTTTGCCGCTCGGCGCTTAGCGCGCTTCAAGTGCCCCACGAGCGTGGAGCTGGTCGACCAGCTCCCGCACTCGCTGAGCGGCAAGGTCGCGAAGGGGCGGCTGCGCGACCACATCGACGCTCCCTGATGACCGATACCGGCCCTCGGGTCGTCGTCGTCGCGAGGTCCGGGTGCCATCTGTGCGAGGCGGCGGCGGCCGCGGTCGCCGCGGTCTGTGACCCGATCGGCGTGCCATGGGCCACCCGCGACCTGGCGGACGTCAGCCCGGCCGACCAGGCAAGGTGGACCGAGCTGATCCCGGTCGTTCTGGTGGACGGCCAGGTGCACGAGGTCCTGCGGGTGGATCCGGAGCGACTCCGCCGCGTCCTGACCTGAGCTCAGCGGACTGACTCGGCCTGCTGCAACCATTCGCGCTGGGTGGCGAGTGAGGCCTCGGTCTCTGCCACCAGGCTGTCATCGCCGGCGGCCCTGGCCCGGATCAGCCGCGCCTCGAGCTTCTCGAGCGACTCGCGCAGCCTGACCACCAACGGCGAGTCGGTGGTCACGACGGTTCGGGACGCCGACGTGGCCTCACGAATCCGTCGCTCGACGTCTTCCAGCGCGTCATCCAGACCAGCGCGAGCGTCGCGGGGGACGTGTCCGACCTTCTCCCAGCGGTCGTGGATGGTCCGGAGCCGCTTGCGTGCTCCGGTCGGGTCGGCCACCGCGTCGAGCGCCTGTGCCTCTGCGAGCAGCGCCTGCTTGGCCGCCAGGTTGCCCGCCTGCTCCTCGTCGCGGGCGCTGAAGACCTCGGTACGCCGGGTGAAGAAGGTGTCTTGCGCCGCCTTGAACCGGGCCCACAGTCGGTCATCAACCTCGCGTGACGCGCGACCGGCGGCCTTCCACTCGCCCATCAGGTCACGGAACCGACGGGCGGTCGGCGCCCATTCCGTCGAGTCCGCCAGCTTCTCCGCCTCGGCCGCCAGCTGCTCCTTGCGCGCCGCCGCCGCGCTGCGCTCCACCTCGAGCCCGGCGAAGTGGCTGCGCCGCCTCGCGTCGAACGTGCGTCGCGCCGCGGACAGGCTGGCCCACAGCTCGCCGTCGGTGGTGCGATCGACGCCCCGGATCGTCTTCCAGGTCTCGACGATGGCGCGGAAGCGCTCCCCGGTGGTGCGCCAGCTGTCGCTGGTCGCCAGGCGCTCGGCCTCGGCCACCAGTTCGCGCTTGCGGTCCGCTGCCGCTGCTGCGGCGGCGGCCCGTTCTTGCCGTCGGACCGCCATCCGCTCGTCCACCTTGGTGAGGACGCCGTCGAGTCGGGTGACGAGCGCGTCCAGGTCCCCGAGGGCGGCGGCCTCGGGCAGCGTGTCGCGCAGCTTGCGCGCCGCCGCGGCGACCGCGCTCGGATCGCTGGCGGGTGAGCCGATCCGGCCCTCGAGCAGCGCGACGTCGGCGGCGAGGTCGTCGTACCGGCGGCCGTAGAAGGCGAGACCCTCCTCGGGCGTACCGGCCTGCCAGGAGCCGATCGGGCGCTCCCCGTCGCCGGTGCGCACGTAGACCGTGCCGTCGCCGTCGATCCGGCCCCACTCGCTGCTCATGTCGACGTGCATCCTGGCACGGCCAGGTGACCGACGTCCCATTTTCACGAGCGCACAACCGCTTTGTGCACGGGTTCACAAGCGCGTTACAGTGACATCTCGAGGGCCAATCGGCCGATGGGAGCGGACATGCCGGAGCGCGGTCGGACGGTCGAGGGCCGTCAAGGACGTCGCCCTGGGATTCCGGACGCGACCGTCGCCAGGCTCCCGGTCTACCTGCGCGTGCTCTCCGGCCTCGCCGAGTCGGGCGTGGCCACCGTCTCCTCGGAGGTGCTGGCTGGCTCGGCCGGTGTCGGTCCGGCCAAGCTGCGCAAGGACCTGTCCCATCTCGGGTCGTACGGCACCCGCGGGGTCGGCTACGACGTGGACTTCCTCGTCTACCAGATCTCGCGCGTGCTGGGTCTGACCCAGCACTACAGCGTCGTGATCGTCGGCGTCGGCAACCTCGGCCACGCCCTGGCCGGGTACGGCGGATTCAGCACGCGCGGTTTCCGGGTCGTGGCACTGCTCGACGTGGACCACGCCCGTACCGGCGAGCAGATCGCCGGCCTTGCGGTGCGCCACGTCGACGAGCTCGAAGCCGTGATCGAGGAGCACGACGTCCAGATCGGCGTCATCGCGACGCCCGCGGTCGCCGCGCAGGACGTCTGCGACCGGCTGGTGGCTGCCGGGGTCACGAGCGTGCTCAACTTCGCGCCGGTCGTCCTGAGCGTCCCCGAGGAGGTCGACGTGCGCAAGGTCGACCTGTCGATCGAACTGCAGATCTTGGCCTTCCACGAGCAACGCAAGGCGCTGTCGGCGCTCGCGAATGACGAGGCGACGGCATGAGCCTGCTCGCGATCGGGCTGTCCCACCGGTCCGCGCCGGTCGAGCTGCTGGAGCGCGCGGCGCTCGGCAGTGACGGGATCGCCAAGCTGCTCGCCGACCTGGCGCGCGCTGAGCACGTGGACGAAGTGATGGTGCTCGCCACGTGCAACCGGCTCGAGGTCCACGCCGAGGTCCGCAAGTTCCACGGCGGGGTGCAGGACGTCAGCGAGCGGCTGGCCGCTCACACCGGGGTCGCGCTCGATGCGCTGACGACCCACCTCTACGTCCACTACGAGGACCGAGCGGTGCAGCACCTGTTCGCCGTTGCCGCCGGGATGGACTCCATGGTCGTCGGCGAACAGCAGATCCTCGGTCAGTTGCGGGCAGCCCTCGCGGTCGCGCGGGCCGAGCACACCGTCGGACGGGCGCTGTCACCCCTGATCGAACAGGCCTTGCGCGTCGGCAAGCGAGCCCACGCCGAGACCGGAATCGACCGGGCCGGGCGGTCCCTAGTGACCGTCGGTCTCGACCTGGCGGCTGCCGCCATCGGCGACCTGCGCGGGCTGCGAGCAGCCGTGGTCGGCGCCGGGTCGATGAGCGCGTTGGCCGCCACCGGTCTGCGGGATCGTGGCGTCGCGGACCTGGTCGTCGTCAACCGGACCCCTGCCCGAGCCGCCCGGCTCGCTGCCGCCGTCGGGGGGAGGGCGTTGCCGCTCGGATCACTGGCCGAGGCCGTGTCCGGGGCCGACGTGATCGTGTCGTGCACGGGTGCAGTCGGAACCGTCGTACCCGTGGAACTGCTCGAGGGCCGCGGCGACCGGCCGGTGGTCGCCCTCGACCTCGCGCTGCCCCGCGACATCGATCCCGCCGCTCGGCTGCTCCCCGGCATCACCGTGATCGACCTCGAGACGCTGCACGGAGTCCTCGAGGACGCCGAGGTCGCTGCTGACGTCGAGGCGGTACGCCGGATCGTCACCGACGAGGTCGGCGGCTACCTCGCCCGCGCCCGCGCCGGGCAGGTCGCTCCGACCGTGGTGGCGCTGCGCGAGCGGGCCCAGCGGGTTGTCGATGCCGAGCTCACCCGGCTGCTGGGTCGGCTGCCGGACGCCGACGAGCGGACCACCCGCGAGGTGCGCACCGCCGTCGAACGCGTCGTCGACAAGCTGCTGCACACCCCCACCGTCCGGGTGAAGGAGCTGGCCGGGACCTCTGGCGGCGAGTCCTACGCCGAGGTGCTGCGCGAGCTGTTCTCCATCGACCCGTCCGCGACCGAGGTCGTCGGCCGGGCCGACGTCACCGTCGAGGAGAACGACCGGTGACCGCCGTCATGCCGCGCGCCCGCACGCTTCGGCTCGGCACCCGTCGCTCCACGCTCGCCCTGGCGCAGTCCGGCCGGGTGGCGGAGCTGCTGCGGGCGGCGGGTCACACCGTCGAGCTGGTCGAGGTTGTGACCGAGGGTGACCGTTCTGCCGCAGCGGTCTTCGCGCTGCCCGGCACCGGGGTCTTCGTGACCGAGCTCCGGCAACGCCTGACGTCCGGAGCGGTCGACCTCGCCGTGCACTCGCTCAAGGACCTACCAACCTCACCCGCCGACGGCTTGCGCCTTGCGGCGATACCGCAGCGCGAGGACCCGCGGGACGCGCTGGTGAGCGCGTCCGGCTCCCGGCTCGACGCGCTTCCGGCGGGCTCGACCGTGGGGACCGGCGCCCCCCGCCGCGTCGCGCAGCTGCGCGCACTCGGGCTCGGCCTCGACATCGTCGCCATTCGCGGCAACGTCGACAGCCGGCTACAGCGGGTCGCGGACGGCGAGCTGGACGCCGTCGTTGTGGCCGCGGCCGGCCTGGCCCGACTCGGTCGACTGGGCGAGGCCAGCGAGATCCTGGATCCGGGTCAGCTCCTGCCCGCGCCCGGCCAGGGAGCGCTTGCCATCGAGTGCCGGGATGAGGACACCGAACTCGCCGAGGCGCTCGCAGCGCTCGACGACCCGCAGACCCGCGCCGCTACCACCGCCGAACGGGTGCTGCTCGCCGATCTCGAGGCCGGGTGCACAGCACCTGTCGGCGCGCTTGCCGACGTGGCCGAAGGGGATGACGGCACCGAGGAGATCTACCTGCGAGCAGTGGTCGCCGACTCCTCCGGCGAGCATGCCATCCGACTGTCCGCCACCGGCCCCCGCGACGACGCCGCGGGGATCGGCCACCGTCTGGCCCGCGACCTGATAGCCGCGGGCGCCACCGACCTGATCGGGAGCACCCATTGAGCAGCACCCGCCCCAAGAAGACACCCGGAACCGTGACGTTCGTGGGAGGCGGCCCCGGTGACCCCGGGCTGCTCACCCTGAACGCCGCCGAGGCACTGCAGGGCGCTGACGTCATCGTGCTGCACCGCCACGGGCTCGAGGCCGTCCTCGCTCACGCCCGACCGGACGTCGAGGTCATCGACACCGACTGTCATGAGCCTGCGGTCACGTCCAGGGCGGTGGTGAGCGCCGCCCGTGACGGGAAGAGCGTCGTCCGGCTGTTCGTGGGCGACCCCACGTTGCTGTGCGCCTTCGCCGAGGAGGCCGAGGCGTGCTTCAAGGCCAAGGTTCCCTTCGAGTTGGTGCCGGGCGTGAGTGCGGCACTCGCGGTGCCCGGGTACGCCGGCGTACCGGTGACGGACAAGAAGTCCCGCACCGTGCACGTCGTCGACCTCGGCGACGAGGCGCCCGAGCCGGACTGGCCCGCACTCGCCTCCGGGAAGGGCACGCTGGTCCTGCTCAACGTGGCCGGCTCGCTGGGCAAGGCAGCCACCTCGCTCATCGAGCACGGTCGGCGGGGCGATACCCCGATCGCGGTGACCGCCGACGGCACCACCACGGCGCAGCAGACCGTGATCTCCACGCTCGACACCGTCGAGCGCGACACTGCCGGGCTCGCCGATCGCGCGGTGGCCGTTGTCGGCGACGTCGTGAAGCGACGGGAGCGGTTGTCGTGGTGGGAGACCCGTCCGCTGTTCGGCTGGAAGGTGCTGGTCCCGCGGACCAAGGAGCAGGCCGCCGCGTTGTCCGACCAGCTGACGGCGCACGGCGCGGTGCCGGTGGAGGTCCCGACCATCGCGGTCGAGCCGCCGCGGACCCCGCAGGCGATGGACCGCGCCATCCGCGGCCTGGTCACGGGCCGCTACGCCTGGCTGGCCCTGACCTCGACGAACGCGGCCCGCGCGATCCGCGAGAAGATCGAGGAGCTCGGGCTCGACTCGCGGGCGCTGGCGGGCGTGAAGATCGCCTGCGTCGGCGAGCAGACCGCTGCGGCGATGCTCGATTGGGGGATCCGACCCGACCTGGTGCCCAGCACGGACCAGTCGAGCGAGGGCCTGCTCGCCGACTGGCCGCCGTACGAGCCGGGGTACGACGCCCTCGACCGCGTGCTCCTGCCGCGGGCAGACATCGCGACCGAGACCCTTTCGGCGGGGCTGCTCGAGCTCGGCTGGCAGGTGGATGACGTGACGGCGTACCGGACGGTGCGGGCGGCGCCGCCGGCCGCGGAGGTGCGTGAGGCGATCAAGACCGGCGGCTTCGACGCGGTGCTGTTCACGTCGTCCTCGACGGTGCGGAACCTCGTCGGGATCGCCGGCAAGCCGCACACCTCGTCGATCATCGCGGTCATCGGGCCGGCCACCGCGAAGACGGCCGAGGAGCTCGGTCTGCGGGTCGACGTGTTGGCGGCAGAGCCGTCGGTTGCCGCGCTGGCGGAGGGGCTGGCGGAGTTCGGCCGTGCTCGTCGCGAGTCCGGCGAGGCGCAGCTGCCGGGCAAGGCGAACCGCGTCAAGGCAAGCGCGCGGGCCAAGAAGGCGAGATGAGCGCGGCAGCGTCGTACCCGTCCAGCCGGCCCCGTCGGCTGCGACGGTCGGCGGCGCTGCGACGCCTCGTGTCAGAGGTCGAGCTGGTGCCGTCCGACCTGGTGCTGCCGCTGTTCGTGAAGGAAGGGATCGACGCCCCGCAGCCGATCGTCTCGATGCCCGGCGTCGTCCAGCACACCCGTGACTCCGTGCGTAAGGCCGTGGTCGAGGCGGTGCAGGCGGGTGTCGGTGGCGTGATGCTCTTCGGGATCCCGGCCGTGAAGGACGCGCGGGGGTCGGCGGCGGATGATCCTGACGGCATCGTGCAGCAGGCGTTGCGTGACGTGGTCGGGGAAGTCGCAGACGCCACGGTCGTGATGGCGGACCTGTGCCTCGACGAGTACACCGACCATGGCCACTGCGGTCTGCTCACCACGGCCGGTGAGGTGGACAACGACGCGACGCTCGAGCGGTACGCCGCGATCGCCGTCGCGCAGGCCGAGGCCGGAGTCCAGCTGGTCGGTCCGAGCGGGATGATGGACGGCCAGGTCGGCGCGATCCGGGCCAGGCTCGACGCCACCGGCCATTCGGACGTCGGGATCATCGCCTACTCCGCGAAGTACGCGTCGGCCTTCTATGGCCCGTTCCGCGACGCGGCGGAGTGCGCGCCGCAGTTCGGCGACCGCGCGTCCTACCAGCAAGATCCGGCCCGGTCGGCGGTGGAGTCGGTGCGCGAGGCGCAGCTCGACATCGCGGAGGGCGCCGACCTGGTCATGGTGAAGCCGGCGGTCGGCTACCTCGACGTCGTACGAGCCGTCGCGGAGGCGGTTGACGGACCGGTCGCGGCGTACAACGTGTCGGGGGAGTACGCGATGGTTGAGGCGGCGGCTGCGCACGGCTGGATCGACCGGGAACGTGCCATCGCGGAGCTGCTGGCCTCGATCAAGCGGGCCGGCGCGAGCATCGTGCTCACCTACTGGGCGACCGAGGTCGCCTCCCGCCTGCGCTGAAAGCCTTCAGTCGATGAGGGCGGAGTAGACGAGCTGGCGGAGCTGGCTGCGCAATGGGTACGTCGATGACGGCAGCAGCTGGGTCATGAAGACAACACCTAGCTCCTCCGCGGCGTCGACCCAGAACGCGGTGCTCGCCATCCCGCCCCAGTAGGACTCGCCGGTTCCTGACAGGACCTTCGCGGCTACCGGGTCATCGGTGACGGCGAGGCCGAGACCGAAGCCGACTCCGTCGTACCTGGTCTCCGCGAACAGCGGCCGGCCGAACGCCTGCAGGTCGGCGCCGCCGGGCAAGTGGTTGCGTGACATGTAGCGGACGGTGCGCGGCGAGAGCAGGCGGGTGTTGTCGAGGGCACCGTCGCCGAGCAGCATCCGCACGAAGCACAGGTAGTCCGCCGACGTTGACACCAGTCCACCGCCACCGGAGAACCACCGCGGCGGCAACTTGTAGGGCTCGCCGAGGGCGTCGTAGCGGATCTTCTCGGTGAGGCCCGGCGCCATGGCGTAGAGCGCGGCGAGCCGGCCGTGCGCTGCCTCCGGGACAGCGAAGGCGGTGTCGACCATGCCCAGCGGCTCGAAGATCTCGGTGCGCAGGTACTCATCCAGCGACAGGCCGGACCACACCTCGACCAGCCGGCCGAGGACGTCGGTCGCCACGGAATACAGCCACTCCGTTCCCGGCTCGAAGGCCAGCGGGAACTGGGCGTACGCCTCGATCGTGCCGGCGAGGTCGAGGCCGCGTGGCTCGGCGCCGATGTCGAAACCGCCGAGCCGGTAGATCTCGTCCGTGACGTGCACCCGGTGGAACGGGTAGGTGAGCCCCGACGTGTGGGTCAGCAGATGCCAGACCCGGATCGGCTCGCTGGCCGGCACGGTCGCCGGATTGTTGGCCGGCCCGCCGACGTAGACCCGCGGCGCCGCGAACTCCGGCAGCCACCGGCTGATCGGGTCGGTCAGCTCGAAGTGGCCCTGCTCGTAGAGCATCATCGCCGCGACCGAGGTGATCGGCTTCGACATCGAGTAGATCCGGAAGATGGTGTCCGGCTCGATCGCGCGACCGGCCTCGACGTCCGCCGCACCGTACGACGTCAGGTGCGCGAGCTTGCCGTGCCGCGAGATGGTCAGCTGGTAGCCGGGAAGCCGGCCGTCATCGACGTACCGGGCGAAGTGGTCGTCGATGCGGGACAGGCGAGCTGCGTCGATCCCGACGTCGGCGGGATCGGTGTCAACCGCGAAATCAGCCATGCGGCCAGCCTCGCACGAACTCCCGCCGCAAGCCCGGTCGGAGTCCGGCATCGGCCGGGCAGGACAATGGCAGCGTGCCCCCTGACGACGCCCCGGCCTCGGCCGCGCTGTTCGAGCGTGCCCGGTCCGTCACGCCCGGCGGGGTCAACTCTCCGGTCCGCGCATTCCGCGCGGTCGGCGGCGTGCCGCGGTTCATGGTCCGCGGCGACGGTCCCTACCTCTACGACGCCGACGGTCGCGAGTACGTCGACCTGGTCTGCTCCTGGGGTCCGACGATCCTCGGCCACGCCCACCCCGCCGTCGTCGAGGCGGTCGCGGCGGCGGCGAAGCACGGCCTGTCGTTCGGTACGCCGACGGTCGGCGAGGTCGACTTGGCCGCCGAGATCATCTCCCGGGTCGAGCCGGTCGAGCTGGTCCGGCTGGTGAACTCCGGCACCGAGGCGACCATGAGCGCCGTCCGGCTGGCGCGTGGTTTCACCGGCCGAAGCCTGATCGTGAAGTTCGCTGGGTGCTACCACGGACACGTCGACGCGTTACTCGCCAGCGCCGGCAGCGGGGTGATGACCTTGGGGCTGCCCGACTCGCCGGGCGTGACCGGCGCTAGCGCCGCCGACACGCTCGTCCTGCCCTACAACGACGTCGACGCCCTCGAGGCGGTGTTCGCCGAGCGCGGTGACGACATCGCCTGCGTGATCACCGAGGCGGCCGCCGCCAACATGGGCGTCGTTCCGCCGCAGGCCGGCTTCAACGCCCGGCTGCGCGCCGTGACCGAGCAGCACGGCGCGCTGCTGATCAGCGACGAGGTGATGACCGGCTTCCGGGTGTCCGCGGCGGGCTGGTGGGGCCTCGACGGCGTCACGCCCGACCTGTTCACGTTCGGCAAGGTGATGAGCGGCGGGCTGCCGGCGGCGGCGTTCGGTGGCCGAGCCGAGGTGATGTCTGCGCTCGCGCCGGACGGCCCGGTCTACCAGGCGGGCACACTGTCCGGGAACCCGGTCGCCGTCGCGGCCGGTCTGGCCCAGCTGAGGCATTGCACCCCCGACGTCTATGCCCACCTCGACGCCACCGCGGCCCGCATCGTCGACCTTGCCGGTGACGCGCTGACCGCGGCCGGCGTACCCCACCGGGTCAACGTTGCGGGCAACCTGTTCTCCGTGTTCTTCACCGACCGTCCGGTGGTCGACTTCGCGTCGGCGAAGGAGCAGTCGGCTCATCGCTACACGGCGTTCTTCCACGCGATGCTCGACCGCGGCGTCTATCTGCCGCCGTCGGCATTCGAGGCGTGGTTCGTGGGCGCCAGTCATGACGACGCCGCCCTCGACCGAATCGCGGACGCGCTGCCTCACGCCGCGCGCGCCGCCGCCGCCGTCGCCGACTCGGCCGACGCTCCCACCCTCGGCGACCGAGCATGAGCCGGACGACGGTGCACTTGGTCCGCCACGGTGAGGTGCACAACCCCGACGGGGTGCTCTACGGGCGGATCCCCGGGTTCCGCCTGTCGGACTCCGGTGAGCAGATGGCCGTGTTGGCCGCCGGGTGGCTCGCCGGCCATGACGTCACGGTGGTGCGCTCCTCACCGCTGGACCGCGCAGTGCAGACGGCGGCGCCGATCGCGGCAGAGTTCGGTATCGAACCGACGACCGACGACCGACTGATCGAGAGCGACAACGTGTTCGAGGGTCGGACCGTAGGCGTGGGCGACGGGTCGCTGCGCAACCCGGTGAACTGGCGGCACCTCTACAACCCGTTCCGACCGTCGTGGGGAGAGCCGTACGACGAGGTCGCCGACCGGGTGCACGCGGCCGTGGCCGATGCCCGCGATGCCGCCGAAGGTCACGAGGCGGTCCTGGTCAGCCACCAGCTGCCGATCGAGGTGGTCCGCCGCCGGCTGGAAGGCGAGCGGCTGTGGCATCGGCCGGACCGCCGTCGCTGCGCGCTGGCCTCGATCACGTCGCTGGTCTACGACGGCGATCGGCTACTGCGGGTCGACTACGTCGAGCCCGCCGGGGCGGCCGGCCGCAAGCAGGTCGGGGGCGCCTGACCCGCGCCGAGCGCGTCCAGGTAGACGGGTCACAATGGTTGCGATGCAACGACTACTGCGGCGGGTTCTCCCGGCCGGCGCGCTTTTGCTCGCCCTGGCCGGATGCTCGGGCGGTAACAGCGTGGACACCTCGGTCGACAACAGCCTCGGCTTCCAGCCGGGCGACGGTGCCGTGGTCTTCACCTCCGGCCATCGCTATCCGGTCGGGGACGTGAGCGGGACGACGCTGACCGGCGCTCACCTGTCGCTTGCCTCGTTGCGCGGCAAGGTCGTTGTCGTCAACTTCTGGGAGTCCGACTGCGTGCCGTGCCGCGAAGAGGCGCAGGCGTTCAACCAGGTCGCGAAGGACGACGCCGCCAAGGGCGTCGCGTTCGTCGGGATCGACGACCGTGACCAGAAGGCCGGCGCGATCAGCTTCAACACCGTCCATGGTGTGACGTACCCGAGCATCTTCGACCCGACCGGCTCGCTGGCCCTGCAGTTCCCGCACGCCGAGCCCGCGTCGACCCCGACGACGATCGTGATCGACCGCTCCGGTGACATCGCCGCGAAGGTCAGCGGACTGCTCGACTACACCCATCTCGTGCCGCTGGTGAACGCCGTACTCCAGGACAAGACGTGACCGGCAATGCGGTCGTCGTCGCCAGCGCGGCGACGACGTTCTCGCACGCGGCAGCCGGGAACCTGCTGCTGGCGATCCCGGTCGCGGCGCTCGCCGGGCTGGTGTCGTTCCTCTCACCGTGCGTGCTTCCGCTGGTTCCGGCGTACCTGTCCTACGTCACCGGGCTCTCCGCCGCCGACCTCGCCGCCGAGGAGCAGCGGCCGCGGGTGAGCGACGGCCCCGGGACCGCGGTGGCCGTCGAAGCGATGCCCCGTCATCGACACCGGCACGGCGGCCGGGTGCTGTTGGGCTCGTCGCTGTTCGTGGTCGGGTTCTCGTCCGTCTTCGTCCTGTTCGGCGCGTTCTTCGGCGCGGTCGGCGCCCACCTCGACCAGCACTTCCTGCTCGTGGACCGGATCGCGGGCGTGGTCGCGATCGCGATGGGAGCGGCCTTCGTGGGGCTGCTGCCGGTGTCGCAACGTGAGTGGCGGTTCCACCGGCTGCCATCGATCGGAATCGCCGGTGCACCCCTCGTCGGTCTCGCCTTTGGGGTCGGATGGACGCCGTGCACCGGTCCGACGCTCGCCGTCGTGCTGGGTCTGGCGAGTGATCCCAACACGGGTACGGCGGGCCGCGGAGCCCTACTCACCGCGGCGTACTGCGTCGGTCTGGGCCTGCCCTTCATCCTTGCCGGGTTGGCGTTCCGGCGAGCGTTGGGCGCGTTCGCCGTCGTGAAGCGGCATTACGCCTGGGTGCTGCGCGGAGGCGGCCTGCTGCTCGTCGTCGTCGGCGTCCTGCTCGTCACCGGCGAGTGGAACACGCTGTCGATCCACCTGCGATCCCTGACTACCGGCTACACCCCACCGGTGTGAGCACATGACCGACGTCCTCGTCGACTCCGATCGCGGCGGCCGGCTCTCGACCCAGCCCGAGCCGCCGAGCCTTCGACCGAGTGGCCGTGGCCCGATCCCGGTTCTGCGACTGCTCTGGCGCCGCCTGACCAGCATGCGGACGGCGTTGCTGCTGCTCGCGTTGCTGGCGATCGCCGCCATCCCGGGCACCGTCATCCCACAGACCAGCCTCGACCCGGTCAAGGTCGACAGCTTCGTCACGAACCACCCGCACCTCGGGCCGCTGTTCCACCGGTTGTCGCTGTTCAACGTGTTCGGCGCGCCGTGGTTCGCCGCGATCTACCTGCTGCTGTTCGTGTCGCTGATCGGCTGCGTGATCCCCCGGCTCCGGTTGCACGCCCGGGCGATGCTGCGCCGGCCGCCGGACGCCCCGCGGCACCTGAACCGGTTGCCCGCCTCGGCCGACTGGGTGGTCGACGACGAGGCGCCGGACGACGTCGCGGCCCGCGCCCGGGCGGAGCTGCGCCGCCGCCGCTGGCGCGCCGACATTCGCACCGAGGCCGACGGGGCCGTGACGGTGGCGGCCGAGACCGGCTACCTCCGCGAGACCGGCAACCTGGTCTTCCACCTCGCGCTGCTGCTCCTGCTCGCCGGCATCGCCCTCGGCGGCCTGTTCGGCTACAAGGGGACCGTGCTCGTGACGGTCGGCCCGCAGGGCGGCTTTTCCAACGCGCAAAGCCAGTACGACGTCTTCTCCCCGGCTCGGTTGTTCTCCGACTCGTCGCTGTCGCCGTTCTCGTTGACGCTCAAGAAGTTCACGGCGAGCTACCAGGCCGACGGTGAGCCGACGACGTTCCAGGCTGCAGTCACCTACAAGACCGACCCGACCGCCGCGTCCCGGCCTTACGACATCCAGGTCAACCACCCGCTGAACATCGGTGGTGCGAAGGTGTTCCTGGTCGGCCACGGCTACTCGATGCACCTGAGGCTCACCAATAAGGCGGGTCGCACGGTCTACGACACCAACACGCCGTTCCTGCCGGACAACAGCCAGTTCTACTCACATGGCGTCGTCAAGGTCCCCGACCTGGCTCCGAAGCAGCAGCTCGGCATCCTCGGCTTCTTCTACCCGACGTACGGCGTGACGACGTCCGGGACCGCAGTGTCGTCGTACCCCGGACTGAAGAACCCGGTGCTGTCACTCGTCGCCTTCACGGGCGATCTCGGCGTCAACAGTGGTGCGCCGCAGTCGGTGTACTCGCTGCCGATCACGTCGAAGATGACCAACATCGGAACCAAGCAGCTGCGGCCGGGCAGCTCGTGGAAGCTCAAGGACGGCGCGACGCTGCACTTCGAGGGAATCAACCAGTGGGCCACGCTCCAGGTCGCCCACGAGCCGGGCAAGACCACCGTCCTGATCGCCGCGATCCTCATCGTGGCCGGGTTGATCGGGTCGTTGTTCGTGCGGCGGCGCCGGTTCTGGCTTCGCGCGGTGCCGGTCCCGGCGTCCGACGGGTCGACCTCGCGGCGTACGGTAGTCACCGCTGCAGGCCTGGGGCGGAACGACGCCGAGGGTTTCGCGGCGGAGCTCCGCGACCTGGTCGCACGGCTCGGCCGGACCGAGGCCGAAGGATCGGCCGTGAGTGACCACACCGAGGAAGGCTGACGGTGCCTGCCAACCTCCACCTCGCCCACACGTCGGACGTCCTGCTGACGTGGGCCGTTTTTTGCTACGCGATCGCCATGCTGGGGTACGCCGCCGAGTTCGCGGCTGGTCGGCGCGCCGAGGCACGCGACGGCAGCCAGGCCGTCGCGGGGAACGGGTCGCCCCGCAGTCGCCAGCTCGGTTACGCCGCCGTTGCCCTGACCGTCCTCGGCTGGGGTTTTCACCTCTCCTCGGTGGTGACCCGCGGCGTCGCGGTGCACCGCGTGCCGTGGGGCAACATGTACGAGTTCTCGCTCATGGTGACGTTGGTCGCCGTGACGCTGTACCTCGTCCTGCTGGCCCGGCAGAAGGTCCGCTATCTCGGCGCCTTCGTGATGGCGCCCGTCGTGCTCTACCTGGGGCTAGCGGGCACCGTGCTCTACGCCGCTCCCGGGCCGCTGGTGCCGGCCCTGAACTCTTACTGGATCAAGATCCATGTCGTGGCGGCGATTCTCGCCACCGGCTCGTTCCTGGTCTCCGGCGTCGTCACGGTGCTCTACCTGTTCAAGGAGCGATGGGAGCGCGGGCTCCCGCCGTTGCGAGTCGCGCTCCGGCAGCGGCTGCGATCGCCGATGCACCCGACCCGGGTCAGTCTCGGTCCAGGTACGGCGGCAGCGGTCGAGATGGGGGCCGCTCGCGGTGGCCTGATGCGTTCGCTGCCCGCGGCCGAGAGCCTGGATCGCCTCGCCTACCGCATCATCACGTTCGCGTTCCCGGTCTGGACGTTCGCGATCATCGCCGGCGCGATCTGGGCCGAGCAGGCATGGAGCCGCTACTGGGGCTGGGACCCCAAGGAGACCTGGTCGTTCATTACGTGGCTCGGGTATGCGGCGTACCTGCATGCCCGGGCGACGGCCGGCTGGCGCGGGCGGCGAGCCGCGACGCTCTCGCTCATCGCCTTCGCGTGCCTACTGGTCGATTACTACGTCGTGAACACCGTGATCACCGGCTTGCACTCCTACGCCGGGATCTCCTGACCGGTCCTGAGCGACCAGTCAGGAGGCTGGGCGTCAGGCGGTGGCGGCCGGCCGGTCCTCGAGCGCTGCTCGAGGTGACGGTGGCTGGGTGGACTGCACCGGAACGTTCGAGCCGTCATGGCGCAACAGCTCACGGATCTCGGACTCGCGGAACCGACGATGACCGCCGGGCGTGCGGATGCTGTTGATACGGCCAGCCGCGGCCCAGCGGGTCACGGTCTTGGGGTCCACGCGGAAGAGGCTTGCTACCTCTCCCGGTGTCAGCAGGCGGTCTCGCGCCTCCACCATCGGGGCCCTCCCCCTTATTTGGGTTGTCACTGCCTGCGACGTGCAGGTCACGGAAGTATTACTTACCCCTTCCTGAACTGTCAGTCGAACTACCCAACTGCCTCCATGAGGGGACACGTCGTACCCTCGCCGCATGAGGCTTCCCGGTGTTCCGTC
The DNA here is from genome assembly GCA_036267755.1 of Mycobacteriales bacterium. Lineage (GTDB taxonomy): Bacteria > Actinomycetota > Actinomycetes > JAFAQI01 > JAFAQI01 > DATAVK01. The sequence goes on from DATAVK010000085.1 coordinate 41,269, forward strand.
ACGACGAGGGACCCCGCCCGAGCACAGTGCGAGTAAGGCACTGCTCGCCTACAACGCGTGGCGGCTGTTGCTCCTGGTGGCTTGCCTCGGGATCGGTGATCTCGCCGGGTTGCACGGCTTCCCGTTGATCGTGGTGGCACTGCTCGTCTCCGGCGTACTGAGCTGGTTCCTGCTCAAGCGGCAGCGCATCAACATGGGGATGGCGGTGGAGTCGCAGGTACAGCGCGGCCGCAGCAAGCTGGCCGAGCGCACCGCTCGGGAAGACGCGTACGCCGATGCGCTGGCAGCCCAGCAGGCGCAGCAGGCAGCGGGCGCCGAGGCCCCCGGGCACGCCGAGCAGGAGCCAGCAGTGGCGGAGGTGCCTGTCTCTCCGCCCAGCCGCGACGCTTCGTGACCGCGGCCCGCGATCGCGTCCTCGTGGTGGACGACGCCGCGAACCTTCGCGACCTGCTCACCATCCTGCTCGAGGCGGAGGACGACTTCCAGGTCGTCGGGACCGCTGCCGACGGTGCCGAGGCGATTGAGGCGGCCGCCGCCCTCAACCCGGACATCGTGCTGCTGGATCTGCTGATGCCGGTGATGGACGGGCTGCAGGCGCTGCCCCGGATCCGCGAGATCCTGCCCGAGGCGAAGATCGTCATCTTCTCCGGCTTCGAGGACGCCGCGCTGTCGCCGGAGGCGGGTGACGCGGGTGCGGACGCCTACATCGAGAAAGGCGTCAGCGTGACCCGCCTGGTCGGGCGGCTGCGCGAGCTGCGAGGTCGACCCGACCCGCTCTGACCTCGCCCGCAGCGGGAGGATGGCTTCATGGTGCGCGCCCAGCTCGACCGCAGCCCCGGCGACGTGGCGCGGATGTTCGATGCCGTTGCCGCCGGCTACGACCGGATGAACGCCGTGATGACGTTCGGTCAGGAACGCCGCTGGCGTGGCGTCGTCGCCCGGGAGCTGTCACTGCGACCAGGTGACCGGGTGCTGGATCTCGCCGCCGGGACCGGCGCGAGCTCGATCCCGTTCCGCGATGCGGGCGCGGAGGTCGTGGCCTGCGACTTCTCGCAAGGCATGCTCAGCGTCGGCCACCAGGAGCATCCCGGGCTCGACTTCGTCGCGGGTGACGCGCTTCACCTGCCGTTCCGCGACGAGGCGTTCGACGCGGTGACGATCTCCTTCGGGCTCCGCAACGTCGCGGACGTCGACGCCGCCCTGCGCGAGCTGGCGCGCGTGACGAGGCCCCGCGGCCGCTTGGTCATCTTGGAGACCAGCGCGCCGCGTCGCCAGCCGTTGCGTTCCGGGCATCGGCTGTACGTCGAGCAGTTGCTCCCACGCCTCGCCGGCCTGCTGTCCAGCGATGCCGAGGCCTACTCCTACCTGGCCGAGTCCGTCGGTGCGTGGCCCGCGCCCGACGCCCTGGCCGGCCGGGTGGCCGACGCCGGCTGGGCGGTCGTCCGCTGGCGCCAGCTGATGCTCGGCGCCGTCGCGCTCCACTCTGCTACCAAGCAAGCACAGCCGGACGCTACTAAGCCGGCGGCGGACTAGTGGGGCGGACTCGCGGGCACGGCACCGGCGGGCCTAGACTTCCAATCCGGCGCATGTGAAAGCGTTCACGAGCAGGGGATCATGACGACGCAGCCGATCGAGTACGACGCCGACGTGGTCATCGTCGGCGCCGGTCCGGGTGGATCGACCGCGGCGTACCACCTGGCCCAGGCTGGGCTCGACGTCATCATCTGCGAGAAGTCTGAGTTCCCGCGCGAGAAGGTCTGTGGTGATGGCCTGACCCCCCGGGCCGTGAAGCAGCTGATCGCCATGGGCATCGACACCAGCGCCTCCAACGGCTGGATCCGTAACCACGGGCTGCGCATCCTCGGCGGCGGCATGCGGATCGAGATGCCGTGGCCGGATCTCGCCAGCTACCCGTCGTACGGCCTGGTCAGACCGCGACAGGACTTCGACGAGGTCCTCGCCCGGACGGCGCAGAAGGCAGGGGCGCAGCTGCACGAGCTGACGCCCGTGACCGGCCCGTTGCGTGACGAGCGCACCGGCCGAGTGATCGGTGTGGAGACCAAGGACGGCGCGACGTACACCGCGCCGGTCACGCTGGTTGCCGACGGGAACAGCTCGCGGCTGTCGCTGCAGCTCGACCGGCAACGCCGCGAGGACCGGCCGATGGGGGTCGCCTATCGCCGGTACTTCACCAGCCCCCGCCACGACGACGACTGGTTGGAGTCGTGGCTCGAGCTCTGGGACGGCAAGCCCGGCGAAAGCCGGCTGCTGCCGGGCTATGGCTGGATCTTCGGGGTTGGCGACGGTACGTCGAACGTCGGGCTCGGGATCCTCAACACCTCTGACGCGTTCGGCCGGACCGACTACCGCCACATGCTCGACCGCTGGCTCGCGTCGCTGCCCGAGGAGTGGGGCTTCGTCGAGGCGAACGCCACCGGCCCGACCCGCGGGTCCGCGCTGCCGATGGGCTTCAACCGGGTCCCCCACTACGCGGACGGCGCGCTGCTGGTCGGTGATGCCGGTGGCATGGTCAACCCGATGAACGGCGAGGGGATCGCCTACGCCATGGAGTCCGGCCGGCTCGCCGCCGAGCTCGTGGCCCAGGCGCTGGCCGAGCCCACCGCGGTACGTCGGGAACGGGTGCTCGAGAGCTACCCGACCGTGCTGCAGGAGACCTACGGCGGCTACTTCACGCTCGGCCGGGTCTTCGTCAAGGCGATCGGTCATCCGAGTGTCATGAAACTGCTCACCCGCCACGGGCTGCCGCACCCGACCCTGATGAAGTTCTGCCTGAAGCTGCTGGCCAACCTCGCGGAGCCCCAGGGCGGCGATGCGATGGACCGGATCGTCAGCGGGCTCAACCGGATGACACCAGCCGCCTGATCCCGACCAAACGAGGACACCTAGACTGCAGAACTGCTTGACCGGCAAGCGAAAGGAGAAGACGACGTGGTCCCGATCCTGGTGCTAGCGCTCCTCGGTGGTGGGTTTGCCGTCTTCTCGATCGTGGCTGGCTCGCTGGCCGGGCCCAAGCGCTACAACCGTGCCAAGCAGGAGGCCTACGAGTGCGGCATCGAGCCGTCGCCGCAGGCGTTCCGCGGCCACCGATTCCCGGTGAAGTACTACCTGACAGCGATGCTGTTCATCGTCTTCGACATCGAGATCATCTTCTTGTACCCGTGGGCCGTCGCCTTCAACAACCTCGGCATCTTCGGCCTGGTGGAGATGATCACGTTCATCGCGACCGTGTTCGTCGTGTACGCCTACGTCTGGCGTCGCGGCGGGCTCGAGTGGGACTGACCTGATGGGTATCGAGGAGAAGATCCCGGAAGGGATCATCCTGACCACGGTCGCCAAGATCCTCAACACGGCACGCAAGAACTCGGTCTGGCCGGCGCAGTTCGGCCTGGCGTGCTGTGCCATCGAGATGATGGCGGTTGGCGGCCCGCGTTTCGACATCGCGCGCTTCGGCATGGAGCGGTTCAGCGCCTCGCCCCGGCAGGCCGACCTCATGATCGTGGCCGGCCGGGTTTCCCAGAAGATGGCGCCGGTGCTCCGCCAGATCTACGACCAGATGCCGGAGCCGAAGTGGGTCCTGGCGATGGGTGTGTGTGCCAGCAGCGGCGGCATGTTCAACAACTACGCGATCGTGCAGGGCGTCGACCACGTCGTACCCGTTGACATGTATCTGCCGGGCTGCCCGCCCCGCCCGGAGATGCTGCTCGACGCGATCCTGAAGATCCACGAGAAGGTCAAGCACGGCCCGATCAACGGCCAGCCCGGCCAGACCTCGATCGGCAACTCGCCGTACCCGAAGCCGATCGAGCGCGACACCCGGATCTCCAAGGGACTGCCGGTCGATGTCGAGATCGGGTTGCCGACCGCGCCGCTGCCGGGTGACGTGCCGGCCGGGAGTCAACCGTGACCGAGCCGACCGACCCGGCACCGACCCCGGAGCACGAAGGCCACCGCCGGGACATGTTCGGAGCCTCCGGCTTCGGGGACACCTCCGGCTTCGGTGGCCTAGTGGTCCGCGAGCCGCAGCTGTCGTCGACGCCGCGACCGTACGGCCAGTGGTTCGACGAGGCCACCGACCGGCTGGCCCGCGCCTACCCCGGGTTCTCGGACGCCATCGAGCGTGTCGTCGTCCACCGCGGCGAGCTCACGCTGTTCGTCCGGCGCGAAGCGCTGCTCGAGGTCTGCAGCACGCTGCGGGACGATCCGGAGCTGCGGTTCGAGATGTGTGCCAGCCTCTCCGGCGCCGACTACCCGGCCGATCCGTCGGGGCGGCGGCTGCACGCGGTCTACCACCTGCTGTCGATGACCTACCGCCGCCGGATCCGGCTCGAGGTATCGGTCACCGTCGAGGACCCGCACATCCCGAGTCTCACCGAGATCTACCCGACCACGAACTGGCATGAGCGCGAGACCTGGGACTTCTTCGGGATCGTCTTCGACGGCCACCCCGGGCTGACCCGGATCGAGATGCCCGACGACTGGCCCGGCCACCCGCAGCGCAAGGACTATCCGCTTGGTGGCGTACCCGTCGAGTACAAGGGCGCCGAGATACCGCCGCCGGACGAGCGGAGGTCGTACGCGTAGTGAGCACCACGGACAGCACCGGGACGACCTACACCAGCGGGTACGCCGAAGAAGACCCCTACGGCGGCTCCTCGCCGGAAACCGAGGGCCGAGTGTTCACCGTCGGCGGCGGTGATTGGGACGACGTGGTCGACGCGATCGACCCGCTCGAGAGCGAGCGCATCGTCGTCAACATGGGGCCGCAGCACCCATCCACGCACGGCGTGCTCCGACTGGTGCTCGAGCTCGACGGCGAGAGCGTGGTCCGCACCCGTCCGGTGATCGGCTACCTGCACACCGGCATCGAGAAGAACATCGAGTACCGCAACTGGACCCAGGCGGTTACCTTCATCACCCGGGCCGACTACCTGGCGCCGCTGTTCAACGAGGCGACGTACTGCCTGGGCGTCGAGCGGCTGCTGGACGTCGAGGACCAGATCCCGGAGCGGGTGCGAACACTGCGCGTGCTGGTGCTCGAGCTGCAGCGCATCTCCTCGCACCTCGTCTGGCTCGGCACCGGCGGCCTGGAGCTCGGCGCGATCACGATGATGTTGTTCGCGTTCCGGGAGCGCGAGCAGATCTCGTCGATCCTCGAGATGATCACCGGGCTGCGGATGAACCACGCCTACATCCGTCCCGGCGGCGTCGCCCAGGACATTCCGCCGGGCGCCGTCGACGCCATCCGCGAGTTTGTGCCCGAGATGCACAAGCGGGTCGACGAGTACGAGACCCTGCTGTCGGCCAACCCGATCTGGGTCGCGCGGACCAAGGACGTCGGCTTTCTCGACACTGAGACCTGCATGCAGCTCGGGGTCACCGGGCCACTGCTGCGGGCCTCGGGGCTGGCATGGGACCTCCGCAAGGAGATGCCGTACCTCGACTACGAGACCTACGACTTCGACGTCGTCACCGAGACCGCGGGTGATTGCTACGCGCGTTACAAGGTCCGGGTCAACGAGATCCGGGAGTCGCTGCGCATC
>DATAVK010000086.1:0-11449 GCA_036267755.1 Mycobacteriales bacterium
CCGGCTTCCGAGCGCCACTGCTGCACCTGGTCGAGACCGATGCCGAGAACACAGGTGGTCAGACCGCGCATGAAGCCATAGCGCTCGGCGTCCGGCAGAAAGGCGTCCGGATACAGCAGTCCGTGCTCGGGATGGTTCCAGCGCACCAGGGCCTCGGCGCCGTCGATGCGGCCGGTGCGCAGCTCCACCTTGGGTTGGTAGTGAAGGACTAGCTGTCCCTCGTTGATGGCGTGGCCCAGCTCCTCGACGCGACGCAGTCGCGCTTTCAGGTCATCGTCCGCGCTGGCCTGGTACACGTAGGCGCCGAACCGGTTGGTCTTCGCCGTGTACATGGCGATGTCGGCGCGTTGCAGCAGCCCCTCGACGGTCATAGCCACGTCCGGGCACAGTGCGATGCCAATGCTGGCGTCGACGTAGATGGTCATGCCATCGACGACGAACGCGGCCTGCAACCCGGTGCGCAAGCGCTCCGCGAGTGCTAGGGCATCGGCTGGTGACGATGAGGCGAGCATGAGTGCGAACTCATCGCCTCCGAGCCGCACCAAGAGGTCGCCGCCTCGTAGAACCTGGGAAAGCCGCTCGCCGACATCGACCAGCAACAAGTCGCCGACCGAGTGCCCGAGACCGTCGTTGACCTCCTTGAATCGGTCGAGGTCCAGCAACAACACCGCAAGATGCTGGTCCGGCGTGAGCGCCGCGATCCGCGCTGCCAGCACCTCGTGGAAGTGTCGACGGTTGCCGAGCCCGGTGAGCTCGTCGGTCCGCGCCTGCACCCGACTGGCCGCCAGGAACCGGACGTCGCGAAAGGTGAGTCCGGCGCGGGTCAGACCGGCAAGGACCGTGCCTGTCGCGAGTGCGACCGACAGGAAGGGCAGATGGCGCCAGGTGCCGTAGACCAGCAGTCCCAGGGCCGCAAGGACAAACACGGACGGTACGACGAGCAACGACCAGCCATCCGCACGGGCGACCTGCCGCTCGGCCGACGCGGACAAGGCTGCCGCAGCGATAACGACGACGGCCACCGCCCACATCGGGTCGAGCAACGTGCCGGCGCGGTAGGAGTCTGTCGCGACGCGAAGCGCGTAGATAGTGTCCGCCGCGGCGAACATCAGGATGCCGGCTCCGAGGCACAGCCACTGTCGATCGGCCCGCCAGCCCAGCAGCCCGCAAGTGCCGATGACCAGCACCAGCAGGATCAAGTCGCCGACCGGATAGGCAAGTGCGGTCAGGACGGCGCCTCGTGGCCCGTCCGTGTGGGTTCGAAGGAACTGCAGCCAGACGGTCGCCACGGCGATGACCCCGAGACCGCCGACCAACCCGTCCAACCAGAGCGTGCGGTGCAGGCCGTGCACCCGGGGGCGGGCCAAACCGGTCACTCCGACGTACAGCAACCCGTAGACAGCCAGCCACGCGATGTCGGCGACGGACGGTGAGTGCGCAATGGCGTCGTACTGCACCCAGCCGAAGTAGATGATGTTGCCGGCCGCGTACAGGCCGATCCCTATGGCGATGCAGGACCAGGCCAGTCGATTCGATCGGGTGAGCGCCGCACGTGCCGCGACGAGCAGCGCCGCAGCCACGAGGATCCCGTTCTGCAGCCATCCGTCGATCAAGGCGTTGTAGCCCCGGTGATGGCGAGCCCCCGGGACGGTGGTCACGGCATACCCGACCAGAACGACGACCAGAGCGATCCACAGAATCCACAGCACTCGCTGCTGGCGCCGGCCCAGCCACGGCGACGAAGGGGAGTCCTCCGCTACCGCGCCGACGCTCACCTGGTGCTCACGGCATGGCATCGACCGGCCGGACTCCGACATCAAGACATTCAGACGACGGATCGAGATACGTTCGAGCTACGGAGCGATCTCGCCCGAGATTCGCCGGGGGAGGGCAGCATGACCACGCCACGCCGACCTGCCATCTTTGTGCACGGCCTGTGGCTGCATGCCAGCTCATGGGATCCGTGGCTCGAGAAGTTCCGGGCTGCGGGGTACGACGCCAGTGCCCCCGCGTGGCCGGGGGACGGGGAAACCGTCGCGGCGTCGCGGGAAAACCCCGACGGGATCGCCGGGCGCGGAGTCGACGAAGTGGTCGAGCACTACGCCCAGATCATCGCGACGCTGCCTCAGCCACCAGTCCTGGTCGGGCACTCCTTCGGCGGCACCATCGTCGAGAAGCTGATGGGGCAGAGCCTCGGCGCGGCCGGGATTGCCATCGACGCGGCGCCGATCAAGGGCGTGCTCCCACTCCCGATCTCGTCGCTGCGGGCAGCGTTCCCGGCGCTGCAGAACCCTGCCAACCGCAACCGGGCCGTCTCCCTCACGCCCGATCAGTTCCAGTACGCCTTCGGGAACGCCATCAGCCCGGAGGAGTCCGCCGAGCTCTACGAGAAGTGGACCATCCCCGCACCGGGCAAGCCGCTGTTCCAGGCAGCGACCGCCAACTTCAGCGCGCATGCCGAGACCAAGGTCGACACCGACAACGACGACCGTGGCCCGTTGCTGCTGATCATGGGCGGCCAGGACCACACCGTCCCCGAGGCCATCACCAAGTCCACGCTCAAGCAGTACCGGCACAGCAGCGCGGTCACCGATCTCAAGGAGTTCGCCGACCGGGGTCACTCGCTCACCATCGACCACGGCTGGGCCGAGGTGGCTGACGCGGTCCTCGGCTGGCTGGCCGAGCAGGCGCTGTGATCGGACAGATCACCCAAATGGACTCTTAAGCGATCTCTGCCCGACGCCGATCTCAACAACGTCCCGACATCAGTCGGGACCGGGACACGGTGATCCGAGCGGCCCACACCGACCACCGTCGCGTTCGCGCGCTGGTGGCACGGAGACAACACGGTCGCCTAGGTCGTTCGGGGAGTGAGTGGCGAGACCGGCCTGACCGCTGGGGCGCAAGCCCCGTGGACGGGAGCACTCTATGCGCACGGTCCTGTGTAGGTCGGCGGGGGATGCTTTGCTCACCGGGCTCTTAGAGCACCGGTGGTGGGCAGCAAAGCGTTCCCCGTCGTCCCTACGACGCACTAGGGTGCGGCCCGTGGAGGACGTCGACCGGGCCATCGTCAGCCTGCTCAGCGCGGACGGGCGCCGCAGCTTCACCGACCTCTCGCGCGAGACTGGACTGTCGGTCTCTGCGGTCCACCAGCGGGTACGCCGGCTCGAGCAGCGAGGCGTCATCCGGGGGTATCGAGCCGTCACGAACTCCGAGGAGCTCGGACTGCCCTTGACCGCCTTCGTCTCGATCAAGCCGATCGACCCCGCTGCCCCAGACGATGCGCCGGACCGGCTGGCGCACTTGGGCGCAATCGAGGCGTGCCACAGCGTGGCTGGCGACGAGAGTTACATCCTCAAGGTGAGGGTGAGATCTCCATCGGCTCTGGAGTCCCTCCTTCAGGACATCCGGGCGGCGGCCAACGTGTCCACCCGTACCTCCGTCGTGTTGTCCACGCCGTACGAGGATCGGCCACCGGCGCTGTGACCCGCCGCCCGACGATGTCTGCGGAGCGCCACCTGTGAGTGCCGTCGAGTACGCCCACGACGGCGCGGTCGCCCGGCTGCACCTCAACCGGCCGGAACGACTGAACGCCGTCGTCCCCGCGCTCACCGACGCCCTGCTAGCCGGGTTCGAGGCCGCCGCCCGGGATGGCGCTCGTGCGATCGTGCTGGCTGGCCGAGGGCGGGCTTTCTGTGCCGGCCACGACCTCAAGGAGCCGGAGCCCGTCGAGGACGACGCCCAGGCTCGGGCCCGGCTGCAACGGCTGCAGGAGGTCACGCGGCGGATCCGGGACTTCCCGGGGATCGTGGTGGCGTCGGTGCACGGCTACGCGCTGGGAGCCGGCTGCGAGTTCGCGCTCGGCTGCGATCTGGTCGTGGCAGCCGAGGACGCGCGCTTCGGATTTCCCGAGGTGGGCGTCGGACTGAGCGTCACCGGCGGGATCTCCGCCCTACTCCCGGCCGTCGTCGGCCCGATGCGCGCCAAGGAGCTGTTTGCGCTGGGGGAGCCGATCACCGCGGCCCAGGCGGCCGAGCTCGGCCTCGTCAACCGAGTGACGGCCCCCGGCGAGCACGAGACAGTGGCACTGGAGCTGGCCCGCCGCTGCGCCGAGCAGCCCCCGGTCGCGCTCGCGCTGGCCAAGCAGGTGATCGACCGCGGGATGAGCCGAACTGTCGATGAGATGTTAGATCGAGAAGTCGACAATGCCATGCTGACCCGAGCCAGCGGCGAGGCGGCTGGGGGGCGTGACCGGTTCGCGCACCGCTCGTCGTGACCGCCGGCACACCCCTCGGCGAGCTGAGCGTCGACGAGGTTCCCGACCTGGTCACCGCGGTACGGCGGGCCGCCGCCCGCTGGCCCGACCGGCCGGCCTGGACGTTCGACCCGGGCGAGCGGCTCAGCTTCGCCGACGTGGCTCGGCGCTCGGCGGCCATCGCCGGCAGCCTGGCGGCCAAGGGAGTCGGTCCGGGCGACCGGATCGGCGTCATGCTCGACAACACCGCCGCGTTCCCGCTGATCTGGCTGGCCCTGGCCCGGCTGGGTGCGGCGATAGTGCCGCTGAGCCCGCGGTATCGGTCCGCCGACCTTGACCACCTACTCCGCATCGCGCGGTGCCGAGCGGTGGTGAGCCGCGCGCCGATCTGGGAGCCACTGCTCGGCCTCGCCGCCGACGTTCCCGGGCTGCAGGCGCTGTGGGACGTCGACCAACTAGAAGCCGGGCCGACGTCTAGCGACAAACTGACCCCGCGCCCCACTGTCAGTCTCAACGTCCAGTTCACCTCCGGCACGACCGGGCGCCCGAAGGGCTGCGTGCTGTCCCACGACTACTGGATCCGGCTGGGCCGGTCGCTGGTCAGCGAGTTTCCGTACCTCGGCGAGGACGACGTGATGCTGACGGCGCAACCGTTTCACTACGTCGACCCGCAGTGGAACGTCGCCGCAGCATTGCTCGCCGGGGCGCATCTGGTGGTGCTCGATGGCTTTCACCCGTCCACGTTCTGGGATCGGGTCCGGGCCCACCAGGTCACCTACTTCTACTGCCTGGCATCCATGCCGACGCTGCTGCTCGCAACACCCGCGTCGCCCGTGGACACCCTGCACCGGCTCCGCGCGGTCCAATGCTCGGCCATCCCGGCCGGTCGCCACGCCGAGCTCGAGCGGCGGTGGGGGGTGCGCTGGTTCGAAGCCTTCGGGATGACCGAGACCGGTGCCGACCTGCGGGTCGATGAGAGCGATCACGACGCGCTCGTCGGGACCGGATGCGTGGGGGCTCCAGCCGTGCATCGCGAGGTCCGGGTCGCGGACCCCATCGGTGACAGGCTGCCGGCCGGGCGGATCGGCGAGCTGCAGCTGCGCGGCCCCGGGATGATGGAGGGGTACTTCGGGGATCCTGCCGCCACCGCCCGCAGCTTCGACGGCGGCTGGTTCGGCACCGGCGACCTCGCGCATCTCGATGACGTCGGCCGGGTCTACCTCGATGGTCGGCTCAAGGACATGATCCGGCGGAGTGGGGAGAACATCGCCGCCCGTGAGGTCGAGGAGGTGTTGACCACGCACCCTGATGTCCGGCTCGCGGCGGTCGTCGCTGTTCCTGATGCGCTCCGCGGCGAGGAGGTGAAGGCAGTGGTCGTCACCGATCCGGCCCGGGTGCCGTCGCCAGCGGAGCTCGCCTCGTACTGCGCCGATCGGCTCGCCGGCTTCAAGGTCCCGCGATTCTGGGAGTACCGAGATTCGCTGCCGCTCACCGCGTCGCAGCGGGTCGCAAAGTCGGAGCTCGGCACCGCCATCGGGCTGGTCCACGATGTCCGCCCGGACGCCGGCCGGTGACCGCCGCCGAGTGCTGGACCAGCTCGTTCGGCGTCTACTTCGATGATCTGGACCTCAACGGACACCTGCACAACGCGCGCCTCGTCGTGCTTGTCGAACGCGCCCAAACCGAGCTGTTCGAACGGCTCGGGGGAGCGTGGTCCCGCGCCGGGGACCGGCATGAGGACCTGCGGTACGTCGTCCGCGAGCTACACCTGGAGTTCACGGCGCCCGTGAGCTCGCCGGGTGAACTCCGGATCGGGTTACAGGCGCGAGAGATCGGGCGCACCAGCGCCGTCTACGGCTTCCGGTGCCGGTTCGGGGCCGCAGACTCCGAGGTCGCCATCGGGCATCGAGTCATCGTCAAGGTGGACGGCGCCGGCAAGCCCGCACCGTGGACGCCGTGGTACCGAGACGTCTTCGCCTCGCTGCAGGACGGCGGGCTCCCGGAGGTCGTCGCGTGACACCCCTGTGCGACCTGCTGCTGGTCAACGGGCGCGTCCTCACCATGGACCCCGACCTGCCACGCGCCACCGCCGTTGCGATGGCCGGCGACCGCGTCCTCGGCGCGATGGACGCCGACGACCTGCCGCCCGCCCGCCGGGTGGTCGATCTCGACGGCGGTTGTGTGGTCCCGGGATTCCACGATGCGCACAACCACATGGTGTGGTTCGGGCAGGGGCTGCTCGAGATCCCGGTCGGCACCCCGCCGGTCGGCTCGGTCGAGGAGCTCTACGCCGCTGTGGCTGCGGGCAGCCGCGACGTAGGCGCCGATGGCTGGATCGTGGCCAACGGGTACGACGAGAACAAGATCGGCGGCCACCCCGACCGCGACGGCTTGGACCGCGCGGCCGGCGGGGCACGCGTCCTCGTCACACACACCTCTGGCCACATCTGCGTCGTCAGCTCTGCGGTGCTCGCCGACCTCGGCCTGGCCGAGTCCGGGCGCGACGTCGACGGTGGGACGGTCGTGACCGATCGGCACGGCCGGCCGACCGGCCGGCTCGAGGAACGCGCCCAAGAGCTGGTCGCGACCTTGCGACGACCGGTCGCGGCCCATCGGCTGGTCGACGCGATCGAGCGCGCCGCCACGCACTACCTCAGCGAGGGCATCACCAGCGTGGTGGAAGCCGGCATCGGTGGCGGCTGGATCGGGCAGAGCCCGCTGGAGCTGGGTGCCTACCTCGACGCGAGGGAGCAGCGCCGACTGCCGGTGCGGGTCGAGCTGATGCCGGTCTCGGACTCGCTGCATGCCATCGCGGGCCACGCCGACGACCCCGCTGTGCTGGGTCTCGACCTCGGCCTGAGAAGCGGTCTAGGTGGAGACTGGCTGAGCATCGGGCCGATGAAGGTCTTCACGGATGGTTCGCTCATCGGTCACACCGCGGCCATGACCGAGGACTTCGCGGACACGCCCGGCAACCGCGGCTACCTGCAGGGCGACCGCGCGACCATCCTCGACACGATCGTCGCCGCCCATCGCTCGGGGTGGCGGGTCGCCGCCCACGCCATCGGGGACGCTGCGATCGACCTCGCGCTCGATGCCTACCAGCAGTCCCAGGAGCTTCACCCGCGACATGACGTCCGGCACCGGATCGAGCACTACGGCGTCGCCCGGCCGGACCAGCTCGAGCGCACGGCGCGGCTGGGGGTCGTGCCGGTGCCGCAGGGACGGTTCGTGGGAGAGATCGGCGACGGCATGCTCCGGGCCCTGGGGGAGCGGTCGGGATACGCCTATCGGCTGCGCAGTCTGCTCGACGCCGGACTCGTCGTCCCCGGCAGTTCCGACCGGCCGGTCGTCGACGGCCGGCCACTGCGCGGCATCCACGACATGGTCAACCGGCATACCGACTCCGGCGCGCCGTTCTCGCCGGACGAGGCGTTGACTCCGGCGGAGGCGTTGCGCGCCTACACCTGGGGTTCGGCGTACGCCTCGAAGCAGGAGCACCGCCGCGGGTCGGTGACCGCGGGCCGGCTCGCCGACCTCGCGCTGCTGAGCGACGACCCCACGACCGTCGATCCCAGCCGCATCGCCGACATCGGCGTCGTCGCGACCATGATCGGTGGCGAGGTCGGCTACGACCCAGAAGGGCTTCTCGGATGACCCACGACTCGAGCACCGACCGCCTGATCGGCCTCCCGGCCGCCACGCCGGCCGGCCTCGAGCAGGCCCGCGCCATCTACGAGGCGGGGTTTCCGGCCGCGGTGCGGGCGCCGTTCAGCGACCTGCTGGCGGGTCATCCGGGCGAGCGCACCGAGCTGCTGCTCGATAGTGACGGCGAGGTGGTCGGCCTGACTCTGGTGCGTGACCTGGCAGACACGAGCTGGACGTTCCTGCGGTACTTCGTGGTCACGGCCGAGCGACGCGGCTCGGGAGTCGGTGGCCGGCTGTGGACCGCGCTGTGTCGCGACTTGGCGGACCGTGGCCAGGAGCTGCTGCTGTTCGACGTCGAAGACCCCGCCGATCCCACCGCCACGACCCACGAGACCGTCGAGCGGCACCGGAGGGTCACGTTCTATCGGCGGCTCGGCGCCGAGCTGGTCGACTTCGCCGCCTACGAGCCGCCGCACCACGGCGAGCCCGGAACCCAGGCGTTGCCACTCCGGCTGATGGCGGCGCGGCTCGACGTCAACGGGGGGTCGAGCCCGCCACGGCTGCTTCCCGCCGATGCCGAGCGCGTCGTCGCGGACGTCCTCCGGCATCGCTACGGAGTCGGCTGACCACGCTGCGAGGCAGCGGGCTCACCCTCCGTGATGAGGGGCAGCCATGGTCCATTGGGGGGATTTGCAAATCCGACGTGATCGTTGATCAGGGCTCTGACCTGCTGGTTTGACCATTTTCGCAGGTCAGAGGGGTGTTGACAGCCACGCTGGGACAACCGCTAGTTTGCCTCCCGTCCACCACCGAGACACCCGCCCTTCGGATCCCGACCCCCGTTCTACCGACTGGCCAGTCGACGCGAGAAGCCCCCGCCGCGTCGCGACTGGTGCCAGGTCCAGTCGGTTCACGGAGAGCCGGCGAGCCGTAGGACTCGGGAGTGGTGCGACCACTCGGGAGTGACCCGGGTGCCCAGTAGACAACGGCGTCTGCGGCGGTTGCCGGCCGTCGCAGCGTCGGTCCGAAGGGCACCCGGGTCCCATCCCCGAGACGAGATCGTGAGCAAACTGAGCGGGCGATTCGCCCTTCCGCGTTGATACGGTCGCCATCACCGTGAGACGACACCTGCTCCTGGCCGTCACCGCGGTGTGCTCCGGTGTAGCGCTGGACCTGGCCTTCCCGCCGGTCAACGCCTGGCCCGCTGCCGCCGTCGGGGTGGCCGTGCTGTGCGTCCTGCTCCGGGGGAGTAGCCGGCGGGCCGCAGCCGGCCTCGGGATGTTGGCCGGTCTGGGGTTCTGGGTGCCGCTGCTGATGTTCCTTCGCGGCTACGGTCTGGACGCCTGGTGGGGCCTTGCCGTCATCGAGTCACTGTGGTGGGTGGCCATGGCGCTCGCGCTGCGCGCGACCTCGCGACTCCGGTGCTGGCCGCTCGCCGCCGCGCTGCTGTGGGTCGGCCAGGAGTGGCTGCGGGACCGGGTTCCGTTCGGGGGATTCCCGTGGGGTCGGCTGGCCTTCAGCCAGGCCGACGGCCCACTGGTCCGGTTGGCGAGCATCGGCGGTGCTCCGCTCGTCACGTTCGCGGTCGCGTTGTCCGGCGCCTTGCTCGCCTACGTGCTCACCGAGGTGATCCATCCGCGCCACCTGACCGGCCCGGTGCTTGCCCTGGTCGGCATCGCGGTGGTCGTGGTCGCGCCGCTCGCCATCAGGCTGCCCACGGCAGGCACGTCCGCCGGCGGCAAGCCCTCCTCGGAGGTCGTGGCCCTGATCCAGGGCAATGTGCCGCGACTCGGCCTCGATGAGTTCTCCCAGCGTCGCGCCGTCACGGAGAACCACCTGCTGCAGACCGAGTCGCTCGCCCAGGAGGTCCACGAAGGCCTTCGGCCCGCGCCGGCTGTGGTCATCTGGCCGGAGAACGCCTCCGACGTCGATCCGTACTCCGACGCGATCGCCGCGGCCGAGATCAATCAGGCCGTCGCGTCGGTCGACGTACCGATCGTCGTCGGCGCGGTCATCAACGGGCCCGGCCCAGAGCACGTCCGCAACGTGTCGATCGTGTGGACGCCGCAGCACGGGCCGACGCAGCGCTACGTCAAGCGCCACCTGGTGCCGTTCGGGGAGTACCTGCCGTTCCGGCGTGAGATCACCGCGGTGACCGGCGCTTTCTCCTTGATTCACAAGGACTTCGTCCCCGGTCACAAGCCTGGTGTTTTGCAGGCCGGTCCGGTGACGCTGGCCGACGTGATCTGCTTCGAGGTCGCCGACGACACCGTCGTGCGACAGGCCGTGAACGGCGGCGGCCGGCTGATCAGCGTCCAGACCAACAACGCCAGCTACGAACAGGCGGGTGAGAGCGGGAACGGCGGCGAGACCGCACAGCAGCTCGAGATGGCCCGGCTGCGCGCCGTCGAGCACGGGCGCGCGGTTGTGGTGGCGGCGACGAGCGGGGTGAGCGCAGTCATCTCGCCGGACGGTCGGGTGCTGGCTCGGACCAAGGTCTTCACCGGGGCCTCGCTGGACATGCGGGTACCGCTGCGAGACCCGCTGACGGTGGCGGACCGGGTAGGCGAGTGGCCAGACCGGGTGCTCGCGCTGGCAGGGCTGGTGCTGCTGGTAGTCGCCTGCCGGCCCCGTCGCCGCGCGGAGGGCGCCTCAGGGCGCACGGTGTCAACCCCAGAAACGGTCGGAATCAGCGGCTAATACTCGACCTCGAGTCGAGGCCGAATCGGTGTCAGGCGGAGCGACGAGGACGCTGGTGCAGCTCGTTGAGCCGCTCGGTCAGCACGTCTTCCAGGTCGGAGAGCGAGCGCCGCTCCAGCAGCATGTCCCAGTGGCTGCGGACCTTCTTGCCGGCCTTCGGCTCGGCCGCGACACCGTCGCGCAGCGTGGCGGTCGCGCCGCACGTGCGGCACTCCCACTCCGCCGGCAGCTCCGCGTCGGTCGCCATCGGAACGGTGGTCTCGTGGCCAGAGGGGCAGTCGAAGATCACGTCATGCCGGGGCGCCAGGTCGATGTCACGATCGGTTTCATAGCTGGTGGTGCCCAGCCGGCTTCCTCGAAGCACACGTTCGGCCATGTCGCCCTCCTGGCATTGCTTGACGCTGGATTCAACGCCGCGTCACGGTCCGGGATTCCCCTCGGCTCCCGGGCAGTGTCGTCCCCCGTCATGAAAGACGGCTGAGGACGCGTCCGGGTTCACCTGGTGGTGGTGGTCACCTTTAGTGTACCCAGCACGCGACGCTCTCCAACCCCTCTCGCTACGCTCACCGGTACGCCGATAATGCACAGCGCGTGAGCCCCGCGAAGATTCGTCGGGGGATACCTCCAGATGGCGATGGGTCTACGCGTGGAACGCTAGAGCCACATCCGTAACAAACCGGGGACCACGGTCCCGGCGTGTCGCAGCCGCATTGCACATAGGCTCGCCGGGTGGGCGACCGCACGCGGTTGTGGGGGCAGTTCGCGGCCGGTCTTGCATTGATCGGGATAGCGGAGGCTGCTCTTTTTCAGGGCCACCGGGCTGCCTGGGTTTTCTTGTTGTTCGCG
>DATAVK010000087.1:0-1724 GCA_036267755.1 Mycobacteriales bacterium
TCCCCCCGGCCGCACAGCTTCATCCAGGCACACGGCGGCGCTTCGACGCGGCCAGGTACGCGGGCACCTACGCCAACTCGATGGGCAAGACCGAGATCACCCAGGACGACGACGGCCGCGTCTGGATGACGGATACCCCGCTCGGCGAGCTCGCCGAGCTGATCGGCGAGGTCGAGAAGACCGAGCTGGTCCACCTGGAAAACGACACCCTCATTCCGGCCGCACCGAAGTACGGAATCTACCTACCGCAGGTCTTCATCGGCGACGACGGCAGCGGGCGGTCCCTCTACATCCACAGCGGCCGGGCCACCCGGCGCGCCAGCGAATAGCCTTCCTGGAGGGCGACAAGTGAGCAGAAGAGTCCTGACCACCGCCACGGCCCTGCCAATCTGGGTCACCGTCGCGGCGGTCACCGTCGCCGCCTGCTCAAGCGGCGGCTCAAGCTCCACGGCGGGCGCCGGCCCGAGCGCAAGCACCTCGTCGTCGGCATCCCAGCAGGTCGTGAGCGGCAAGTCGGCCACCGTCCTGCTGCCGTCCGACCCGGGCAGCCTCGACCCGCAGATGACCTCGCTGTCGGTCACCTACCAGGCCGACCTCTTCTTGTACGACTCGCTGGTCAGCTTCTCCGCGTCCGGCGCGGTCGAGTCGGACCTGGCGTCGAAGTGGTCGGGGACGACGACGACCGCCTCTTACACCCTGAAGCAGGGCGTCACCTGCTCCGACGGCTCCGCGTTGACCGCGAGCACGGTGGCCGCCAACATCAACTTCATCGGCAACGTGAAGAACGCGAGCAGCCGCGTTGGCATCTGGGTGCCGCCCGGCGCGACCGCCACCGGCGACGACGCGACTGGCGTGGTCACGGTCAAGTCGCCGGTCGCCGACCCGTTCCTGGTCACCGACGTCGGCTCGGCGGAGATCGTCTGCGGCAACGGCATGAAGAACCGCGGCCTGCTCAAGGAGGGCGCGGACGGCACCGGGATGTACACGCTGACCTCGGCGGTCCCCGGCACCTCTTACACCCTCACGCTGCGCAAGGGGTACGCGTGGGGTCCTGGCGGCGTCACGTCGGGCACCCCCGGCGTGCCCGCCACGGTCACGCTCAAGGTCGTCTCCAACATGACCACCGCGGCGAACGAGCTCCTGGCCAGCCAGGCCAACGTCGGTGAGGTCCTCGGTCCCGACACCCAGCGGCTGGGCAGCCTGTACTCGCATTCCCTCTACGCGCCGCTCGGTGAGCTGTGGTTCAACGAGAAGGCGGGCTCGCCGACCGCGAGCCTCGCGGTCCGCAAGGCGCTGACCGAGGCGGTCCAGCTCAACCAGCTCGGCCAGGTGCTCACCGCGGGATCGGGCAAGCCGTCCACCGGCCTCGTCGAGCCCGCGCTCAGCCCGTGCAAGGGCGACACGGTCGGCTCGAGCCTGCCCGCCTACGACGAGTCCGCCGCCAAGTCAGCCCTCGCGGGCCAGAAGCTGTCCATCGCCCTGTACTACCCGACGAGCCTGGGCACCGGCGCGACCGGCGCGGTCACCCTGCTGCAGCAGACCTGGTCGCAGCTCGGCGTCTCGGTGTCGCTGCACGCCATCACCGACGCGGAGATCGACAGTGACATCGTGGCCGGCCAGGCCGCGTGGAACGTCGCGATCCTGCCACTCGGGGTCGACTCGCCCGGACAGCTCGTGCCGTTCCTTTCCGGCGCGACCCCGCCCAAGGGCACCAACTTCGCCTA
>DATAVK010000088.1:0-22654 GCA_036267755.1 Mycobacteriales bacterium
CTCGCCGCACGAGGTCAGCGCTGCCTTCGCCTTCGCGATGACCGGCCCACTCTGGGTGCCGGGGTACTCGTTGAAGTTCTTCCAGCCCGCCAGGGTCGGCGGCCCGAGGGTCGTCGCGATGGCGCCACCGTAAGTACCGCCGCGAGCGTCCTGCTGCTCCGGCTTGCTCAACGCCCACTCGACGGCCTGACGGCATGCGAGCTTGTTGAACGGCGGGCTCTCGGACAGGATCGACACGTACCGGGTGAAGCCGGTGATCGGGTCGAGTGACCGAGCCTTGAGTGCCGGGGTCTGCAGGATCTTCGCCTGCGTGGCCGGCTGGACACCGGTACCGCCGATGTCGAGGTCGGCCTGGCCGGACTGAATGGCGTTGTCCAGCGTCGGCGAGTCATAGCTGGTCGTGATGTCGATCTTGTTCGGCAGCGCCGGGCGGGTGCCGTCAGTTGCCGGGTTGTACTCGGGGTTGCGCACCATGTCGATGTGCTTGTTGGCGACGTAGGAAGCGATCTCGTACGGGCCGGTTGCCTGGACGTGGTTGTTGTAGTTCGCGCCACCGGTCTTCGGGTTCTGGTCGATCTTCGACTCCACCGGAGACGTCCCGAACAGCGTCATCACGAAGTTCCACTCCGAGAACGGCTGGTTCAGGTTGAAGGTGATGTGCTGCGCGTCAGGCGTCGAGATCGTCGACAGGCCCAGGTGTCCAGCGGACTTGTCGGTGTACGGGCCGCCGTAGGACGTGCACGCGCCGGACTTGTTCTCGCCACCCGGGCAGAGGAACGTCGCGAAGTACGACGGGCCGCCGTTGATGACGCTCGTCGCGAAGGTGCGCTCGATCGCGTACTTGATCGACTGAGCCGTGACCGGGGTGCCGTCCTGGAACTTGATGCCCTTCTTGAGGGTGTATGCCCAGGTCTTGTCACCGTTGGTCGGCGTCGCCGGACCCGTGGCGATGTCACCGGTGGGTACCAGCGCATTGGTGCCAGTGCCGTCCGGGAACGTCAGCAGGGTGCGGCTGATCAACTGGTGGATGTCCCAGCTGAACGCGTAGTAGGTACGCGCCGGGTCCAGGTAGTCGACGTCGCCGGCGGAGCCGATGTTCAGCGTGCCGCCCTTCGCCGTCGACGGGCTCAGCGGCGTCTTCGCCGGGAACCCGTTACCGGTGCCCTGCGCGTTGCCCTGGATGGTGGCCGCGGGTGCCGTAGTGGATTTGCCACCGCTGCTGCTACTACTGCCGCAGGCAGTGGCGCCGAGGGCCAACGCAACCAGCGCGACTCCTCCTCGTAACGCCCAACTCTTATCGAGCATGTCTGGTCGCGGTCCCTTCCTTGGTGACAGGTCCGGCGCTCATCGCCGGACCGACAGTGTCCGAATGGCCCATTTGTGGCGGGTCATCGGTTGCTCCGCGGGTCGAGGGCGTCCCGAAGGCCGTCCCCGAAGAGGTTGAACGCCATCACGGTGACGAAGATGGCGACGCCGGGAATGATCGCGAACCACGGGTCGACCTGGTACAGGTTGCTGCCCGTGGCGTCCGAGAGCATGTTGCCCCACGAGGGGTTCGGCAGCGGGATGCCGACCCCGAGGTAGGACAGCGCCGCCTCGAACAGGATGTTCGTGGGAATGATCAGGGTGGAGTACACCAAGATCGGCCCGTACATGTTGGGCAGCAGCTCGCGGAACATGATGTAGCCGTTGCTCGCGCCAATGCCGCGCGCCGCGTCGACGAACTCCTTCTCGCGCAGTGACAGCACCTGCCCACGGATGATGCGGCCGAAGTACGGCGAGCTGAGGAAGCCGATGATGCCGATCAGCAGGAGAACGTGTGTCCACAGGCCGCCGCCGGACGGGGTGGCCTCGATGACCGCGGCGATCGCGATGGCGAAGATGATCGACGGGAACGCCAGCAGGATGTCCATGAAGCGGCTGATCAGGGTGTCGGTCGCGCCGCCGAAGAACCCGGCGATCGCCCCGAAGAACGTCCCGATGGCCACCGAGAGCGCGGTCGATGCCAGCGCGATGATGAGCGAGTAGCGGGCCCCGACGTCGATGCGCGCCAGCAGGTCACGGCCGTTGATCGGCTCGACGCCGAACGGGTGATGGCTGGTGATGCCGCCGAAGTGCCCGACCGGCGTACCGATTCCGGTATTGAAGTTCAGGACGGCGATGTTGTCCGAGAAGGGATCGACCCCGACGTACTTGTTGATCACCGGAGCGAGGACGGTGAAAACCACGAGGATGACGAGGACGGCGATGCTGCCGAGAGCGACCTTGTCACGCTTAAAGCGCAGCCAGGCGATCTGACCCAGCGAGCGGCCTTCAATGGCCTTCCCGGCGGCTCCATCGAGGATCGCTGAGGGCTCGACATCGGCGGCGGTGCCCATGGATTCGAGCGGAGTCGTCATGGGGCTCCTTTCCGTCCGCATACCTCAGCGTCACCTAGCGGGCAAAGACTAAGCCGTGAAAGTGGTGAACCGGTAGGTATGGAGACAACGCTCAACACAATCGTGATCCTGCCGTTATCCGTTCTCATGCGGGAGAGTACGCGTCGAAGCGCACGATCCTGACGAAATCTTTCGGCTCGAGGCTCGCGCCGCCGACCAGCGCGCCGTCCACATCCGCCATTGCCATGGTGTCGCGGATGTTGTCCGGTTTGACGGAGCCACCGTAGAGGATCCGCACTCCGTCCGCGAGATCCCCGCTGTAGAGCTCGGCGAGCGTGGAGCGCAGCTCGGCGCAGACCTCCTGAGCGTCCTGCGGCGTCGCCACCTCGCCGGTGCCAATCGCCCAGATGGGTTCATAAGCGACAACCAGGGTCCGCGCCTGGGCGGCCGCCACGCCGTCGAGAGCCGCCCGGAGCTGCGAGGTCGTGTGAACGACCTGGTCACCGGCCTGACGTACCTCCAGCGACTCTCCGACGCACAGAATCGGGGTCAGGCCGTGGCGGTAGGCCGCCTTGAGCTTGGCCGCGACGACGTCGTCGCCCTCGCCGTGCTCCTCCCGCCGTTCAGAGTGGCCCACCGTCACGTACGTGCAGCCCAGCTTCGCGAGCATCCCGCCGCTGATGTCCCCGGTGTGCGCCCCCGAATCGTGGGGTGAGAGGTCCTGCGCGCCGTAGCGCAGCCGCAACCGGTCGCCGTCAACCATGGTCTGGACGCTCCGGATGTCGGTGAAGGGCGGCAGGACCGCCACATCGACGGCGTCGTAATCCTTGTCGGTGAAGCTGAAGGCAAGCTTTTGAACCAGCGCGATGGCCTCGAGGTGGTTGAGGTTCATCTTCCAGTTGCCCGCCATCAGCGGGGTACGACGGGCCACGTCAGGCCGCCAGGACGATCAGGCCGGGCAGGTCCTTGCCCTCGAGGTACTCCAGGCTCGCCCCACCCCCGGTCGAGATGTGGCCGAACCGGTGCTCGCCCACGCCGAGCGCCCGGACCGCAGCGGCTGAGTCCCCGCCGCCGACGACGGTCAGTGCATCGGGCAACGCCGCGATCGCCTCGGCCACCCCTCGGGTGCCCGCCGCGAACGGCTCGAGCTCGAACACGCCCATCGGGCCGTTCCAGAACACGGTGCGGGCTCCTTCCAGTTGCGCCGTGAACAGCTCCACGCTCGCGGGTCCGATGTCCAGTCCCTTCATCCCGGCGGGGATCGCGGCAGCCGGCACCACCTGGGTGGCGGCGTCCGCCGCGACGTCGGCCGCGACAACGATGTCGACCGGTAGCACCACCTTGCCGGTCTCGAGGAAGCCGCGGCAGGCGTCGAGCTGATCCGGCTCGAGCAACGAATCGCCCACGTCGAGCCCCTGGGCGGCCAGGAAGGTGAAGCACATCCCCCCGCCGACCAGCAGCCGGTCGACCGTCGGGAGCAGCGCGTCGATGACCGCGAGCTTGTCCGAGACCTTCGAGCCACCCAGCACGACCACGTAGGGCCGCTCCGGCGACTCAGTGAGCCGGGTCAGGACCTCGACCTCTCGCCTCACCAGGTCACCGGCCGCGTGCGGCAGCCGCTGCGCGACGTCGTACACGCTGGCGTGCTTGCGGTGGACCGCACCGAACGCGTCGTCGACGAACACGTCGGCCCGCGACGCCAGCAGGTCGGCGAGCTCACCGCGCTCGGCATCGTCCTTCGACGTCTCGCCGGGATGGAACCGGACGTTCTCGAGCAGCGTGACCGCCGCGCCGCCCGGGTCGCCGACCGGGTCGGGGACGAAGTTCACCGGCTCGCCGAGCAGCTCCGTGAGCCGGGCGGCTACCGGCGCCAGCGAGTACGCCGGGTCGGGGGCCCCTTTCGGGCGCCCCAGGTGCGCCATGATCACCACGCGGGCTCCCGCGTCGAGCAGCGCCCGGATCTGCGGCACGCTCGCCCGGATCCGGCCGTCGTCAGTGATCCGGCCGCCGTCCAGCGGCACGTTCAGGTCCGAGCGCACGAGGACGACCTTCCCCGCGACGTCGCCGAGCGTGTCGACGCCGGAGATCTCTCCCGCCATGGGCGCTACAGCGACGATCCGACGAGGACGGTCAGGTCGGCGAGCCGGTTGGAGTAGCCCCACTCGTTGTCGTACCAGCCCACGATCTTGACCTGGTCGTCGATGACCTTGGTGAGGCCGGCGTCGAAGATGCACGACGCCGGATCGGTGACGATGTCGGAGGAGACGATCGGGTCCTCGGTGTAGCGCAGGATCCCGGTCATCGGGCCGTCCGCCGCCTTCTTCATCGCGGCATTGACCTCGTCGACCGTGGTCTCACGACCGAGCGTCACCGTGAGGTCGGTCGCCGAGCCGGTCGGGATCGGGACCCGCAACGCGAATCCGTCGAGCTTGCCCTTGAGGTCCGGCAGCACCAACCCGATCGCCTTGGCCGCACCGGTCGACGTCGGGACGATGTTGATCGCGGCGGCCCGGGCGCGGCGCAGGTCCTTGTGCGGACCGTCCTGCAGGTTCTGGTCCTGGGTGTAGGCGTGGATCGTGGTCATCAGGCCACGCTTGATCTCGAAGGTCTCGTGCAGCACCTTCGCCATCGGGCCCAGGCAGTTCGTCGTACACGAGGCGTTGGAGATGACGGTCTGGGAGCCGTCGTACGCGTCGTCGTTCACGCCCAGCACGATCGTGAGGTCCTCGCCACTGGCCGGCGCCGAGATGATCACCTTCTTCGCGCCGCCGGCGTCGACGTGCTGGCGGGCGTCCTCGGCCTTGGTGAACAGGCCGGTGGACTCGATGACGACGTCGACCCCGAGGTCCTTCCAGGGCAGCGCCCCGGGTCCGCCGCGCTCCGCCAGGCCGCGGATCAAGCGGCCGCCGACGTCGATCCCGTCGTCGGTCACCGTGACCGGCTCGCCGAGCCGGCCGAGCACGCTGTCGTACTTGAGCAGGTGCGCGATGGTCGCGGGATCACCGAGGTCGTTGTAGGCGACGAGCTCGATGTCGTGGCCGCCGGCGAGGATGGCACGGAAGTAGTTCCGCCCGATCCGTCCGAACCCGTTGATCCCCACCCGAGTGGTCACGCTGGTCTCCTCCGTCGTGAACGCATCGACGACGCCACGCTAGTAGATCGGGCGCGACGGCTAGGTCATTGGGCGGGACGCCAGCGCAGCCTGCCCGGCGGCACGCATCGACTCCACGGGCGCCTGCTGGCCGGTCATCAGCCTGACCTGCTCGGCGGCCTGCTCAACCAACAGCTCGAGGCCACCGATGACCTGGCCGCCGCCGCGTTCCCAGGCGGCCGCGAGCGGCGTCGGCCAAGGCGAGTACACGACGTCCAGGAGCACGCCCGCAACTCGGCCCAAGCCCACCGCCAGCTCGTCCGTTGCCCCGGCTGGAGCGGTGGACACGACCAGCGCTGCGCCGGCGCTGCCAGGCGCTGGTGGCCAGTCGCTGACCTCGACGGACACGCCCAAACCGCGCGCCAGGTCGGCCAGCTGCGCCCCCGCGTCGGGACGGCGGGCGGCCACGACGGTCCGCTGGACGCCCAGCTCGGCAAGCGCGGCGATCGTGGACGCCGCCGTCGCGCCGGCGCCGATGACCCAGACCGTGTCCGGCGGGGCGAGCGAGACACCCGCGGCCCGCAGCGACGCCACGATCCCGTGGATATCGGTGTTGATGCCCCGCCACTGCTCGTCGCTCTGAAACAGCACGGTGTTGACGACGCCGATCCGGGCCGCCGTGTCGTCGATCCGAGCCAGTAACGCGAGCACCGCCCGTTTGAGCGGCATGGTCAGCGAGACACCGACCAGCCCCTCGTCGGCCAGCTCCCTGAGCACCTCTGGGAGCTGCTCGGGCACGCAGTGCACCGCGCGGTAGGTCCAGTCGGTGAGCCCGAGCGCGTCATAGGCCGCTTGATGGAGGATGGGCGACAGGGAGTGGGCGATCGGCGCGCCGAGCACGGCGGCGCCCGCACGGGTCACGACACTCCGTTGGCGCGGGACTGCTGGACCAGCAGGTTGAACTGGGCTTGCGTTGTGGCGAACGCGGTGTGGCCAGCCTTGTCGATCGTCACGAAGTACATCAGCGGACCGTTCGGGTGGTGGATGACCGCCTCGAGCGCGGCCTCACCCGGTGAGTTGATCGGCGTCGGCGGGAGCCCGGGCCGGTATCGGGTGTTGTACGGCGAGGAAGACTGCAGCTCCGCCTGGGTGAGCGGGCCGTTGTTCGGCCCAAGCACATAGAACAGCGTCGCGTCCGAGCCGAGCGGGAGCCCCTGCGAATACCGGTTGGTGAAGACCTCAGCGATCTTCGGGAAGTCCTGGACCAGCCTGCCTTCACGTTGCACGATCGAGGCCAGGGTGACGATCTGGTATGCCGATAGACCCCGCAGCTTCCCGGTCGCGGGGATGTGCAGCGACGTGGCCTCCTGCTGATAACGGGCGACCATCTGCTTCAGCAGCTGCGTCGCCGTCGTACCGGGCTGCACGTCGTACGTCGCCGGGTAGAGGAACCCCTCGACGTGGCCGTTTGCGTAGCTCGGCAGGCCCAGCGAGCTCGGCGAGCGGAGCGCGGCGTTCAGGGCGGCCGCGGAGATCGGGGTGTCGGCCGCGATCCGGGCGACGATCGATTTGGCGGTGAACCCCTCCGGGATGGTCACCTTGTAGTCGACCAGGCTGGATGGCTTGAGCATCAGCGACAGCGCAAGCGAGGCCTGCATGTGCTGGTGGAGCCGGTAGGTGCCCGGACCGAGCTGGCGCGAGCGGGGATCGGCATCCGCGGCGCTGGTGAACGCCCCGGCGCTGCGCACCACCTTGTCCGTGACGAGCGTGTCCGCGATGGCGGTGCTGCTGTCGCCAGGGTGCACGACCACGAGGACGGTGCCGGTGCCGCCGCCGGAGTAGTCCCCGGATGAGCCGACGAGGCCCTTCGCGAGGTGAACCACGACCAGTACGGCGACGATGAGCACGACGACGAACGCCAGTGCGACGCTGCCACCGGCCAGCCGGCGGCCGCGGCGGGAGAGCTTGGTCACGCCAGCGCCTCCCCCGGCGGGATCCCGGTGGCCCGCTCGGTGTCGAGCGCCGCCTGCAGCAGGATCACGGCGGCAGTGGCGTCGATCACTGCACGCATCGAACGGCCGCGAACCCCGGCGGCCCGCAGGTTCCGGGTCGCTTCCACGGTCGAGAACCGCTCGTCGACGAGCCGGACCGGGATGGGTGCCACCTGGTCGGCGAGCGTCGCCGCGTAGTCGCGGGCCGCCACGGCGGCCGCCCCGTCACGGCCGGCCAGCGTCCGGGGTAGTCCGACCAGCACCTCGACGGCCTCGCGTTCGGCGACGATCCCCCGGAGCTGCTCGACATCGCGGCCGTTGCGGACATCGCGGCGCAGCGTGGTCACCGGGGTCGCGAGCACGCCGGAGGGATCGCAGCTGGCCACGCCCACCCGGACACTGCCCACGTCGACACCGACCCGCACTCCGGCCCTCATCAGCCCGCAGTGGCCTGACGGCCGACGGCCGCCCGCAGACCGGCCATCGCGTCCGCGATCGCCTCGGGGCGGCTGCCGCCACCTTGCGCGACGTCGTCACGACCGCCACCACCACCGCCGAGTACACCGGCGGCCTCGCGGACCAGCGATCCGGCTGACAACCCCCGCTCGCGAGCGAGCTCGTTCGTGGCGACGACGACCACGGGGCGTCCGTCGGTGACGGCCGCCGCGGCGGCGACCGCCGGGCGGTCGCTGGGCATCCGGTTGCGTACGTCGATCACCAGCGAGCGCAGGTCGTCGGCGGTGGCCCCGTCGGGGGCGTGGTGGACGACGACGGCGACCCCGGCCTCGTCGACGGCTGCGGCAGCGATGTCACCGGCGGACGACAGGACTGCCGCGCCACGCAGCTTCTCGATGTCCTTCTCGAGCTCCCTGACCCGCGAGATCGCCGCGCCGACCCGGTCGACGAGCTCGTCCGGCGTCGCCTTGAGCAGGTCGGTGAGCTGCGAGACGAGCAGGTGCTCGCGGGCGAGGTAGGTGTAGGCGTCGGCGCCCACCAGGCCTTCGATCCGCCGCTTGCCGGTCCCGATCGACGCCTCGGACAGCAGTTTCACCAGCCCGAGCTGGGCGGAGTGGGCGGCGTGCGTGCCGCCGCAGAGCTCGCGGGAGTACTCCCCGACCTCGACGACCCGGACGGCGTCGCCGTACTTGTCCCCGAAGTTGGCGAGGGCCCCGATCCGGCGCGCCTCGTCCTGGGTGGTGACGAAGGCTCGAACCGCCATGTCGGCGAGCAGGACGTCGTTGACCTCGGCCTCGACGTCGGCGAGCACGCTCGCCGGGACAGCGGCCGGTGAGGAGAAGTCGAACCGGAACCGACCGGCGTCGTTCTGCGACCCCGCCTGGGTGGCTTCGTCGCCTATGGCCCGGCGGATCGCCGCGTGCACCAGGTGCGTCGCGGTGTGGGCGCGCGAGAGCGCCTTGCGGCGCTCGGTGTCGACGAGCGCGTGCCCGGCCGCGCCGATGACCGCCGTACCGGAAACCACCTGGCCGCGGTGCACCACCAAGTCGCCGACCGGCTTCTGCGCGTCGTACACCTCGATGACGGTGCCGTCGCTCAGCTGGATCCGGCCGTGGTCGGCCAGCTGTCCGCCGCCTTCGGCGTAGAACGGCGTCCGGTCCAGCGTGAGCTCGACGTGGTCGCCCTCGACGGCGGAGTCCACGATCTGCCCGTCGACGAGCAAGCCACGCAGCTGACCTTCGGCCTCGGTTTCGTCGTACCCGGTGAACTCCGTCGGGCCGCTGCGCTCGCCCAGCTGCTTATAGACAGCGACGTCGGCGATGCCGCTCTTGCGTTCCCGGGTGTCGCGCTGGGCACGCTTGCGCTGCTCGTCCATCAGCCGGCGGAAGCCGTCCTCGTCGACGCTCAGGCCCTGCTCCCGCGCCATCTCCAGGGTGAGGTCGATCGGGAAGCCGAAGGTGTCGTGCAGCTGGAACGCCTGGTCGCCGGGCAGCTGCGAGCCGCCGCCGGAGCGGACCTCGTCGGCGATCCGGTCGAACAGCGCCGAGCCGCTGCGCAGCGTCGCGAGGAACGTCGTTTCTTCCTTGACCGCCACGCTGACGACACGTTCGCGGGACTCGCCCACCTCGGAGTACGACGGGGCCATGACGTCGCACGCCTTGCCGACCAGCTCGCCGAGCGCCGGCTGCTCCGCGCCGAGCAGTCGAAGCATCCGGACGACGCGGCGAAGCATCCGTCGCAACACGTAGCCGCGGCCTTCGTTGCTCGGCGTCACGCCGTCGGCGATGAGCATGGTCGCGGTCCGGGTGTGATCGGCGATCACCCGCAGCCGCACATCGGAGTCGTGATCGGTCCCGTACTGCACCTCGGTGATGGTCGCCGCGAGGTCCAGGATCGGGGCCAGCAGGTCGGTTTCGAACGCGTTGTCGACGCCCTGCAGCAGGATGGCCATTCGCTCGATGCCGAGCCCGGTGTCGATGTTCTTCGTCGGGAGCTCGCCAGCCACGTCGAAGTCGGACTTGCTGCGGGCGGCGCTCAGCACGTCCTGCATGAAGACGAGGTTCCAGACCTCGAGATAGCGCTCCTCATCGACGATCGGGCCGCCCTCGGCGCCGTGCTCGGGGCCGCGGTCGTAGTAGATCTCCGACGAGGGGCCGCCAGGGCCGGCGACGCCCATGTGCCAGTAGTTGTCTTCCTTGCCGCGGCGCTGCACCCGCTCGGGCGGGAGCCCGACGACCTCGGTCCAAACCCGGAACGCCTCGTCGTCGTCGAGGTACACGGTCGCCCAGAGCCGCTCCGGGTCGAGCCCGAAACCGCCCGCGTCGACGCTCGAGGTCAGCAGCTCCCAGGCGTAAGGGATGACCCCAGCCTTGAAGTAGTCACCGAAGGAGAAGTTGCCCGCCATCTGAAAGAAGGACAGGTTCCGGGTGTTGGTGCCGACGATGTCGATGTCTGCGGTCCGGACGCACTTCTGAACGCTCGTCGCCAGCCGCCACGGTGGCGGCTGCTCACCGAGGAAGTACGGCTTGAACGGCACCATCCCCGCGTTGACCAGGAGCAACGTCGGATCGTCGGCGACCAGGGACGCCGACGGGACGATCTCATGCCCTCGATCGGCGAAGAAACGCAGGAAGCGTTCCTTGATCTCGGCGGAGTTCACGGCCCGGCGTCCTCCGCGCCTGAGTCCAGACCGAGCGCGTCACGCAGCTCGGTCTCTCGCTCGGCCGCACCTTGCTGGACCAGCGCCCACCACTGGGTCACCCGGTCGCTCACGCCGCTCGCCTGCACGGCCAGGCCCTCGGGCGTCCACTTGGCCGCCGCGTTGCTGACCCGTCGTACGACGAGCACGCCGACGGTCGCCCCGAGGGCGACATAGAACATCCGTCTCATCGGCCGGCCTTGCGGGCCGTGCGCTTGCTCCCCTTCTCGGCCTTGAGCTCGCTCTTCACCCGCTTGCGGACATCCTCCTCACGCCGGCTGACGAACGTCCGTCGTACGCCGTAGGAGAACGCGGCAACCTTGATGATCGGGGAGCCCAGCGTGGCCGCGAACAGCGACGTCAGTGCCTTGGCGTTGCTGGAGATGTCCTCCACGTTCGCCGTGATCGTGTCGACCCGGGTGAGCTCGGCGTTGACGTGGACCACCGAGGTAGTGACCTCTCCGAGCAACGGCACGGTCTGGTCGGCCACGCCCGAGACGAGCTTGGCCGCCTCGCCGATGACCTTGCCGAGCTTGATCAAGACGTAGGCCAGGAAGCAGACCAGCACGCCCCAGAAGACGGCGACGATCAGTCCCGCGACCGCGCCACCGGACAGCCCACCGCTCGCCTGGACCACCATGCGCTACCGCTCCTCACCATCGTCGCCGCCACGGACCGCTGTCCGTAGCACCTCGAGCCGCTCCGCCGCTGCTCGTTCGGCGCCCCTGCCGGAGGGACGGTAGTAGTCCCGGCCGACGATCTCGTCGGGTGGGTACTGCTGCTCGACCAGGCCGCCGGGGGCGTCATGAGGGTATCGGTAGCCGGCGCCGTGCTGTAACCGCTTTGCGCCCGGGTAGTGAGCGTCGCGCAGGTGCGCCGGCACCGAACCGGCCAGACCTTCTCGCACGTCGGCCTGCGCGGCGTTGATGGCTGTAATGACGGCATTGCTCTTCGGGCTCAGCGCGAGGTGGATCGTCGCCTGGGCAAGGTTGAGGCGCGCCTCGGGGAGACCGATCATCTCGAGTGCCTGCGCGGCGGCTACCGCGACCAGCAGCGCCTGCGGTTCGGCGAGGCCGACGTCCTCGCTGGCGAGGATGACCAGCCGGCGGGCGATGAACCGTGGGTCCTCCCCCGCCTCGAGCATCCGGGCCAGGTAGTGCAGCGAGGCGTCGACGTCGCTGCCCCGGATGCTCTTGATGAAGGCGCTGGTGACGTCGTAGTGCTGGTCGCCCTGCCGGTCGTAGCGCACCGCCGCGCGGTCGACCGCCTGCTCGAGCAGCTCGAGATCGATGGTCTCCCGGTCGAGGGCCAGCGCGGCACCGGCCGCGGCGTCGAGCGCGGTCAGTGCCCGCCGCGCGTCGCCGTCCGAGAGCCGCAGCAGATGCTCGAGCCCCTCATCGGACAACGTCAGCCGGCCGCCGAGTCCTCGCTCGTCGACGAGTGCCCGCCCTATCAGCTCCCGAATGTCGTCGTCGGTCAGCGGCTGCAAGGTGAGCAACAGCGACCGGGACAGCAGCGGCGAGATGACCGAGAAGAACGGGTTCTCGGTCGTCGCTCCCACGAAGGTGACCAGGCCGGCCTCCACGCCGGGGAGCAACGCGTCCTGCTGCGACTTGGAGAAGCGGTGCACCTCGTCGACGAACAGCACGGTGCGCTCGCCGTGGAACGACAGCCGCTCCTTGGCGGCGTCGATCGCCGCGCGGACGTCCTTCACGCCAGCCGTGACCGCGGAGAGCTCCACGAACAGCCGACCGTGGGCCAGCAGCCGGGCGATGGTCGTCTTGCCGCTACCGGGCGGGCCCCACAGCAGCACGCTGGTGGTCCCGCCGCCCTCGACCAGCTGCCGGAGCGGCGCGCCCGGTCCGAGCAGGTGCTGCTGGCCGACGACCTCGTCGATCGTGGTGGGCCGCATCCGGGCGGCCAGCGGGGCAGTCGCGGCCGCCGCGTCGTCGGCGGCCGCAGTAAACAGGTCCCCGGCCACGCCGACGAGCCTAGAGCCGCCGACGACTTGTCAGGACCCTCGGCCCCGCGGCGAGCGTGGCCGGTACTGACAAGTCAGTCGGTATCCGGGGTCGCGTCGATGCCGGCTTCCTTGCGCTGCAACGGTGTGATCGGCGTGGGCGCACCGGTCAGCGGATCGCCGCCGCTGGAGGCCTTCGGGAAGGCCATCACCTCGCGGATCGCGTCCGTTCCGGCGAGCACGGCGGCCAGCCGGTCGAGACCGAAGGCAATGCCGCCGTGCGGCGGCGGGCCGTAGTTGAAGGCCTCGAGCAGGAAGCCGAACTTCGACTGCGCTTCGTCACGGCTCAGCCCGATGGTGTCGAAGACGCGTTGCTGCATCTCGTGGCGATGGATACGGATCGACCCGCCACCCAGCTCGATGCCGTTGCCGACCACGTCGTACGCCCGAGCCAAGGCGTGCTCGGGGTCGTCCTGGAAGCTCGCCGCCCACGCATCGGTCGGCGCGGTGAACGGGTGGTGCACGGCGGTCCAGCCGCCCAGCCCCTGATTGTCCTCGGACGTCGGCTCGAACATCGGCGCCTCGACGACCCACAGGAAGCGCCACTCGTCCTCGCGGAGCAGCCCCTGCTGCCGTCCGACCGCGAGCCGGAGGGCACCCAGCAGCTCGACCGTGCTCCGTCGCGGCCCGGCAGCAAACAGGATCGCGTCACCAGGCTTCGCCCCGGCGGCTTCGGGCAGCGACGCCAACCGCTCCGACTCGAGCTTGGTGACCGAGCCGCGCAGCTCCCCATCGGTCGGCACCAGCAGCCAGGCGATGCCCTTGCCGCCCCGGGAGCGCGCCCACTCCTGCCAGGCGTCGAGCTCCTTGCGGGTGTACGACGCACCTCCCGGCACCACCACGGCGCCGACGTGCTCGGCCTGGAACACCCGGAACTCGGTGCCCGCCATGTGATTGGTGAGGTCGACGAGCTCAAGATCGAGCCGCAGGTCGGGCTTGTCCGAGCCGTAGCGCCGCATCGATTCGGCGTACGTCATCCGAGGGAACGGGACCGGCAGCTCCACGTCGAGGACCTCGCGCCACAGGGTCGCGATCAGCTCCTCGGCCAGGGCGTAGACATCCTCCTCGTCGAGGAACGACATCTCAATGTCGAGCTGGGTGAACTCCGGCGTCCGGTCGGCCCGGCTGTCCTCGTCCCGGAAGCACCGCGCGATCTGGTAGTAGCGCTCGAGGCCAGCGACCATCAGCAGCTGCTTGAACAGCTGCGGCGACTGCGGCAAGGCATACCAGTGACCGGGCTGCAGCCGGACCGGAACCAGGAAGTCGCGCGCTCCCTCGGGTGTCGATCGGGTCAGGTACGGCGTCTCGACGTCGACGAAGTCGTGCGCCTCCATCACGCGGCGGATCAGGGAGACGATGCGCGACCGGGTCCGCAGCGCCCGCGCCGGACCGCTGCGACGCAGGTCGAGGTAGCGGTACTTCCAGCGCAACATCTCGTCGACGCCGGACTCGATCTCGTCGACCCCGTCGATCGGGAACGGCACCGGCTCGCTCTCACTGAGGACGGTCACCGCCGAGGCGACCACCTCGACCTCGCCGGTCGCGAGGTTGGGGTTGACGTTCGCCTCGCCTCGCCGAGCCATCCGGCCGGCGATGGAGACGCACCACTCGCTGCGCAAGTCGTGCACCTCCGGCAGGTCGCGGCAGACGACCTGGACGACGCCGCTGGCGTCGCGGATGTCCAGGAACGTGACCCCGCCGTGGTCGCGACGTCGCGCCACCCAGCCGGCGAGCACGACCTCGGCGTCGACGTCCGCGGCGCGCAAGCCGCCGGCGTCGTGGCTGCGGATCATGACTCCTCCTGGTTGGTGCTGACGTCGCTGATCTGGGGCCGTCGGTCGATCGCCGGTGGCTCCCACGTGTCGCTGTCGGCGTCCATCTGCTCGCCGCTGCGGATGTCACGCACCTGCTCGCCGCCGTCGGGCTGCGGGAACCACACGAACGGGATCCCTCGGCGTTGCGCGAAGCGGATCTGTTTACCGTACTTCTCCGCCTCGGGAGCGACGTGGCTGGCGATTCCGCGGGAACGCAGGGCCGCCGCGATTCGCTGACAGCGCGGCCGGGATTCCTCGTCGGGCAGCGCGACGAGCACGCAGGTCGGGACCGACCGGCTGGCTTGCGCCGTGCCCTGACCGATGAGCCGGGCCAGCAGTCGGGTGACGCCGAACGACAGTCCCACGCCCGGGTAGGTCGTCTCGCCGTCGCTGGCCAGTGCGTCGTACCGGCCGCCCGAGCAGATCGAGCCGAGCTTCTCGGCGCCGACCATCGTCGTCTCGTAGACCGTGCCGGTGTAGTAGTCGAGCCCGCGGGCGATCGACAGGTCGGCGACGAGCAGGCCGGGCGCGTGCTCGCGACCTGCCTCGATGACCCGGGCCAGCTCCTCCAGGCCCTGCTCGAGTAGTTCGTTGCTCGCGCCGAGTGCCTTGACCTGGTCCACGAATGAGCCGTCCTCGGTGCGGATCTCGGCGAGCGCGAGGCACGCGTCGGCCTGCGCCGGGGTGCAGCCGACGGTCTCGACGAGCATCTTGTGGACACCCGCCGCGCCGACCTTGCCCAGCTTGTCCACGTTGCGGAGTACGGCCATCGGGTCGTCGATCCCGATACCTCGGTAGAAGCCCTCCGGGATCCGGCGGTTGTTCACGTGCATCGACACCGCGGGGATCGGAAGCCTGGCCAACGCATCCGCCATGACCAGCGGCAGCTCGACCTCGTAGTGGAACGGCAACGTGTCACGGTCGATGACGTCGATATCGGCCTGGAGGAACTCGCGGTAGCGACCCTCCTGCGGCCGTTCACCGCGCCACGCCTTCTGGATCTGGTAGCGCCGCAGCGGGAAGTCGAGCTTGCCGGCGTTCTCGAGCACGTAGCGGGCGAACGGGACGGTCAGGTCGAAGTGCAGCCCGAGGCGGCTGTCGGAATCGCCGTCGTCCTCCGCCTGCAGCCGGCGCAGCAGGTAGATCTCCTTGTCGGTCTCGCCCTTGCGCAGCAGCTGGTCGAGTGGCTCGACGGCGCGGGTCTCGATCGAGGTGAAGCCGTGGAGCTCGAAGACCTCACGGACGGTGTCGACGACGTACTGCTCGACGAGACGCTCGCGCGGCAGCCATTCGGGAAAGCCGGACATCGGCATGGGACGGGCCATCAGGTCACAGGCCGCGGGTGACGGGCGGGGCGGCGACCAGGTCCGTCAGGAACGGGTTGGTCGCGCGCTCGTGCCCGATCGTCGTGTCAGGACCGTGACCCGGCCGTACGACGGTCTCGTCGGGGAGCGCGAGCGGGACGGCCGCCAACGACTCGAGCTGCTGCTCGAACGAGCCGCCAGGCAGGTCGGTGCGCCCGATCGACCCCGCGAAGAGCAGGTCGCCGGAGAAGAACTCCGAGCCGGAGGTGAAGGTGACCGATCCCGGCGTGTGCCCGGGCGTGGAATCGACGCGCATCGACATCCCCGCGAGGCTCAGCAGCTCGCCGTCGGCGAGCTCGCGGACGTCGTCCGGCTCGGCCCACTCGAGCCTCCCGAGGATCGGCGTACCCGGGGGCATGCCAAGACCGGAGTTCGGGTTGGTGAGCATCGCGCGGTCGGCCGGGTGGATCAGCGCCGGGACGTTCTTGGCGCCGCAGACCGGAGCGACCGACCAGGTGTGGTCGACGTGGCCGTGGGTGAGCAGCACCGCGACGGGCTGCAAGCCGAACTCCAAGAGGACGTCGTCCAGCGGACCCTCGGCACCGTGGCCAGGGTCGATGACCACGCACTGCTCGCCGCGATCAGGGGCGACCACCCAGCAGTTGGTTTGCCAGGGGCCGGCAGGGAAGCCAGCGACGAGCACACATGATCCTTTCAGGGAGGCTTAAGGTCAGCCTACCGAGCGGCTCCTAGAATCGTCGCGGCCGTTTCCCTGAGCTCTGGAGGACCCACGTGGCGACCAGCCGCCGCCGCGAGCGCGAGCTCGCCCGACGCCGCTTTGAACGTCGCCGACAGCGTGAGCTGGAGCGTCGGGCCAAGGCGAAGAAGCGCAGCACCTGGGCCGGAGCAGCGATCGGTACGGCGGCCGTGCTGGCCGTCGGCATCTTTCTGATCGTCCACTTCGCCGGGGGTAGCTCGTCGAAGAAACCGTCCGCCGCGGTGTCGCCGGCGGCAGCCGCGACCCCCTCCGTCACGCCGACTGCGGCGGCGGCGAAGGCACCGGTGAAGTGCGCGAAGATCTCGCCCAACCCGACCGCCAAGGGCCAGCCGACGATCCCGCAACCCAAGGGCAAGCTGACCGGCAAGCTCGTCATCAAGGACGTCAAGAAGGGCCACGGCCCGGCCGCCAAGGCAGGGTCCAGCCTGTCCGTCGACTACATCGGCGTCTCGTGTGACACCGGCAAGGTCTTCGATGCGACGTACAAGGATGGTGGCAAGCCGTTCACCGTGAAGCCGCTGGGCAAGGCCGCGGTGATCACCGGCTGGAACAAGGGGCTGATCGGAGTCAAGGCAGGCGGCATCCGGGAGCTCGTCATCCCGGCATCCGAGGCCTACGGCACCCAGGGCTCCGGCGCCATCGCTCCCAACGACACGCTGGTGTTCCTCGTCACAGTGAAGTCGGTCAAGGCCTAACCAGGCAGCCTCCGACTTGTCAGGGCCGCCGAGCGCGCGGATGGGCCGAGGGCCCTGACAAGTCGACGAGAACTACTTCTTGACCTTCAACGAGCGACCAACCGAGTAGCCGAACTGCAGGAATCCTGCGGTGTCCGCAGCGACGGCCCGGTACTTGATGTGCCCGACCTTGCTGGCCTTGATCCTGAACTTGAATGCGCCGGTCTTTGACTCCTTGGTCTTCGCCACGCTGTGCCATAGCCCATGTTCGAGCTTCTCCAGGGTGACCTTGCGGCCCTTCTTGGCCGGCCGCGCCTTACCCCTGGCCGTGATCTTCTTGCCCTTCTTGACGCTCGACTTGCTGAGTTTGAACGTGACGCTCTGCCGGGCCAGGACCGGGTAGGCGGTGGCCTTGCCGCCGTCGGCGTTGGTGCCGAGGATGATGCCGCTGCCGGTGGCATCCAGGCCGCCGTTGAAGCTGTCGCTGTTCACGGCATTCGAGAGCACCTGCTGGCTCGTCCAGTGGGCGCCTGTCGATGTCGACTGCTCCTCCAGGTTGTAGCTGTTCGCAGCCAAGACTGTGAAGACGTGGATCTCACCGCGCGGATCCCGATCGACCACGTAGTTCTCGGGGCCAGCGCCAGAGCCATGCGGAACCGTGTGGGCCGCGCCGAAGCTGGTCCCGTTGAACACTCGCAGCCGAACCGGCGTCGCACCTGTCGTGCTCTGGGTGAGCAGCGCATCGCCAGAAATCCCCAGGAAGTCCTCGTTCTTGAAGGTGCCGACCTTGGTGTACGACGACGACGAGTTGAAGTTCTTGCCGGCCGCGGCGTAGCCGACAATCACTCCGTCGTCGAAGCTGCCGTCCACCACGAGTGCGCCGCCCTTGTATGAGCCGTCGCCGATGCTCTCCGCCTCCGCGCTACTTGTGATAGCCGGGGAACTAGAAGCCGGCGCGTCGACCGAGACGCTTTGCGCCTCGGCGCCATCCAGGCCGTTGTTCGGGCTGAACACAATGTCGCTGCCGACAAGGGCGGCCTCGTCGACGTCGAGAGATCCAACGTGAACCGGCGATCCGAAGACGCTGCCCCCATTCGTGGAGGTGTATAGCTCATCGCCGGTCGTTGAGTCGTAGACCAACAGCTCGACAAGTTTGGCCGACACCACAACTACCTGCGGGACGCCGTTGGTCGTGTTGCTCGCACCGCTGGGAGGCACGATCGTTGGCGACGCCGTTGCGCAGGCACGGCCCGAGCGCGGCAGGATGCAGACTTTCGTCGCACCCCGATGAT
Source organism: Mycobacteriales bacterium (assembly GCA_036267755.1). GTDB lineage: Bacteria > Actinomycetota > Actinomycetes > JAFAQI01 > JAFAQI01 > DATAVK01. The sequence goes on from DATAVK010000088.1 coordinate 18,497, forward strand.
CCGCGGTCGGGACGTCATAGGCCGCAAGCAGCGTGCCGCTGGGCAGGATTGCGACACTTCCGCCGCCGTTGAAGTCCTTTGCTGCCAACGTGAACGGTTTCAACTCAGGTTGCGGTGAGCCTTTGGTGACCGAGGCGGGTCTCGCGGATGCGGAGCCGACCAAGGCGGTGGCGACGCACAACAGGCTGGCGCTGCCGACAAGAAGGGCATGGCGAACCGGACGCGGAATCATGCTTTGTCCTGATTTCTTGTGGTGCGATCCGGCCCAGCACTGGTGGTTCGGACGCTATAGCGGCGCGAGCCGGTTGGGAACCCTCACAAATGCTCAGGGAGCTCGCATGCTGGCGTGCAGTCGACGACCACCCAGGTCGCCGGTCAGAACGGCGACCGCTCCTCGCTTGCGGGTGTTCCAATGGCCCGAGACCGTGCCGTCGACAGGTGATCCGGTCACCACCCGACCCGAGCGCGTCACCCGCCGCAGGGTCAGCCGGGCGGTCACCCGGTGCCCGTAGGTCGACCACACGACCCGACCGCTCACCTCGAGATCACGGGTCAGCCGAACCTTGTGCAGCCGGAACCGTACGACGTGACCGCCGCCGTAACTCCACGTTCCGCCGTACAGTCCGACGCCGACGCCTGAGTAGTTGTTGAACCAGCGGTCCTGCAGGTCGGCGACGGTCTCTGCCGCGGTCTCGGCCGCCCGGCGGCCCAGGGCGTCGACCTGGTTGCCGGATCGAGCGCCCGCCGCGGCGGTCGCTGTGAACGACTCGCGGTAGCGGCCCAGCGCCCGGACCGGCGGGACGCGATGGGCGCATTTCAGGTCCGCTGCCGTCAGGCGTCGGTTGGGATGGGCGACGAAGCGGCGCAGGATCGAGCTGCCGCAGCCGTCGGTGTCGTCCTCGGCCGTGACGTGGAAGCTGTTGGCGATGATCACCTGGTGAGACTTCGGAAACTTCGCCGCGACCAGGGCGCCCTCTGCCGGCGTGGTGATCGAGTCGAGCTCACCGGACAGGATCAGCGTCGGCACCGAGGGATAGTGTCCGGACGGCGGCGCGGGCGGCGCGGCCGGGTGCTCGGCAGACGGCGACGGCCACTTCAGGCACCAGTTCGCCTCCTCCCACACCGAGTGCAGGTACTCCTGGATCGTGAACGGCGCGTAGACGTGCGGGTGCGTCTTCTGCTCGAGCCGAACCGCGGCCCGGTACTCCTTGAGCCGCTTCGCCGGCGGATCCGCCATGTTGTACAGCTGCGGGTAATCCGCACACGTGACCGCCGCGTCGAGCCCTTCGCTGTACGCCGATGCCGCACCGTCGTACGAGGACGCGTCGACGTTCTCGGCCACCAACCGCAGCAACGGCTCATGGTCGCCGTGCAACGCAGACCGCAACGCGGCGGCGAACTCCCGGTAGTACTCCGGGCCGTACGTCGCGCCGAAAGCGACGGCCACCAATGCTGCCCCCGTGACGACGGCCTGGTGGCGCACACCATCGGCGTCATAGGCGATCCCCCGGTACGGCGATCGCCGTACCTGATGGAGCACCTTGCGCAGCAGTCCCACCGGCGACCCGGCGGCTGATCGACACGCCGGCGCCCGGCGGCAAGCGGTGTCGAGCGAGTGCCGCATCGCGGGCGTCTGGGTGGGGTACCACTGGGTCTCGCCCGTGGTCGGGTAGGCGCTGTCCAGCACGATGCTGCGCACCTGGTCGGGGTGCCGCCCGGCGAACACCTCGGTGTAGAAGGTGCCGTACGAGTCGCCGTAGAGCGCGACCTTGCCGAGCTGAAGCGCCGTGATCACGGCCGACTCGTCGTCGGCGGACAGCGTGCTCCCGTAGAGGTCAGCGTGCGAGCCGAGTGAGCGCCCGCAGGCGCGCGCGGCCACGTCGTACGCGCCGTGCAGGTTCTGCAGCTTGGGGCAGTCGATCGCTGCGCTGCGTCCGGTCCCGCGCTGATCGACCAGCAACAGGTTGCGACGGTGCAACAACGAGCCGTACATCGCGGCGTAGTCCACGCCGGAGCTAGTCGTGCTGTATCCCGGGCCACCCTCGTGCGGTACGACGGTCCCGAGCACCGGATCGTGGTGATCGCTCGCCGGGACGAAGGCGAACCCCACCGAGAGATCGCCCTTGACCTGGCCGCTCGGATCCCACGCCCTGCGGATGTGCCCGCAGTAGGCGTGCGGCATGACGGTGCAGCGTTTCAGCACCAGCGTCCCGATCCGCAGTGTCGCCGCCGAGGATCCGCCATGGGTCACCGGCAGACCAGCCGCGCCACCAGCACCAGCGGCCGCGGGGAGGGCCCAGGCTAGGCACAGCGCAGCACATAGGGACAGGACGCCGACAGCTCGAGAGCCTCGCACGGCGCTGACCCTAGTGCCGGGTGTCAATCCAAGCCACGTCCGCGGGCGCGACCGGAGTCAGGTCAGGCGCCGGAGGTCACGCGATAGACGTCGTACACACCTTCGACGCCGCGGACCAACCGCAGCAGGTGACCGAGGTGCTTGGTGTCGCCCATCTCGAAGGTGAACTTCGAGATCGCGACCCGGTCGCGGGTCGTCGAGACCGCCGCCGACAGGATGTTGACGTGGGCGTCCGACAGGACCCGGGTCACGTCGGAGAGCAGCCGGTTCCGGTCAAGCGCCTCGACTTGAATCGCGACGAGGAACACCGATCCTGACGTCGGCGCCCACTCGACCTCTTGCATCCGCTCCGGCTGGGTCGACAGGCTGCCCACGTTCGGGCAGTCGTCGCGGTGGACCGAGACGCCATTGCCGCGCGTGACGAATCCGACGATCGCATCGCCCGGCACCGGCGTGCAGCAGCGCGCGAGCTTCGCCCAGACGTCAGGCGCACCCTTCACATGTACGCCGGGATCGCCGCCAGGCCGGACCCGGGTCGTGTTGCGGGTCGGGGTCGCGGTCTCGGCGATGTCCTCGACGGCGCCCTCGGGACCACCCAGCCCGGCGACGAGGCGTTGCACCACAGACTGCGCGGACATGTGGTTTTCACCGACTGCGGCGTACAGCGCCGACACGTCGGCGAAGCGCAGGTCACGAGCGAGCGTGACCAGGGCGTCGCCACCCATCAGGCGTTGGAGCGGCAAGCCGGCCTTGCGCATCGCACGGCTGATCGCGTCCTTGCCGAGATCGATCGCGTCCTCGCGACGCTCGCGGGCGAACCACTGACGGATCTTGTTACGGGCCCGCGGCGAGGTGACGAACGACATCCAGTCGCGGCTCGGTCCGGCAGTCTCCGCCTTGGAGGTGAAGACCTCGACCACATCGCCGTTGTCGAGCTGAGACTCGAGCGGCACCAGCCGACCGTTGACGCGCGCGCCGATACATCGGTGTCCCACCTCGGTGTGGACCGCGTAGGCAAAGTCCACCGGCGTGGCGTTCGCAGGCAGCGCGATGACGTCACCCTTGGGAGTGAAGACGAATGTTTCCTGCGCATGCAGGTCGAAGCGCAACGAGTCGAGGAACTCCCCCGGATCCTGAGTCTCCCGCTGCCAGTCGACGAGCTGGCGGAGCCACGTCATGTCCTGACCGGAGGCGCCCTGCGACTCCTTGTACTTCCAGTGGGCCGCAATGCCGTACTCCGCGCGGCGGTCCATCTGGAAGGTGCGGATCTGCACCTCGACCGGGTTGCCCTGCGGCCCGATCACGGTGGTGTGCAGCGACTGGTAGAGGGTGAACTTCGGCATCGCGATGTAGTCCTTGAACCGGCCGGGAACCGGTGACCACAGCGTGTGGATGATCCCCAGCACGCCGTAGCAGTCGCGCTCGCTCTCCACGAGGATGCGCAGTCCCACCAGGTCGTAGATGTCGGCGAAGTCGCGACCCCGGACGATCATCTTCTGGTAGATCGAGTAGTAGTGCTTCGGACGCCCGACGACCGTCGCCTTGATCTTCGCGGCCTTGAGCTCCGCCATCACGATGTCGCTCGTCGTCGACAGGTAGGTGTCGCGCGACGGCGCGCGCTCCGCGACCAGCCGCACGATTTCGTCGTACCGCTTCGGGTAGAGCGTCGCGAACGACAGGTCCTCGAGCTCCCACTTGATCGCGTTCATGCCCAGCCGGTGCGCCAGCGGCGCGTAGATCTCGAGGGTCTGCTTCGCGGTGCGTTGCTGCTTGTCCGGCGGCAGCCAGGACAGGGTGCGCAC
>DATAVK010000089.1:0-2661 GCA_036267755.1 Mycobacteriales bacterium
CACCACGATGGTCGCCGAGTTCGGTGCCGCCGGCATGGGCCTGTACGGCTCGAGCAAGGCCGCGCTGGTCCTGCTGACCAAGTCCTGGGCCGCCGAGTACGGCCCGCGCGGTGTCCGGGTCAACGCGGTCAGCCCCGGCCCGACCCGCACCGAGGGCACCGCGGCGATGGGCGAGGCACTCGACGAGCTGGCCGCCGCCGGGCCGGCCGGGCGCCCCGGGTCCCCGGAGGAGATCGCCGACGCCATCGTCTTCCTGGCCACCGGGCGGTCGAGCTTCGTGCACGGAGCGGTCCTGCCGGTCGACGGCGGCCGGGTCGCTGTCTAGCCCGGTTCGACTCGACACTCTCGCACCAAGGAGTCAGGAGCTATGGACACCACGAACAACGCCCTGCACGCCGATGTCCTCGTCATCGGTTTCGGGAAGGGTGGCAAGGCGGTGGCCGCGACGATGGGCGGCCTCGGCAAGCGCGTCGTGCTCGTTGAGCAGTCCGACCAGATGTACGGCGGCACCTGCCCCAACGTCGGCTGCGTGCCGACCAAGGCGCTGGTCCACCACTCCCGCAAGCGCCGCGCGGACGACCCGGCGCAGGAGTGGTACGAGCGCTCCGTCACCGACGTCCAGACACTGACCACGCTGTTCCGCGGCGGCAACTACGACGCGCTGAACGGCGCCGACACGGTCACGGTGGTCACCGGCCGGGCCACGTTCACCGACCCGCACACCGTCGAGGTCGGAGCGGGCAGCGACGCCGTCACGATCACCGCCGAGACCATCCTGATCAATACCGGCTCCCAACCGGTCATCCCCGACATCCCCGGCCTCCGCGCCAGCAGATACACCGTGACCAGCACCGACCTGATCCACACGACGACACTGCCCGCGCGGCTGGCGATCGTGGGCGGCGGCTACCTCGGAATCGAGTTCGCCTCGATCTACCGCCAGTTCGGCTCGCGGGTCACCGTCCTGGAGTCCGCCGAGAAGATCCTGGGCCGCGAGGACGACGACGTCGCCTCCGCCGCGGCGGGCATCCTCACCGACGAGGGCGTCGAGTTCGTCCTGGGGGCGCACGTCGCCGAGGTCCGCGACGGTGCGAACGCGGCAACCGTCAGCTACGAGCAGGTCGACCGGCGGCACACCCTCGAGGTCGACGCCGTCCTGGCCGCCACCGGCCGTGCGCCGGCGACCCGCGACCTCGGGCTGGCTGCCGCCGGGGTCCGCACCACCGGCCACGGGGCGGTCGAGGTCGACGAGTACCTGCGCACCAGCCAGCCGCACATCTACGCCCTCGGTGACGTCAACGGCGGGCCGCAGTTCACCTACATCTCCCTCGACGACAGCCGGATCGTCCTGGACCAGCTCATCGGCGACGGCCGGCGCTCGACGGCGGACCGCGTCGCGGTCCCCCAGACCCTGTTCATGACCCCGCCGCTCGCCACCGTCGGGCTGACCGAGAAGGCGGCCAGGGAAGCCGGCCACCGGGTCAGGATCGGGAGGGAAGCCGTCGCCGACATCGTGGCGATGCCCCGCGCCTACGCCGTCGAGGAGACCCGAGGCGTGATGAAGTTCGTGATCGACGCCGAGACCGACGAGATCCTCGGTGCCGCCCTACTGAGCGTCGACGCGCAGGAGCTCATCAACACTGTCGCGCTGGCCATGCGGCACCGGATCAGGGCGGCCGAACTCCGCGACGCGATCTACACCCACCCCAGTTCGACCGAGGCCTTCAACGAGGTGCTCGGCACCATCGTGCGGGCCGACGAGCCTCGACTGGCCCGCACCTGACGCGCCACGGCTCCCGATTGAAACCAGGGGAATCCGGGTATCCGCCAGTTACGTAGCGCTCGCTACTCGATGTGATCACTCTAGGTGGGCGGGGGGCACCGCAAACCGGAGGTACCATGATCGTTCTCGGTCTCATCCTGCTGATCGCCGGATTCTTACTGCACATCTCCATCCTGACGACCGTCGGAATCATCCTCCTCATCGTCGGCGCCGTCCTGGCTGTACTGGGCGCCGTCGGCCGGGGTATTGGTGGGAGACGGCACTACTACTGACCAGTCCCCGGTGGCGGCCGCACGTCAGCCGCCACCGTCGGTCCGGCCGAAGTCACGGCTCGCACAGACCCAGCCCAGCCCGCACAGACACTGCAACCTCTGTGCGACCTGGGCTGGGTCTGTGTGACGCGACCGCAAACTCGGGCGGACGGCTCCGACTCACCGGTGACCGACGAACTCCGGAAAGGGCGGACCGATGACCAACCTGCGAGCCATGCTCGAGACGCACGTCAGCAACGGGTCGGTGCCGGGAGCGGTGGCCCTGGTGGCTCGCGGCGACCGCGTCGAGGTAGCGGCCGTCGGGTCCGCCGACGTCGAAGGCACCGCGCCGATGGCCAGGGACTCGATCTTCCGCATCGCCTCGATCACCAAGCCGATCGCGGCGGTGGCGGTCATGATCCTCGTCGACGAGGGCCGCGTCGGGCTGGACGACCCGATCTCCCGGTGGCTGCCCGAACTGGCCGCGCCGTCGGTGGTGCGCACCCGCACCGGCCCGATCGAGGACGTGGTCCCGGCCGCGCGGCCGATCACCGTGTTCGATCTGCTCACCTTCCGGTCCGGCTACGGCTTCCCCGACGACTTCAGCATCGCCGCCGCGATGCGGCT
>DATAVK010000090.1:0-27692 GCA_036267755.1 Mycobacteriales bacterium
AGGAGTCCAGGGCCAGAGCCACGCCGGCGCCGCAGCGCTGGCACGGCCAGGTCACGGTCTCGGCCGGGTCGATCTCGGGGTCGGCCGTGACGACCGCGGGAAGCGGCTCCGCAGCGGCGGGTACCGCGGCCGCGGGTACGACGGGAGCCGCCACGACGGGCTGCGGCTCCTGCGCCGGGGTCTCGGCCGGTGCCAGCAGCGTGGCGATCGGGGCGGTCAGCGGGTCCGGCCGGGCGTCGAGCCCAGCGGGGGGCGCGACCTGAGACGGGCGGGGACTAGGAGCGGGAACGTCGGCGATCGGCGCCGGGCGCAGGTCGGTGTAACACAACGAGCACCATGACGCCGTCTCCGGCGTCGACGCGCCGCAGGCAGGGCAGCGTGAACCGGTCATGGAAGGAATGTCGGCAGGATCGGCGGTGGACTGAAAGTCACCTTGGCTGACGAGTGGGCGGTTCCCCACTACCGTGAGGTGCCGCACAACCGGGCCGAGGCCGGTTGACGTGAAGGAGCGAGCGTGTGACCGAGTTCTCCGTCTCTGCCGATTTCACCATCCCGGACGACGCGAACCTCACCGATGCCGTGCTCGGGAACGCCGATGAGCACCCCGACGAGGTGGTCTTCGACCGGAAGGTGAACGGCGCCTGGCAGCCCGTGACGGCCAAGCACTTCGCCGCCGAGGTCAAGGCGCTGGCCGCCGGGCTCATCGCCGCCGGCATCAAGGCCGGCGACCGGGTCTGCATCATGTCCGGGACCCGCTACGAGTGGACGCTGGCGGACTATGCGATCTGGACCGCGGGTGCCGTGACCGTCCCGATCTACGAGACCTCCTCGACCGAGCAGGTCGAGTGGATCGTCTCGGACTCCGGAGCGGTCGGGATCTTCCTCGAGACCGCATCGCACCGCGAATCCTTCGACGAGGTGCGGGCCACGCTGACCGGCGACATCCACGTGTGGGGCATCGAGGCCGGCGGCATCGACGAGCTCACCGAGCTCGGGAAGGGCGTGACCGAGGACGACATCGAGCAGCGCCGGCGGACGCTGCGTGCCGAGAGCCTGGCCACGATCATTTACACGTCGGGCACCACCGGTCGCCCGAAGGGCTGCGAGCTGACCCACGGGAACTTCCTGTTCGACGCGACGTCCACCGTCGACGGGCTCGAGGAGATGTTCGGCTCAGACCAGTCGACCCTGCTGTTCCTGCCGCTGGCTCACGTCTTCGCCCGCATCATCCAGGTGGGCTGCGTGCAAGCCCGGGTCCGGATGGGGCACACCGCCGACATCAAGAACCTGCTGCCAGACCTCGCGGTGTTCAAGCCGACGTTCATCCTGTCGGTGCCGCGGGTGTTCGAGAAGGTCTACAACACCGCGAAGCAGCGGGCCCACGCCGATGGGAAGGGCGCGATCTTCGACCTCGCGGAGCGGGTCGCGATCGACTACAGCAAGTCCCTCGATGGCAGCGCCGTACGACGGGTCGCGCTGGAAGTGCCGCACCGCATCTTCGACGTTCTCGTGTACTCCAAGCTGCGGGCAGCGCTCGGCGGCCAGGCGCACGGTGCCATCTCCGGCGGTGCGCCGCTCGGCGCTCGGCTCGGCCACTTCTTCCGCGGTGTCGGCATCCCCATCTACGAGGGATACGGCCTCACCGAGACCACGGCCGGGGCGACGGTGAACCGGCCGGGAGCGATGAAGGTCGGGACGGTCGGAAGACCGATCCCCGGGTCCACGGTCAAGATCGCCGAGGACGGCGAGATCCTGCTCAAGGGCGGCCAGATCTTCACCGGCTACTACCACAACGACGAGGCGACGGCCGAGGCGCTCGAGGGCGGTTGGTTCCACAGCGGCGACATCGGGGCGCTGGACGACGAGGGCTTCCTCACCATCACCGGGCGCAAGAAGGAACTCATCGTCACGGCGGGCGGCAAGAACGTCGCGCCCGCCGTACTGGAGGACCGGCTACGTGCCAATCCGCTGGTGAGCCAGTGCATGGTCGTCGGTGACCAGAAGCCGTTCATCGCCGCGCTGGTGACCATCGACGAGGAGTCCTTCCCGGCGTGGAAGTCCTCGCACGGAAAGCCGGACGACGCGACCGTCGCCGACCTCGTCGACGACCCCGACCTCAAGGCGGACATCCAGGCGGCGATCGACGACGCCAACAAGGCGGTGTCCAAGGCTGAAGCCATCAAGGCCTTCCGGATCCTGGCGGAGGACTGGACCGTGGAGAGCGGGCATCTCACCCCCTCGTTGAAGGTCAAGCGCAACGTGGTCCTGGACGACCATGCCGATGTGGTGGAGCAGATCTACTCGGGCTCGCGTCACTGAGCCCACAGTCCGCAGATCCGGCGCCACGATGGTGGTCCGGATCGTGTTGTTGGTGCTGTGCGCGGTCCTCACGCTGCTGTCCCCCGACCGCTGGGACGACCTGCCGTGGCTTGCAGTGGTCATCGCTGCGGCGGTCCTGACCAGCGCTCTCGCCCAACACCCGATCGGCGTCCTGGCAGCGCCGGCGATCGAGTCCGTCGTCTGCGTCGTCGCGGTGCTGCTCACCGGCTCGCACGACAGCCCGCTGTTCCCGAGCCTGCTCGGCCCGGCATTCGCCGCGGGGCTGGCGGTCGGCCCGCCGGGTGTCGTTCTCACCACCGCGCTCCCAGCCCTGACCCTGGTCGCAGCCGGGCTGGGCGGCCACCACGGCACTGACTACGTCGCCGCCGCCGCGACGTGGACGGTGCTCGCGGCCGCGGCGGGCTCGGCGGCCGCGAGGCTGCGTCAGGCAGCGGTCTCAAGGGCATCGGCGTACGACGACCCGTCGTATGCCGCGGCCTACCGACTGCTCGCGCAGCTGCGCCCGGTCGCGCGACAACTGTCCGTCGGGCTCGACACCGTCACGATCGCGGAAGGCCTGCTGCAGTCGCTACGGGCGATCGAGGGCTTCGACCGCGGCGCGGTGCTGGTCCGCACGGGGAGCAGCCGGCTGTCCCCGCTCGCGGTGGTCGGCGAGCCTCGCAGTCCGTGGGACGTGGCGGTGGATGAGGAGACGACGTTCGGAGAGGCCTGGCTGTCGCAGCGTCCTCACCGGATCGGCTACCGGCTCAGCGGAGGCCCGGGCAGCGGCGTCGTGCTCCCGATGATGATCGGGCTGCGGACCTTCGGCCTGGTCGGGCTCGAGACCAGCACCGAAGGAGCGTTCACCGACACCGAGGACGCGATGGTCGAGGCTGCCGCGGAGGCCGCCCTGCGGCTCGGGACCGCGCTGCTTTTCGAGGAGGTGCGGGGGGTCGCGACCGCCGAGGAGCGTCGCCGGCTGGCCCGAGAGATCCACGACGGGATCGCCCAGGAGCTGAGCTACCTCGGGTACGTCGTCGACGATGTCGCGGCGACTGCCCGATCGCGGGAGCCGGAGGATGTCGCCGGGCTGGACCAGAAGTTCACCGAGCTGCGGGCTGAGATCTCCCGGATCGTCGGCGAGCTCCGGATGTCCATCTACGACCTGCGCAGCGACGTCGATACCCACGGCGGGCTCGGTGCGGCGCTGTCGGACTACGTGCGTTCGGTCGGTCGGGCCACCGGGCTCACCGTGCACCTGTCGCTCAGCGAGGCCGCCGACCGGCTGCCCGCCGAGACCGAGGCGGAGCTGCTGCGGATCGCCCAGGAGGCCGTCACCAACGCGCGCCGGCACGCCGACGCGGACAACCTGTGGGTGAGCCTCGAGGTCGACCCGCCGGGAGCGTTGCTGCGGATCGAGGACGACGGGCGAGGAATGGGCGATCCCCGCGAGGACAGCGTCGGCCTGGCCATCATGCGGGAGCGCGCGGCCCGGCTGCGCACCTCGGTCCGCATCGGTTCGCGATCGCCGACGGGTACCACGGTGGAGGTAGAGTTGCCGCCCGTCACAGACCGACGTGCAGGGACCCGGCAACCGGCCGAATCGTCCCCGATCGGGGTCGAGGAGCCGTCCGGATGACGACATCAGTGGTGCTGGTCGATGACCACGACCTGATTCGGCAGGGATTGCGGCGGGCATTCGAACGGGCCGACGACTTCACCGTCGTCGGCGAGGCTGCGACCGTCGCGGATGCGCTGGCGGCCGTCGAGTCGAAGACACCCGACGTCATCACCATCGACGTACGACTGCCGGATGGCAACGGGATCGACGCGGTCCGCAAGCTGCGCGCCGCCCATCCGCAGTTGGGGATCGTCGTCCTCACCATGTACGCCGAGGACGAGCACCTGCTGGGCGCCCTCGAGGCCGGGGCGTCGGCGTTCGTCGCCAAGGACGCCCCCGCCGACGACGTCGTCGCGGCGGCCCGGCACGCCGCCGTAGCCCCCGATGCCTTCTCGGCGACCGACCTCGCCGACGCGATGCGTCGCCGCCTCACGCCGCCCGCGCCGCCGCTGTCCCCCCGTGAGGCCGAGGTGCTCGGCCTGCTCGCCGACGGACTGGCGGTGGCTCAGATCGCCAAGACGCTCTACATCAGCGAGTCGACGACGAAGACGCACATCTCGAAGCTCTACGACAAGCTCGGGGCCGCCAACCGGGCGCAGGCGTTGATGACGGCGATGCGGCGCGGGCTCATCAGCACTCGGTGACCGGCTGTCAATAGACCAAACGGACACAACGGATCATCCGTTCGTGCCGCTGACATTCGGTTCGACACCCGACAAGATGCCCTGGAGCACTGGGTACGAGGGGGATCCAGGCGCGCAACGCGGTCGGGTCGGTCGGGGGGCCGGCCCGTCGCCGTTACCAGCCCAACATTCTCCTCAGGTCGCTGACCGTCCGCTCCCAGGTCCAGTCCTCGCTTACCCATCGTTGGCCGCATTCGCCGAACTGCGCTGCCCGCTCCGGATCGGTCAGTAGCCCGACCACGGCGTCCGCCACCTGGGTCACCGACCGGCCGTCGACGACGATGCCGCTGCGTCCGTCGAGGACGGCGTCCGGCGAACCACCGGAGCGGCCCGCGACGATCGGGAGACCGCAGGCGGCGGCCTCGAGGAACACCATTCCGAGGCCTTCCACGTCGAGGCCGCCCAGCCGCTCGCGGCAGGGCATCGCGAAGACGTCGCCGGCGGCGTACCAGTCCGGCAGCTCGTCGTGGGGCACCGATCCGACGAGCAGCACGTCGGCGGCGACCCCGCCGGTTTGAGCCAGCCGCTCGATCCGCGGTCGCGCCGGGCCGCCGCCCACCAGCAGCAGGGCGGCGCCGGGAACCCGGCGCTGGACGTCGGGCCAGGCCTCAGCCAGCACATCCTGCCCCTTGCGCGGCATCAGCCGCGACACGCAGACCACGACCGGCCGGCCCAGCAGTCCGAGTTCGCGGCGTACCCGATCGTCGCCTGGGTGCGTGGTGAACCGGGCGGCGTCCACGGCGGGCACCAGACGCTGCAGCCGATCGGTGTACGGCCCGACCGCAGCCGTCAACCGTTGCCGGGTCCACTCCCCCAGGTAGGTCATGACGTCGACCCCACCGGCGATCCGGCGTAGCACCCGACGCGGACCGGGGACGATGGCCCAGCCCGCCTCGTGACCGTGCGTGGTCGCGACGATCCGCTCGGCGCCGGCCCGACGCAGGGATGGCGCCAGCAGACCCAGCGGCGCCGCGGCACCGAACCAGACATCGGTGCAGCCGCGCTCGCGGAACAACTGGACCGCCTGCCGTCGTACCTGGGGGCTCGGGAGCAGCACCGACGTCGCCGCGCGCACGACCGGGTAGGGCTGCGTCGCGTCCCAGTCCTCCCAACCCTTCCAGCGAGAGGTGAGGACGACGACCTGGTCGGGGTCCAGCCGGGACACGACGCCGTGGACGAAGGACTGGATCCCGCCTTGCCGCGGCGGGAAGTCGTTCGTGACGACGAGCAGCCGCCGGCTCATCCGAGCTGCTGCCGGACGTAGGTACGCCACAGTGCCGTGAACTGCCGCGTCGACAGGTGCAGGATGCGATGGAAGGCGTGGTCCACCGCCGGCCCGGTGCCGGCGGTCGACGTGCCGACCAGCCGGTAGAACCGCACCAGGCCGCGCTGGCCGGCGCGCGCGGCGATCAACCGACAAGCGAGCCAGCCCTCTTGGTAGGCCTGCGGCAGCCCCGTCGATGAGCCGACGAACCGGTGGTCGCCGGGCAGCTCCCGCGGCCGCCGACCAGCGCGCACGCCGCGACCCAGCTCGGCGGCGATGACGCCGGCCGGCACCCCCGAACCCGCGAACCCGACGTAGTCGGCGAAACCCTCCTGCAGCCATCGCGGCGTCTGCGAGCCGGTGTCCGCGCGGCTGGCGACGTGGGTGAGCTCGTGGGTGAGCACGACCTGACGACCCAACGTGTCGAGCGACGGCCAGAGCTTGGGGTTCACGGACACCCGGTCACCGACCGGCGCGGGGCGGCCGGGCCGGGAGCTGATCTCGGCGCTGCTCAGCGCGGCCAGCTGGGCAACGCCGCCACGGTCCCCGGTGATCTCGCCCAGCTCGCGCTGGGTGGCGGGCACCTCGGCCACGACTCTCCTGGGCCACCGTTGCCCCCAGACCGCAGTGACGCGCGGGATCGCGTCGTGCAAGCCGTCGGCCACCTGGTGCATGGTGCCCAGCATGCTGGGCGGCCCGAGGACCAGAACGTGCGGCCGTCGTACCACGTCGACCGGGCCGTAATCCCACAGCTCGGTGGCGGACACCCGACCGGCCTGGTCGCTCAACGAGGCGAGGTACCAGCGACCGGAGCGGTCGGTGAACGTCGGGTACTGCGTCAAGTCGGTCGGCATCGAGTCGAAGCCGCGCAGCCGGTAGTGCAGGGACACCCGCGCCGAGTACGTCGGAACCCGCAATCCGGTCCGCGGCCGAGTGGTGGCGACCGTGTAGGACCACGCGGCCAGCGGCACCCGGCGCAGGTTTGCCAGCATCCGGCCCTGCCGGGCGGCGAATCGGCGACGGGTCGGGTCGATGGTCGCGAGCAGCGCCGCACGGTTGTGGTGCAGGATCGCGCGGGATCGACGGGCCAGCACAACGCGGATGGCTGCCGCCGGTGTCGCAGCCGCGGGTTGTGGAGCTGCCGCCCGGCTCGGCGATCGGGCGTGGGGAGCCGCGCCGCGCTGGGAGCGGCCCGCGCCTATCCCGACCGCGACGAGCCCGACGGCGATCACGACAGCGACAGCGACGACAACGCGGATGCGGACGCGCGGCGCGCGATGGCGAGACGGTGACGGGTCGGGGGCGAGCTCGTCGCTCACGACCGGCGGCGCCCCCTGGCCGGAGTACTGGCGGGAGTAGGAGGAGTGCGGGTCGACCGGGTTTTGGTAGCGCCGGCCGGCGGCTCGGCAGCGTCATCCGTCGCGGGCCGCGCGGCGCCGAACAGCACGTCATCCCACGCCGGCACCGGCACCCGACCGCTACGGGTCGGCGTCGGCGGGATGGCCTTCGGTTCCCGTCGTACCCGAGGCGGTCCTGCTTCCTCGACCGCCGGAGTCGCGGCTGCTGCTGCTGCCGCCGCCGCCGGCCGGCGAGGCTTGGCCACCGCGGGGCGCCGTCGAGTCCGAGCCGATGCCGTCGCAGTGGCGGCCGACACGGTCGAAGTACGGGAGCCAGACTGATCACCCGTCACGATCCGGGTGGCGGCGGGATCGAGCGCGGTGAGGTCGCGGCCGGCTGGCTGCCACAGCCACGCCGCACTGCGGGTGCCGCCCCGTGCGGTGTAGCGCAACGCAACCACCCAGGCGCCGTCCTCCCGGCGCTTCGCGGTCCACTCGACGCTCTCCCGGTGCAGGCCAGTGGTGGTGGCGAGCCGGCGTTCGACCGCCTCGCCGAGCGTCATCGTGGCCGCGGGCCCCCGGGTGCGGCGCATCGTCGCTGCCTGGGCCTGGGTGATGATCCGGTCGCGTTCCGACGCGACCGGGCCGAAGAACCGCAGCACCCGGTTGACGGGCACGTTGGCGGCCTTCGCGACCTGCTCCGGCGTGTCACCGGCCCGCAGCCGGGCCTGAATCTCTTTGGGCGTCAGGGCGCTCTCGCGCCGGGTGCCGTTGTCGAGGTCGCCACGGAGGGCAGCCGCGAGCCGATCGTCGATGAGGATCTCGTGGGTCGGCTTCGCGGCGTCGCTGCTGCTCGCCAGCAGCAGGTGAGTGCCGTCGTCGCTGACCGCGACGACTGTCAGCTGACGCACGCGTGTGACCTCCCAGCGAGACCGAGGCGTCCCGGCGTGCGAGTCTGCCCTGTCGAACCCGCTACCTACAAGCAGTGACGCTCGTCAGGGCCCGACTGAATCAGTCAACGACGCTCAGGGACGGCCAGCGGAGGTCGGCGGCATGTAGGACAGCGGCGTGATCTCGACGTCCGCACCGGTGTGCGGCGCCTGGATGATGTTGCCGCCGCCGATGTAGATCGCCACGTGGAAAGCCGGGTCGCCGAAGAAGACCAGGTCGCCGGGCTCCAGGTCCGAGATCGACACGGAATGGACCTCGGACTGCTGCATCGCCGCGTTGTGCGGCAGACCCACGCCCGCCGCTCCCCAGGCCCGCATCGTCAGACCGGAGCAGTCGTAGCTGCTCGGGCCCGAGGCGCCGTACACGTAGGGCTTGCCGAGCTGGGCGTAGGCGAACTTCACGGCCTCGCCGGCCTGCCCGCTCGCCGGCCCGTTGTACGTCCCCCCGGTCGACTTCGGTGCCGACGGCGGGTGGTACGTGCTGCGCTCGGCGACCGCGCGCCGGTGCTGGGCAGCCTGCTCGGCGGCGAGCCGGGCCTGCTGGGCGGCGGTGAGCCGGGCGAGCACGCTCTTCGCCTGGGCGAGCAGCGACTGCACCTGCTTGTTCTTGCTGCCGATGGTGGAGACCAGCGCCTGCGCGTGCTTCACCTGCGCGTTGTGCAGCGCGGTGGCCGCAGCCACCTGCCGCTGCTCGGCGGTGGCCTGCGCGACCTGGTTGGCTTGGTACTGCGCGACCTCGTCGAGGCCGGAGGTCTGGTCGAGGAAGGTCTGCGCGTTACCGGTCGAGACCAGTGACGTCGTGGCGCTCAGTCCGCCGCTTCGGTAGGCCGCGGCGGCGGAGGCTCCGACCCGGCGCTGCAGGGCGGCCAGGACACGCTGGTCGTGCGCCAGCGAAGCGGCGCTCGCCTTCTCCTGCTTCTGCACGGTCCCCAACGTGACGCGCGCGGCGTCGAAGGACTCGGTGATCTTCTCGGCCTGCGCGTTCAGCGCGGCGACCTTGGCCTGAGCCTGGTGCAGCGTCAACGCAGGGGAAGCAGCCGCCGAGCCGGACACGCCAGGTACGACGGCGGCCGCGAGGGCTACGGAGGCGAACAGGACAGGCAGGCGCAGACGGCGAAGCCGCGACAGGTGAGTAGACGCCACGGAGGCGGCACTCCTTCTCCCTCGACCGCCTACCGGGTGAGCTGACGGGTTCGGGCGGGAAGATCGCCCTACCAGGCTCGCGGTACTTGCGAGCCCAGATTCACCCCAGGGGAATGTGGGTCCCCGGCTCGGTCGACGTATGTCGACGCGACTCGGCGGTGGCTACGCGCTGTCACCGGGGGGCAACGGGGGACGCGGAACCAGGGGTCACCCTAGCCACCATTGACTAGCGCCACAAGGCCGGGTCCCACAGGGCGCGTCTCGGCGTGTCGGACGGCGTGTCCCCGCTCACCCGGTCGCACGCTCCCGGCGAGGCTGCATCCGCAACGGCGGGACTAGTCCACCGTCGGCGAGCGCCCGTAGCGCGCCGGCCTCCGCCTCGCCGATCTCGCCCGCCGGCGGTGCTCCCAGCAGCACCGAGACCACGCAGTCGTCGCACGCGATGTTCCGCATCTCGCAGCGGTCGCAATCGATGATCATCTCGCCTCCTCTGTCGTCATCGCCGACCGTAGAGACGGGGTACGACACAAACTCCTCAGCCGCGGTTGAGCCGGGCCAGCAGCGCCGTGGGGGTGATCGTCCGGGCCCCGGCCCGCCGGACGCCGTCGATAACCTCCCGGTCGGCCGAGCACACGACGAGCGGGCGCCCGACCGGCTCGGCTCGTACCAGCCGGCGGATCAGCTCGTCCGCGATCTCATCGCCGGCGCTGAAGAGCACCCGGACCCCGCGCTGCCCGGTCGTCGGCACCCCGGCCACGACCTCGGCACCGTCGAAGACACAGGTGACCTCCGCGCCGGTCCGCGCGGCGAGCGCCGACAGGGCGGCGACGAGCCGGGCCCGCTGGTCGGACAGGGCGAGGTCCGGATAGCCCGTCTTGGTGACGTTGTAGCCGTCCACGATCAGGTGCGCGTTCGGTAACGTCAGCAGCAGGTCGACGTCGCGCGGATCGTCGCCGACCGCGCTCGAGGTCGCCGGTGCCCCGCCCGACCCCGCCTCGACCCGATCGGCGGGTCGGCCGCTCGGTGGCGGGATCGCGAGCTCGTCCCGCAGGCCCTTCACGGTGCGGGCGAGCGTGTCCAGCAGCAGCCAGCGACGCTCGTCGACCACGTCGCGAGCCGACCGGCTGTCACGCCGGGCCCGGGTCAGTGCCTCCCCGAGCTCCTCGACCTGCTCGGTGAGCCGGCGTTGGGCGGCCTTCGACGCGGCCGCGTCCCGTTCCGCAGTCGCCCGATCCGTCGCTCGCTGCTGGCGCTCCGTAGCGAGCTCGGCCTCGGTGCGACGGGCCAGGTCGACCGCTTCCCGGGCGCGGCCGCGTTCCCGGTCCAGGTCGGCCTGCAGTTCCTCGACCCGGCGGCGCAGCGCCTCGAGCTGCTCCCCGGCAGCCGCCTGCGACGCCTTCTCGCGGCGCTGGGTGCGCTCGCTGGCCCGTCGGGTGGCCTCACTGGCCTGGGCGTCCCGCTCAACCTGTTCGAGTCGGCCCGCCTGTGCCACCTGCTGCTCCCAGTTCGGAGTCCGGAGCAGGTAGGCGAGGGCGGCCACGTCGGCCGGGTCGGCGACCGGCAGCGGCGTACCGCCCTCGAGCGCCGTCACCACCTCCGGGAAGGCCTCCCGGACCATCTCCGCAACCTCACCCCGGAACGCCTCGTCGGTGTCGAGGACGGCAGCGATCGGCGTCGCGCCCAGCCGAGCGCGGCGCGGCGGAGCGAACCTCGCGATGCTGCGCAGCGAGGCAGGGACCCGCTCGGCGGGTAGCCCGCCGAGCCGCTCGGCGGCGAGCTCGATGATCCGCCGGCGGACGCCCGGGGACAGCTCGACCGACATGGCGTCGAGCGTAGGCGTGGCCGCCGCGCCGCCCCCGATCGTGGACCGCGACGGCGCGGCAGCCGCGTTGTGTCCGACCCCGCTCCTACCGTGACCGACATGCCCGAGCACGCCGTACCCCTCGCGGGTGCGATCCCGCGGCAGGGCACCTTCGACGACCTCGGCACGTCACTGGCGGACCTGACCTTCGTGGTGGTCGACCTCGAGACCACGGGCGGCTCGCCGACCTCCGCCTCGATCACGGAGATCGGCGCCGTCAAGGTCCGCGGTGGCGAGCAGCTCGGCGAGTTCCAAACCCTGGTGAACCCGGCCACGGACATTCCGCCGTTCATCGCCGTACTCACCGGCATCACCGACGCGATGGTGGCCGACGCGCCATCGCTCGGCGCCGTCCTGCCAGCGTTCCTCGACTGGGCCCGCGGCTCGGTCCTTGTCGCGCACAACGCGCCCTTCGACCTGGGCTTCCTGCGCGCCGGGTGCTCGCGGCTCGAGCTGGAGTGGCCCGGCTTCGACTCGGTCGACACCGCCCGGCTCGCCCGCCGGGTCCTGACCCGCGACGAGGCTCCCGACTGCAAGCTCTCGACGCTCGCACGGCTGTTCCGTACGACGACAGCCCCCTGCCACCGCGCGCTCGCGGACGCGCGGGCGACGACCGACGTGCTGCACGGCCTGTTCGAGCGGCTGGGCAACCTCGGAGTGCGCACCCACGAGGACCTGGTGACCTTCACCGGGCTCACGACCGTGGCGCAGCGCCGCAAGCGCTATCTCGCCGACGGCCTGCCGGATGGTCCGGGTGTCTACATCTTCCGCGACTCCACCGGTCGGCCGCTCTACATCGGACGCAGCCGGCACCTGCGCGCCCGGGTCCGGCAGTACTTCGTCGCCTCCGAGCCACGCACCCGAATGGCGGAAATGGTGGGGATCGCCGAGCGCGTCGACGCGATTCCCTGCGCGCATCCGCTGGAGGCCGAGGTCCGGGAGCTCCGGCTGATCGCGGAGCACAAGCCGCGCTACAACCGGCGGTCGCGGTTCCCCGAGCGGGCCAGCTGGCTCAAGCTGACCCGCGAGCCCTACCCGCGGTTGTCCGTCGTACGGCGGGTGGTCGACGACGGCGCCACGTATCTCGGGCCGTTCGGGTCGTCGCGCACCGCCCAGGCGGCGATGGCGGCGCTGCACGAGGCGGTGCCGCTGCGGCAGTGCTCCGACCGGATCAGCCGGACCCGGCCCACCCCGGCCTGCGTCCTGGCCGGGATGGGGCGGTGTCCGGCGCCGTGCGAGGGCGGGGTCTCGGTCGAGGCGTACGCACCGCTTGTCGAAGCGGCGCGCGCCGCGATGTCGCGGGATCCTGGACCGGTGCTGGAAGCGGCCAGGCGCCGGATGGCGCGGCTCGGCGTGCAACAGCGCTACGAGGAAGCCGCCGGCCACCGCGACCGCGCGACGGCGTTCGTTCGCACCGCCGCCCGGATGCAGCGGCTGGCCGCGCTCTCGGGTGCCGCCGAGCTGGTCGGAGCGCGACCGTCGTTCAACGGCGGCTGGGACCTATGCGTGGTCCGCCACGGCCGGCTGGTCGGGGCGTCCGTCGCACCGCCGGGCGCCGCTCCGCGCCCCTACATCGACGCGCTGGTCGCCTCCGCCGAGGTCGTGACACCCGGCCCGGGGCCGCTGGCCGCCGCCAGCGCCGAGGAGATGGAGCGGATCCTCGCCTGGCTGGCGGAGCCCGGTGCGCGGCTGGTCGAGCTCGACGGCCAGTGGTGCTCGCCGGTGCCCGGAGCCG
Source organism: Mycobacteriales bacterium (assembly GCA_036267755.1). GTDB lineage: Bacteria > Actinomycetota > Actinomycetes > JAFAQI01 > JAFAQI01 > DATAVK01. The sequence goes on from DATAVK010000090.1 coordinate 12,914, forward strand.
GCGGCCTGCAGACCTGGCTCGACCGCGCCGACGCCGGTCGCAACGCGGCCCGCCCGTTCGACGACCGGCGCGGGCTGCGGCCGCAGCACCGACCGGCCCGAGTGGCCGGCTAAGCGATGAGCCGGCTCCGGTGACGGAAGAGCAGCTCGACATCGAGCTCGATGAGGCTGACCTGGCGGGTGCTTTCGGCCGGGCGGTGTCGTCGTACTCCGTGACCGCCATCGACCCGGAACTGCGGTTGCACTCCGTGACCGGTGGCGTCTGGCGAGTCCGCGCCGACGGCGACTCGCGGATCGTGAAGGTGGTGCGGCACGGCGTCGACGACCGCACCGATCAGCTCTGGGTCGCCGGGGCCGACCCGTCGCACCGCAACTACTGGAAGCGTGAGTGGCTGGCGTTCGCCGAAGGGCTGCTCGACACGCTGCCCGGCGGCCTGCGGGCGCCGCGCACGTCGCTCACGACCGAGCCGGCCGAGGACGAGTGCTGGATCTGGATGGAGGACGTCGCCGGTACGCCGGGAACCGAGTGGGACCTCGACGACTTCGACGCGGCGGCCTTCGACCTGGCGTCGACCCAGGCGGCGTACGCGACCGGTCGCAGCGAGCTACCGAGCCAGCCGTGGCTGGCTCGCCAGTGGCTCCGCGGCTGGACCGAGGTGTCCGTCGCCAAGGACGTCCTGGTCGGCGACGATGACGGCTGGGCGGACGAGCGGCTCGCCCCGCTGGCGGCGCTGCGACCGCGCGCCGCGGCGGTGTGGGCAGCCCGCGAGCAGCTGCTGGGCATCGTCGAGGCGGCGCCGCCCACGCTGACCCACAGCGACCTGTGGCCGACCAATCTCATCGCTGCGGAGGACGGCACCACCGTCGCGATCGACTGGTCGCAGATCGGCATCGGGGCGCTGGCGCAAGACCTCGACCAGATGACGCTCGACACGGTCTGGATGCAGGTGCGTCCGGGCGAGTCACTCGACGCGCTCGATGCGCACGTCGTCCCGTCGTACCTGTCCGGGTTGCGGTCGTCAGGTGTCGATGTCGACGAGGCGCAGCTGCGGCGCTGGTACGCCGCGGCGGCCAGCGTGCACTACGTGCCGATGCTCGACTACCAGCTGGTGAACGTGTCCGACCCGACGCTCGTCCTGGATCAGGAGCTGCGGTTCGGCCGGCCGATCGCGGAGGTGATGGCCGACCGGGCTCGCGTGATCGAGCGGGCGATCGAGCTGGGCGAGCGGGCGTTAGAGTCGGCGACGTGATCACCGCGATCGTGTTCGTCTCGGCCGCCGTCGACCGGATCCCCGAGGTGGGCGAGAAGATCGCGCTGCTCGACGGGGTCAGCGAGGTCTACTCGGTCACTGGCGAGATCGACCTGATCGCCTTGATCCGGGTGCGGACGCACGAGGAGATCGCCGACGTGGTCGCCGACCGGCTCAACAAGGTCGACGGCGTGCTGGCGACCGAGACCCACGTCGCCTTCCGCGCCTACTCCCAGCACGACCTGGAGGCCGCGTTCTCGCTCGGGATCTCCGACTCCGACTAACCACTTTGGGTGGGTCAGGGGGCGACGGCACGGCTGGTCGTGACCCAGGACTCGAGCGCCTGCCCGGCCGCGCCCGAGTCGAGTGAGTCGGCCGCTCGGGGCAGTGCCGCGGCGAGCTGATCGGTGACCGGCCCCGGTCCGGCGCCGTCGACGGCGACCAGAGCGGCGGCGGCGTTGAGCAGAACGGCGTCGCGGACCGCACCGGTCTCGCCGTCGAGCAGCCGCCGGGTCACGGCCGCGTTGTGGGGAGCGTCGGCACCGCGCAGCGCCCCGGCCGGCGCCAGCGAGATCCCCAGCTCGCGCGGGTCGACCCAGTCCTCGCGGACCTGGCCAGCGGCGACCACCCAGACCCGCGACGGCGCGGACACCGAGAGCTCGTCGAGCCCGTCGCTGCCGCGGAACACCAGCGCCGAGGCGCCGCGGTCGGCCAGCACCTGAGCCATCACGCCGGCGAGCCGCTCGTCGGCGACGCCCATCGCCTGCGCCGTCGGCTGCGCCGGGTTGGTGAGCGGGCCCAGCACGTTGAAGACGGTCGCCACGCCCAGCTCGGAGCGCGCCACCGCAGCATGCCGCAGCGCGGGATGGAACACCCGGGCGAAGCAGAAGCCGACCCCGGCGGTCTCGATGCAGCGGGCCACGGCGGCCGGGGGCAGGTCCACCACGACACCGAGCTCCTCGAGCAGGTCGGCCGAGCCGCAGGCCGAGCTCGCGGCCCGGTTGCCGTGCTTGACGACGCGAGCGCCCGCGCCGCGCACCACCAGCGCGGCCATCGTGGAGATGTTGACCGTGGCCGCCCGGTCGCCGCCGGTCCCGCAGGTGTCCACTGCCGGCCCCTCGACGTCCAGCAGCTCGGCGGCGGCCAGCATCGACCGGACCAGCCCGGAGATCTCGTCCGCCGTCTCGCCCTTGGCCCGCAGCGCCACCGCGAAGCCCGCCACCTGCACCGGTGTCGCGGACCCGGCCATGATCTCGCCCATCGCCCAGGCGCTGTCGTCCTCGGACAGCGAGCTGCCCGCGAGCAAGGTGGACAGTACGCCGGGCCAGCTGGTCACGACGTCGCCTCGAACCGGTACGCCGTCAGGGCGCGGTGACGACCGCGCCGGCGTCGTGGGTCAGCAGACCCGTCACCGCCTGCGCGAGCTGCACCGCGTCGATGGGGTGCGAGATGACCGCCTCGGCGCGGGACCAGGTGGCGAGCCAGGCGTCGTCGCGCCGCCCGACGATCAGCAGCACCGGCGGCGCATCGTCGAGTTCGTCGCGCAGCTGTCGGGACAGCCCCATGCCGCCCTCAGGCGCGGACTCGCCGTCGAGGATCGACACGTCGATGCCACCGGCGTCACACAGGCTGACGACCTCGCCGCCGCGCCCGGCCTCGACGAACGTCACCTCGAACTCGGGGGTGGGCCGGGTCCCGAGCGCCGTGATGATGCGCGCGCGGGTCGCGGCGTGGCTCGAGTACACGAGCACGGTGACGGAGCGCACAGACGGGTCGGCCATGCCCCGATCGTAGCCAGCGTCGGGGCGCTCCCGGCGTACGACCGGCTGCCACGGACGCGACCGGGCGGGACGGCCACCGACACACCCCTCGCGATGAGGGGGGCCGGGCGGCGTAGCCCTGCCGGGACTGGCAGAATCCCCGACGTGGCTTCCGCTACCGCTGTCGACCAGCTACCCGCGCACGGATCGCTGAACCGGCCCAACCTGGTCAGCGTCGGTGTCATCGTCTGGCTGTCCTCAGAGCTGATGTTCTTCGCGGCGCTGTTCGCGATGTACTTCACGGTCCGCGCGGTGAACGAGCCGAACTGGCCACCGAAGGACGTCGTCCTCGACCTGAAGACGGCGGCACCGTTCACGATCATCCTGGTGCTCTCGAGCGTCACCTGCCAGCTCGGCGTGTTCGCCGCCGAGCGTGGCGACGTGATCGGGCTGCGGTTCTGGTTCATGGTGACGTTCTTCATGGGGTCGGTGTTCATCGGCGGCCAGTCGTTCGAATACTTCGTGCACAACAACTTCGTCCTCGACACCAGCGGCTACAGCTCGGTCTACTACATCACCACCGGCTTCCACGGGCTCCACGTCCTCGGCGGCCTAATTGCCTTCGTACTGCTGTTAATTCGTACGACGTACGGGAAGTTCGGCGCGCAGCAGGCGACCGCTGCCATCGTCGTGTCGTATTACTGGCACTTCGTCGACATCGTCTGGATCGGCCTGTTCACCGTCATCTACCTGATCCGCTAGCGGAGTGGAGCCTGTGACCACAGCAGACGCGCCGGAGTTTGCGACGCCGCCCCCCAGCCGGCGGCGACGCATCGCTGGTTTTGGCATCGTCCTCATCGCCCTCGCGGTGATGGGGTCGCTGTATGCCGGGCTGGCTCCGCACGGCACGGCCGCGGGAACGGACAACACCCAGATCCAGCAGGGACGGGCGCTGTTCCTGCAGGGCTGCGCGACCTGCCACGGCCTCAACGGCCAGGGCGGCGTGCGGGCGCCGAGCCTGATCGGCGTCGGCGCCGCGGCGGTCGACTTCCAGGTCGGCACCGGCCGGATGCCGTTGCAGGACCACGGTCCAGAGGCTCCGGTGCATCCGGTCACCTACTCGGAGTCGGAGATCGAGCAGATGGCGGCGTACGTCGCGAGCCTGGGCCCGGGCCCGGCGATCCCGACCAACCTGGACTACCAGAGCGCGGACACCGCGTTCGGCGGCGCGTTGTTCCGCACGAACTGCGCGCAGTGCCACAACTTCTCGGGTTCGGGCGGTGCGCTGACCTACGGGAAGTTCGCACCGACGCTGTCCGACGCCACCCCGAAGCAGATCTACGAGGCCATGATCACCGGCCCGGAGAACATGCCGGTCTTCGGTGACCAGCAGATCACGCCGGACCAGAAGCTGGCGATCATCAACTACATCCGCACCCTGAAGACCCAGCCGGATCCGGGTGGCGCGGCGCTCGGCCGGGTCGGACCGGTGTCGGAAGGTGTCGTCGGCTGGCTGGTCGGCATCGGCGTACTGGTGCTGGCAACGCTGTGGATCGGAAGCCGCTCATGAGCGACGACCACCGCGAAATCGAAGGCGAGGTCGTCGGCCGCAGCCCCAGCCCCAGCGCCCGCCCGCGCCGACGGATCGGCCGTCGCCAGCCGGAGGAGCAGCGACCGGCCCCGGCGACGGCTGAGCTCGCGACGGTCGACACGCACGGCGACCTGATCGAGGACGACCGGGAGCCGGCGACGGTGGACCCCCGTGAGGACGTCTTCGCCGAGCGTCAGGTGGCGGCGCTGTTCTTCCTGGCGACGGTGGGCGTCATCGCGTTCATCGTGGCGTACCTGACGATTTCGCAGCAGCACAATCTCGGCCAGTACATGAACTACGCGCTGGGCGGATCGTTGGCCCTGGCGCTGCTGGGCCTCGGGGCCGGCATGGTGGTGTGGGCGAAGAAGCTGCTCCCGCACGAGAAGGCGATCCAGGAGCGCGAGCCGTTCCACTCCCCCGAGGAAGAAGAGCTCCTCACCGAGGACACCTTCCTGCAGGGCGTCGACGACATGGGTCTCGGTCGCTACAAGTTGTTGCGTCGTACCTTGCTGGGCGCGCTCGGCGTGCTGCCGCTGCCCGCGCTCCTGCTGCTGCGAGACCTCGGCCCGCTCCCCCACGCTGGGCTGCGAGTGACCGGCTGGAAGAAGGGGCTCCGGCTCGTCGACATCGACACCCGCGTCCCGGTGAAGCTCGGTGACCTCGAGATCGGTGCCATCCAGACCGTGATGCCGGAGGGCTTCACGACGGTCAACGAGTTCGCGTTGGCGCCGACCATCCTGATTCGCTTCGCCCCCGGGCAGATCAAGTCCGACAAGGAAATCAACTGGGGTGTCGACAACCACGTCGCCTACTCGAAGATCTGCTCACATGCCGGCTGCCCGATCAGCCTCTACGAGCAGCAGACCCACCACCTGCTCTGCCCCTGCCACCAGTCCACCTTCCAGATGAACGAGGACGCGAAGGTGATCTTCGGGCCGGCCGCCCGGCCACTGTCCCAGCTACAGATTTCCGTGGATTCGCAGGGCTATTTCGTGGCGCGCGGTGACTACAAGCAACCTGTCGGACCGAGCTTCTGGGAGCGCCGATGAGCTCCGGACCCGAGAAGGCGACTCGGACCACGCTGCGTTACGTCGACGACCATCTCGGTTCGGCCGGCTTCCTGCGCCGCAGCTTCAACAAGGTCTTCCCGGACCACTGGTCGTTCATGCTCGGCGAGATCGCGCTCTACAGCTTCGTGATCCTGCTGCTCACCGGGACCTACCTGACGCTGTTCTTCCACGCCAGCAGCCGCGAGATCATCTACAACGGCAGCTACCAGCCGCTGCGCGGCGTCGCAATGACGGATGCGTACGCCTCGACGCTGCACATCTCCTTCGATGTGCGTGGCGGCCTGCTGATGCGGCAGATCCACCACTGGGCCGCGCTGCTGTTCGTCTCCTCGATCTGCGTGCACCTGTTCCGGGTGTTCTTCACGGGCGCGTTCCGCAAGCCACGGACCATCAACTGGCACATCGGCGTCGGCCTGCTCGTGCTGTCGATCCTCGAGGGCTTCGCCGGCTACTCGCTGCCGGACGACCTGCTCTCCGGCACCGGGATCCGGATCGCCTACTCGATCATCGAGGGCGTGCCGGTCGTCGGCACCTACATCGCGTACTTCCTATTCGGCGGCCAGTATCCGGGTCAGGACATCATTTCCCGGCTGTTCATCATCCACGTGCTGCTGATTCCCGGGATCCTGCTTGCCCTGATCGCGGCGCACATGATGATCCTGTGGCACCAGAAGCACACCGACTTCCCGGGGCCAGGGAAGACCGAGCACGTCGTAGTGGGCACGAAGTTCTACCCGACGTTCTTCTTGAAGACCAACGGGTTCTTCTTCATCGTCTTCGGCGTTCTCGCACTGCTCGGGGCGTTCGCCGAGATCAACCCGGTGTGGCTCTACGGGCCTTACAACGCGGGGCAGGTCTCTGCCGGTTCGCAGCCGGACTGGTACATCGGGTTCCTGGACGGCGCGGTGCGTCTCACGCCGAACTGGGAGACGCACATCTTCCATCACACGATCAGCTGGAACCTGATCATCCCGGGCCTGATCATCCCGGGGATCATGTTCACGCTGCTCGCGATGTACCCGTCGATCGAGTCGTGGATCACCAAAGACAAGGCGTACCACAACCTCCTTCAGCGTCCCCGGGACGTTCCGGTCCGCACGGCGCTCGGCACGATGTCGATCTCGTTCTACGCCGTGCTGTTAGCCGCGGGCGGCAACGACATCTTCGCCACGACCTTCCACCTGTCGATCCAGGCCGAGATCTGGGTGTTCCGAGGTGCGGCGATCCTGCTGCCACCCATCGTGTTCAAGATCACGAAACGGGTCTGTCTCGGGTTGCAGCACCACGACGAAGGGCTGCTGCATCACGGCATCGAGACCGGCATCATCCGCCGGCTCCCGTCCGGTGAGTACATCGAGGTCGAGGAGCCGCTCGACCCGGAGCGGGCAGCGGTGCTGGCCGGCCAGCTCGGCATCGAGGTGCCCGAGCACGGTCACCACGCGCCCGAGCTGACGGGTGGGTATGACGGCTCAGCCGCGAGCGATGCGCCCACTGAGACTGGTCCTTCCGGCAAGCCGGCCACCACGCTGGCGCGGGTGCACCGGCGCTTGGAGAAGTTCTTCTTCGTCAACGGTCAGACCACGCCGCGTTCCAACGCCGACGAGGAGCCGCAAACGCTCAGCCGGCCCTGAGCCCGTCCTGTCACCCCCGCGGACCGGATCCGCCGACGAGACGGCGACTGCTGTCATTCCTCTGCGGGCGGTCGACGTAGCCGCTTGGTCTGCGCGTCCTTTCGCTTGGCGTCCAGCCGCCGCTGCTGCGCGCTCTTCGTCGGGCGGGTCGGCCGGCGGGGTGGCGCCGGCGGTGCCGTCGCGTCTGCCAGCAGATCCGCCAGCCGCTGCATCGCGGCCTCCCGGTTGCGCAGCTGCGAGCGGTGCTCCTCGGCGGCGACCGTCACGACGCCGTCGACCAGGCGGCTCGCGAGCCGCTGCACCGCCCGATCGCGCAGGTACGCCGGGAACGACGGCGAGCGGGCCACGTCGAGGGACAGCTCGACCCGGCTGTCCGCAGTGTTGACCGACTGGCCACCGGGCCCGCTGGAGCGCGAGAACCGCCAGCGCAGCTCACCCTCCGGGATGCTGAGCCGGTCGTTCACCACCAGGGGGCCGGGCATGCTGCCATGATGCCGACCCGTTCGAGAATCCGGCTCAAGTTTCGGTGCGTGGCTGCCGAACTACATGGTTGTAGTTCACTTCCCTCGCCTCGGAAGGCATGACATGACGTCATCTCCGATCATGGACCGGCTGGCCGCCGGCGTCCCCGTCACCCTGCTGTGCGATCTGGCCGATCCTGGGCTGGACTCGGTAGCCATCAACGCGGTCGAGCGACCGGCCGACGATCAGCTCTGGATCGAGGCCGCTCAAGCTGTGGTGGCCCGCAGCGCCGGCGCCGCCTGAACCACTACCCCCCACCCCGCGATGGGTTAGAGCGGTGCGTCCTCGCCGTGGTACTCGAAGACCATGCTGGACACGGCCGGTACGGCGAAGGCCGCCCCCAGGAACGACAGCCACCAGCCGAAGACGATGCCGGCGAAGAACACCGCGGCTGAGGCTGCGCACCACAGCGGCGCCCAGCTGTACGGCGAGAAGAAGCCGAGCTCGCCGGCGCCGTCGCTGATGTCCGCGTCGCTGAGGTCCTCCGGCCGCGGGCCCATCCGCTTCGCGGTGACGAGCAGGTACGTCGCCACCAGCAGGCCGAGCAGCGAGCCGAGCGCCAGTGCCGTCGTACCGGTCGGGTCATGCGAGGTGAACCAGTAGACGATGTCGGCGCCGATCAGGAAGACGCCGATGAACAGGAAGATGCCGCCTTCGACTCTCATCGGCTACGTCACCAGCTCTTCCGGCGTGGGAGTGGAGTGCTGCTCAGGCAACCCCGACAGGTGCGGATAGTGCAGGTCGAACGCCGGCCGCTCGGAGCGGATCCGTGGGATCGACGTGAAGTTGTGCCGTGGCGGTGGACAGCTCGTGGCCCACTCGAGCGAGTTCCCGTACCCCCATGGATCGTCGCCGATGACGCGTTCATTCTTCCCGACCCATGATCGCCAAGCGTTGTACATGAACGGGAGCATGGACAGGCCGAGGATGTACGCGCCGATCGTCGACACCGTGTTGAGGGTCGTGAAGCCGTCGCTCGGGAGGTAGTCCGCATAGCGGCGCGGCATGCCTTCGACACCCAGCCAGTGCTGCACCAGGAACGTCATGTGGAAGCCCACGAACAGCGTCCAGAAGTGAATCTTTCCCAGCCGTTCGTCGAGCATGGTGCCGGTCATCTTCGGCCACCAGAAGTAGAAGCCGGAGAACATCGCGAACACCACGGTGCCGAACAACACGTAGTGGAAGTGCGCCACCACGAAGTAGCTGTCGCTCACGTGGAAGTCGATGGGCGGCGAGGCGAGCAGGACGCCGGTGAGGCCGCCGAGCAGGAACGTGATGAGGAACCCGATCGCGAACAGCATGGCGGTGTCGAAGGAGATAGCTCCGCGCCACATCGTGCCGATCCAGTTGAAGAACTTCACCCCGGTCGGTACGGCGATGAGGAACGACAGCAACGAGAAGAATGGCAGCAGCACCGCTCCGGTCGCGAACATGTGGTGCGCCCACACCGTGATCGACAGTCCGGAGATCGCCATCGTCGCGAACACGATGCCCTTGTAACCGAACAGCGGCTTCCGGGAGAAGACAGGGATCACCTCTGTGATGATCCCGAAGAACGGCAACGCGACGATGTAGACCTCGGGATGGCCGAAGAACCAGAACAGGTGTTGCCACAAGATGGCGCCACCGTTGTTGGCATCGAAGATGTGGGTGCCGAACTTGCGGTCCGCCTCCAGCGCGAGCAGTGCCGCGGCGAGCACCGGGAACGCCATCAGCACGAGGATCGAGGTGAACAAGATGTTCCAGGTGAAGACCGGCATCCGGAACATCGTCATGCCGGGGGCGCGCAAGCAGATGATCGTCGTGATGAAGTTGACGGCGCCGAGGATCGTGCCGAACCCGGACAGCGCGAGGCCCATGATCCATAGGTCCGCGCCTGGTCCCGGCGAGTGGACAGCATTAGACAGCGGTGAGTAGGCGAACCAGCCGAAGTCCGCGGCACCGCCCGGTGTCAGGAAGCCCGACATCAGGATGAGACCGCCGAACAGGAACAGCCAGTAGCTGAACATGTTCAGCCGCGGGAACGCGACGTCCGGCGCACCGATCTGCAACGGCATGACGACGTTCGCGAACCCCACGAACAACGGTGTCGCGAACAGCAGCAACATGATCGTGCCGTGGATCGTGAACAGCTGGTCGTAGGTCTCGTTGCTGAGGAACTGCAAGCCCGGGCGGGCCAGCTCGGTCCGCATCACCTCGGCCATGATCCCGGCGACCAGGAAGAAGATGAACGAGGTGATCAGGTACATCAGGCCGATGGTCTTGTGGTCGGTGGTGGTGATCCACCGGATCACTCGACTTCCGGGCGCGACCTCGATCCGGCGTGGGCGCACCCGCCGCACCAGTTCCGGCTTGACGTCGGTCACGATGCGCTCCCTTGGAGTGGGCCGTTGTACTGGGTGTACTCCGGGTTCGTGCCGTTCGCCGCTGCAGTCTGCGCCTGCGCCAGCCACGCCTTGTATTGCGCCATCGGCAAGGCCTTGACCGTGAACAGCATCCGGTCGTGATCGACGCCGCAGTACTCAGCGCACTTGCCCTTGAAGATGCCAGCTGTGGTCACGGTGAGCTCGAACTGGTTGACCCGCCCCGGGATGACGTCGCGCTTGAACAGGAACGGGATGACCCAGAACGAGTGGATGACGTCGGGCGAGGTCTCGTAGAAGTGGATCTTCTCGCCGACCGGGAGCACCAGCTGCGGGTCCTGGCCCGGCCGGCCGGTGATCGACAGGCCCTTGTCGAGGTAGTTGAACTGCCAGTTCCACTGGAACCCGACGACGCCGACCCGCAAGCCACCGGGTGTGATCTTGTCCTCGTCGCTCTCGCGGATCGCCGTGAAGTAGAACAGCACCGACACGATGACGACGGGGATGAAGGTGTACAGCACCTCGATCGGCAGGTTGTAACGCACCTGCCGGGGCAGCTGGTCCTCGGACCGCTTCCGGAACATGATCGCCGAGCCGATGATCAGCACCAGCATGATGCCGCCGATGATCACTGACGCGAGTAGCGCTCCCTGCCAGAGCCCGAGCACCTTCTTGCCCTGGTCGGTGACGGGCTTCGGCCAGCCGCCTCGCTCCCACTTCGCGGCCTCGCCCGTGCAGCCGGTCGCGAGCAGCAGTGGAGCGCCCAGAGCGAGCAGCCGAAGGCGGCGAAACCGGCCTCGACGAACCGGTTCCGGCACGGCTCGAGAGTCAACGATCGGCACGGCAGAACCCTAACGCAGGGCCGGATTTCGCACCCCTTTGGGGCGGCGTGTCAGGACAGGTGGCTGGTGATCTCGGCCGCGGCCGCTTCGCCGTACGCCGCGGTCAGGCGTTCGCTCGCCTCAGCAGCGTCGAAGCGGTACTCCTGCGGGCCTACCGACTCGACGCACGACGTGGCCAACAGCGCCCCCAGCTGGGCGGACCGCTCGAGCGACAGGTCCCACGACCGGCCGGTCAGGAACCCGGAGCGGAACGCGTCGCCGACGCCAGTCGGCTCGACCACCTCGCGGGCCGGGACCACCCCGATCCGCAGCGTCTCCTCCCCCGCCTGCTCGACCGTGATGCCCTCAGCGCCGTGCGTGGTGACCCGGATGGCCACCCGGTCGAGCATCTCGGCCGGGCTCCAGCCGGTCTTGTTCTCCACCAGCGCGGCCTCGTACCGGTTGCCGAACAGCAGCGCCGCGCCGTCGAGCAGCGTGCGGATCGCCTCGCCGTCGAGGAACGCGAGCTGCTGCGAGACGTCGGCCGCGAACGGGATGCCGTTCTCCAGGCACTGCCGGGTGTGGCGCAGCATCGCGTCAGGGTCGTTCGCGCCGATGAGGACCAGGTCGAGATCGCCGAGCGTGGTGAGGTCGATCTCGCGGGCTTCACTCATCGCGCCGGGGTAGAAGGACGCGATCTGGTTGTGCTCGGCGTCGGTCGTGCACACGAACCGCGCCGTATGGCGGGTCGTCGAGGTCAGGACGGCGGAGGTGTCGACGCCGTGCCGGTCCAGCCACGCCCGGTACTCAGCGAAGTCGTCCCCGACCGATCCGACGAGCAGCGGGCGCAGCCCCAGCAGCGCCATGCCGAAGCTGATGTTCGCGGCCACTCCGCCGCGCCGAATCTCCAGGTCGTCCACCAGGAACGACACCGACAGGTGCGCGAGCTGGTCGGGCAGCAGCTGCTCGCTGAACCGACCGGCGAAGGTCATCAGGTGGTCGGTCGCGATGGATCCGGTCACGGCGATAGGCACGACCCAAGAAACTACCCGTGGGTAAGGCTTCCGTTACCGGCGGGTCACTCCTACCGTGCGCCCTATGTCCGTGATTCGGTCCGTGCCCTCTCAGGTCGACGCCAACGGGATCGATGAGTTGATCGCCGATGCCCGGCAGATTGCCCTGCCTCGCCAGGTGACGGTGGACCTCACGCGCGCCGAGCAGCCTGAGTCACTGGTGATTCCGCCGGCGTCGGTCAACCTCGTCGAGGGGTACGACGACTACGGCGTCTGAGCACGCCTCGCGCCCGGCGATTGCCGGGCGGTCAGGTCAGTGGAAGCTGTCGCCGCAGGCGCAGGATCCGCCGGCGTTCGGGTTGTCGATGGTGAAACCCTGCTTCTCGATGGTGTCGACGAAGTCGATCGTGGCGCCGGCGAGGTAGGGCACGCTCATCCGGTCGACGACGACCTTGACGCCACCGAAGTCGGTGAAGGTGTCGCCCTCGAGGCTGCGCTCGTCGAAGAACAGCTGGTAACGCAGGCCGGAGCAGCCACCAGGCTGTACGGCAATGCGGAGCGCGAGGTCGTCGCGGCCTTCCTGGTCGATCAGGCTCTTGACCTTGACCGCGGCGGTGTCGCTGAGGATCACGGACTGCGCGGTGGTGGTCTCCTGCGTGGTGTCCTGAACGGTCATCGCGGCGAGCTCCTGGGGTGAGTCGGTCAGTTCCGTAGGGATAACGGCGGGTACGCCGGAGTTTCTTCCCTGCCTCTATCGTCCCACATGTCCCGCCCGGCAAGTCCCAGGCGGCACCACGCCTGGCTCAGCGGGACCAGGTTCGGGCGAGTGCAGCACCGAGCACCGCCAGCCCGTCGACTCCAGCCTGGACGGCCGCCTCGGCGGACCCGAGCTGCTCGGCGACCGTCCACACCTCGTCGAGGCCGTGCGAGGCCGCCTCGCGCGCCCCGATGTCGGCCTGACCGGCCGCGACAACGCACGGCACGCCGGCCTGCTGGGCGATCGCGGCGACGCCGGACACCGCCTTGCCACGCAGCGAGGTCGCGTCGTACCGGCCCTCACCGGTGACGACGAGGTCAGCGTCGGCGACCTCGTCCGCGAGGCCGATCGCATCGAGCACCATCTCGATGCCGGAAGTGCGCTCGGCGCCGAGCGCGAGCAGCCCGAACCCCAGCCCTCCGGCGGCGCCGGCTCCCGGAGCGGACCGCAGCCCCGGCATGCCGGTGGCCGCCTCCACCACGTCGGCCCACCGCTCCAGCGCGGCGTCCAGCGCCATGATCGCGGCGTCGTCGGCGCCCTTCTGCGGCCCGTAGACAGCGGTCGCGCCGTACAGGCCGAGCAGTGGGTTGTCCACGTCGGTGGCGGCCACCAGCCGGACGCCGGGCACGGCGGGCACGCTGACCTCGGAGGCCTGGCTGAGCGCAATCCCGCCACCGGTGAGCAGGCCGGCGGGCTCCGCACCCAGCGCCGCCCACAGCCCGGCCCCGCCGTCGTTCGTCGCGGAGCCGCCCAATCCGACGACGACGGTATGGACGCCTGGCGTGACGGCTGCGGCGGCGACCAGCCGCCCGACCGCCTCGGTGGATCCGGTCCGGACATCCCGCCCGGCGCGGGCGACCGCCTCCGGACCGCACCCCACCGCCGACTCGACATAGCCGGCGCCGCCTGCGACCAGCAGACCGGCAATCGGCGAGCGGCTGCCAGCCAGCGACGCGGCCAGCGTGTCGACCAGGCCCGGGCCGCCGTCGGAGACAGGCCGAAGCACGAGCGTGTCGTCGGGCGCGACCGACTGCCACCCGACGGCCAGCGCCGCAGCGGCCTCCGCGGCGGTCGCGGTCCCCGTGTAGCAGTCCGGGGCCAGCACAACTCGCATGACCGCCATCCTGCCCGCTGGTAGGAACGACGTCGTGACAAGCATCCGCCCGCTGACCGAGGCCGACATCGAGGCCGCCGGCCAGGTGCAGGTCGCCGCCTTCGACGACTTCGATCGACGGATGGGCGAGAAAACCCCGCCGATCTCCGCCGAGCGATGGAAGCGGGTCCACGGCCGAATCCGGCACTTCCTCATCCACGACCCGGGCGGATCCTGGGTGTCGACGTCCGACGACGGCGCCGTCACGGGCGTCGCCCTGGCTTCGGTGCGCGGCGACCTGTGGGGGCTGTCGCTGCTCGTCGTAAAGCCGGGCGGCCAGTCTGGCGGCGCCGGTCGCCAGCTGCTCAACGCCACGTTGGGCTACGCGGAGGGCTGCGACCGGGCGGTGATCCTGGCGAGCCGGGACCCACGCGCGGTCCGGCTGTACGCGACGAGCGGGTTCGACGTGTACCCGCAGATGGCGGCCGACGGCGTCCCCGACCTGCAGCAGCTGCCCGAGACCGTGTCGCGGGTCCGCCCCCTCGAGTCGGGCGACGCCTCGCTGCTCGAGCGCATCGACCAGCAGGTACGACGAGCCACCCGCGGGCCCGACCACGAGCTGCTCGGCCGCAACACCGGCTTCGTCTGCGACGACGGCGCCGGCTCCGGATACGCCTATGTCACGACGGACGGCGGGTATCTGACCACGCTGGTGGCCTGCGACGAGCGGACCGCAAGCGACCTGCTGTGGCGGTGCCTGCAGGAGATCGGATCGGCTGGGCTGTCCGCCAACGTCTCCGACCTCGGCGCGAACCAACAGTGGGCGATGCGCGTAGCGCTGCAAGCCCGGCTCGCGCTGAATCCGCGCGGGCCGGTGCTCTGGCGCGGCGGCTCGCCGCCGCCGGCGTA
>DATAVK010000091.1:0-16387 GCA_036267755.1 Mycobacteriales bacterium
GCAGTTCCACAGTGACGCCCGCGACGCGCTCCAGCGTGGTGTCGACTCCCTCGCCGACGTTGTCAAGGTCACCCTCGGGCCCAAGGGCCGCAACGTCGTGATCGACAAGAAGTGGGGCGCACCCACGATCACCAACGACGGTGTGACGATCGCCAAGGAGGTCGAGCTCGCCGACCCGTACGAGAACCTCGGGGCGCAGCTCGCCAAGGAGGTCGCCACCAAGACCAACGACGTCGCTGGCGACGGTACGACGACTGCCACGGTCCTCGCTCAGGCGATGGTCCGGGAAGGGCTGCGCAACGTCGCGGCCGGCGCCCAGCCGCTCGCGCTCAAGCGCGGCATCGAGGCGGCCGTCGAGGCCGTCAACGACGAGCTGCTGAAGATCGCGCGTGACGTCGACGACCAGGCCGAGGTGGCCAACGTGGCCAGCATCTCCGCCCAGGACGCCAGCATCGGCGAGCTCATCGCCGAGGCGTTCGCCAAGGTCGGCAAGGACGGCGTCATCACCGTTGAGGAGGCCCAGACGATGGGCCTCGAGCTCGAGTTCACCGAGGGGATGCAGTTCGACAAGGGCTACATCTCGCCGTACATGGTGACGGACCCGGAGCGCATGGAGGCCGTCCTCGACGACGCCTACGTGCTCATCAACCAGGGCAAGATCAGCTCGGTCTCCGACCTGCTGCCGCTGCTCGAGAAGGTCGTCCAGGCCAGCAAGCCGCTGCTGATCATCGCCGAGGACGTCGACGGCGAGGCGCTGTCGACCCTGGTGGTCAACAAGATCCGCGGCACGTTCGCCGCGGTCGCGGTCAAGGCACCGGGCTTCGGTGACCGTCGCAAGGCGATGCTCCAGGACCTCGCCACCCTTACCGGCGCTCAGGTGGTCTCGGAGGAGGTCGGCCTCAAGCTCGACTCCGTCGGCCTCGAGGTGCTCGGCAAGACCCGCCGGGCCACGATCACCAAGGACACCGCCACGATCGTCGACGGCGGCGGCGACGCCGACGCCATCGCGGACCGGATCCGTCAGATCCGCCGTGAGATCGACACGACCGACTCCGACTGGGACCGCGAGAAGCTCCAGGAGCGGCTCGCCAAGCTCTCCGGCGGCGTTGGTGTCATCCGCGTCGGGGCGCACACCGAGGTCGAGCTCAAGGAGAAGAAGCACCGGCTCGAGGACGCCATCTCGGCGACCCGTGCCGCGATCGAGGAGGGCATCGTCGCCGGCGGCGGCGCTGCGCTGATCTCGGTGCTGGGTGCGCTCGACGGCGACCTCGGCCTCACCGGCGACGAGGCGACCGGCGTCAACATCGTGCGCTCGTCACTCGTCGAGCCGCTGCGCTGGATCGCCCAGAACGCCGGCCTCGAGGGCTACGTCGCGGTCAGCAAGGTCCGCGACCTCAAGCCGGGTCACGGCCTCAACGCGGCCACCGGCGAGTACGTCGACCTGATCAAGGCCGGCGTCGTCGACCCGGTCAAGGTCACCCGGTCAGCGGTTCGCAACGCCGCGTCCATCGCGGGCATGTTGCTCACCACCGAGACCCTCGTGGTGGACAAGCCCGAGGACTCGGACGACTCGAACGGCCACAGCCACGGTCACTCGCACGGTCCGGGCGGTCACTCGCACTGACCTCGCACCACAGCACGCCGGGCCTCGCAGCGTCATGCTGCGGGGCCCGGCTGCTTGGTCAGGCGTTGACGGTGCGCCGGGTGGCGACGTGCTGCCGGTCCCGGTCGTCTTCCGACATGCCGCCCCACACGCCGTAGGGCTCGCGCACCTCGAGGGCGTGCTCCCGGCACTCGACCCGGACCGGGCACCCGGAGCAGACCACCTTGGCGGCCTCGTCACGCGCGGCCCGGGCTGGCCCACGCTCGTTGTCGGGATGGAAGAAGATCTCGCTCGGCAGCCCACGACAGGCGGCGTGCAGCTGCCAGTCCCAAACGTCGGCTACCGGTCCCGGAAGTCGGCTGAGGTCACTCACTTTCGCCTCCGCGGCAACAGGGTCGGGGTTGCCTCGATCTCTCACGATAGAACTGCCCCGCCGCGCCCGTTGCGCGAGGTGACACGCAGGGCACCTCCGGTGTCCTAGCCTTCGGACGTGGAACCGGATCTGGCCTCATTGCTTGCCGCCGGAGAGCAGGCGGCCTTCCATGGCCCACCCGGCGCAGCCGTCGCTGATCTGGAGCGCGCTGTGGTCATCGCGCAGCGCGATGGCAGGCGCGCCGAGGTGAGCGCCGCCGCGTGGTTACTCGGCGTCTCGTTGTCGGCGTCCGGCCGGTACGGCGGGGCGCTGCGGGTACTGCTGCCCCTGCTGGAGGCTGGCGAGGCGCCCGATGCGTCGATCGAGCTCAGGCTGTTCGCGGCGCTGGCGGCGGCAACTGCCGCGAGCGTGCATCGCGGGCTCGGTCGCCACGACGCCGCGGGTGAGCTGGATGCTCGTGGTCTGGCGTTGACCGATCGGGCCGGCGAGGCCGCCTTCGACTGCGTGCTCGGCCTGGCGTCGGACGCGGTCGGCGGCGGTGCCCTGGACGAGGCCCGGGCCCGGCACGCCCAGGCGGCCACGCTCGCCGACGGCCATGGCGACGACTGGTGGCGGCAGCGGGTGCGGCTGGGATGGGCCGGTGCCGAGATCGCCCTGCTCGAGGACGACCCGGCGCACGCCGTCGAGATCGCGACCGGCGCCGTCACCGCCGCGGAACGCGCCCGCGCGCCCCGGCACGTCGCCAAGGGGCTGCTGTTCCAGGGCGTCGCCGAGCTGCAGACCGGCTCGGCCGAGGCCGCCGCTACGCTGCGCCGCGCCGCCACGCTGGCCGAGGGTCTGGCCGCCCTGCCGCTCGTCTGGCAGGCCCGGGGCCTGCTCGGCGCGCTGCTCGCGGTGGACGCCGAGGAAGAGAGCTCCCGGTCGCTCGCGGCGGCCCGTTCCGCCGTACTGACGATCGCTGGGGACCTTCCGCCCGCGCTGCGCGACGAGTGGCTGGCGCGTCCGAACGTGAGCGCGCTGCTGGAAGGCTGAGGCACTTACTCTGCGAAGCCGGATGTGACTCACTGCGTCATCAGGGTGAAGTCTCGGCAGATCCGTGCCGATGAGTCGTCTGTGACCACAGTCCTCATCTGTGACGACATGCGCGTCGTCCGCGATGGCCTCCGCCGGTCGGTGCAGACCGTCCCCGGTGTCGGCCGGGTTGACACCGTGGGTAGCGGCGAGGAGCTGCTCGCCCGCTGGCCCAAGGAGCGACAGGACCTGGTCCTGGTCGATGTCCAAATGCCAGGCCTCGGCGGCGTGGAGACGGTACGCCGGCTGGTCGGACAGCATCCGGACGCCAACGTCGTCATGCTCGCCCTGTCCAGCGACCGCGAAGGCGTCGCCGCCGCCATCTCCGCCGGAGCCCGCGGGTTCCTGCACAAGGATGTAGCCCGCGAGGAAATGTGCGCGCTGGTGGCCAACGCTCTGTCTGAGCCGTCCCGGCCGGCCGAGCCCGTCGCCGCTCCTGCCGTCTCAGCCGTCGACCCGAACGTCCCAGTCCCCGAGCTCACCGAGCGGGAGCTGCAGGTGCTCACCGGCATGGCTGCCGGCAAGAGCAACGCCCAGATCGGCCGCGACCTGTACCTGTCCGAGGACACCATCAAGACGCACGCCCGGCGGTTGTTCCGCAAGCTGGGTGTCGGCGATCGCGCTCAGGCCGTCGCCTCCGGTTTCCGGTCCGGTCTCGTCAGTTGATCAGTCGTCGTCTTCGTCGGCTGACAGCACGCCGTCGGTGAAGCCGCGCGCGTAATCCCAGGTCACGTAGTCGCTCGGATCGGGGCTGTACGCCGGCTCGTGGACGTGCGGGAGCCCGGCGTCGAGCAGGCTGCGGAGGTTTCCCTGGAGCAGCGCCCAGGCGAAGTAGTGCGCCTCGTGACAGTCCTCACAGTCGACCACCAGGCCTTTGATCCCGCGCGGCGAGAGCAAGGTCTGGAACAGCTCGAGGTCCTCGAGGTCCTCGAGCAGGCCGACCCGTTCCTCGTCGGTGAGCGGCTCGTCGCCGTCGTCGTCGGGTCCCAGCGCCGCTGCAGGGTCGCTCGGGTCTCCCGCGAAGGGGTCCATGGGCGCGTCGTCTCGCACCCGCCTACGCTAGCCGCCGCTAAGATGGGGCCTTGCATCCGCCGCTCGAAGAAGCGCTCGAAGAAGTTGGTGTTCATGGACGCGACGATGCCGGCTAAGTTCGCCGCGCTCGGCCTCACTTTCGACGATGTGCTGCTGGTTCCAGCCGCGTCAGACATCCTGCCCAGCGACGCGAACACCGCGACCCGGCTGTCCCGGTCCATCACGCTGCGGACCCCGTTGCTGTCGAGCCCGATGGACACCGTGACCGAGGGCCGGATGGCGATCGCCATGGCGCGGCAGGGCGGCGTCGGCGTCCTGCACCGCAACCTCTCGGTCGAGGACCAGGTGACGCAGGTCGACATCGTCAAGCGGTCCGAGGCGGGCATGATCACGGCGCCTGTGACGTGCTCGGCGGACGACACCATCAGTACGGCGGACGCGCTGATGGGCCGGTACCGGATTTCCGGCGTACCCGTCACGGACGACGCCGGCGTGCTGCTCGGCATCGTCACCAACCGCGACATCCGGTTCGAGCGGGACTCGTCCCGAGCGGTCCGCGACGTGATGACCCCGATGCCGCTGGTCACGGCCAAGGTCGGGGTGTCGCACGACGACGCGCTCGAGCTGCTCCAGCGCCACAAGATCGAGAAGCTGCCGATCGTCGACGACGGAGACCGGCTGCGCGGCCTGATCACCGTCAAGGACTTCACGAAGTCCGAGGAGTTCCCCAACGCGACCAAGGACGCGCACGGCCGGCTGGTCGTCGGTGCGGCGGTGGGCGTCGGCGACGACGGGTTCAAGCGCGCGGTGGCGCTCGTCCAGGGCGGCGTGGACTTCCTCATCGTCGACACGGCACACGGCCACTCCCAGGCCGTCCTCGACACCGTCGCCCGGCTCAAGGCCTCCGTCGAGGTCGACGTCATCGGGGGCAACATCGCGACCGCGGCCGGGGCGACCGCGCTCGTCGAGGCTGGCGCGGACGCGATCAAGATCGGGGTCGGGCCCGGCTCGATCTGCACGACCCGAGTCGTCGCCGGGGCCGGGATGCCCCAGATCACCGCCATCTACGAGTGCGCCGAGGTGGCCCGTCCGGCCGGGGTGCCTGTGATCGCGGACGGTGGCATGCAGTACTCCGGCGACATCGCCAAGGCCATCGCGGCCGGCGCCGACAGCGTGATGCTCGGCTCGCTACTGGCGGGTTGTGCCGAATCACCCGGCGAGCTGATGTTCGTCAACGGCAAGCAGTTCAAGTCCTACCGGGGCATGGGGTCACTCGGCGCCATGCAGTCCCGCGGCCAGGCCCGGTCGTACTCCAAGGACCGCTACTTCCAGGACGACGTGCTCTCCGACGACAAGCTGGTCCCGCAGGGCATCGAGGGCCAGGTGCCCTACCGCGGCCCGCTCGCGGCGGTCGCCCACCAGCTGGTCGGCGGGCTGCAGGCCGGGATGGGCTTCGTCGGCGCGTCGACCATCGGCGAGCTGCAGCAGGCCCAGTTGATCCGGGTGACGGCGGCCGGGCTCAAGGAGAGCCACCCGCATGACATCCAGATGACTACCGAGGCGCCGAACTACACGAGCCGATGATGCGTGACGCGGTCGAGATCGGGCTGGGACGGTCCGCCCGCCGGGCCTACTCGCTCGACGACATCGCGATCGTGCCGTCCCGTCGTACCCGTGACGTCGACGCGGTGTCCTTGACCTGGCAGATCGACGCGTACCGCTTCGACATCCCGCTGGTCGGCTTTCCCTCGGACGCCACGATGTCGCCCGCCACGATCGGCGCCGTGGGGCTCGCTGGCGGGCTGGGCGTGCTGGACGCCGAAGGGCTGTGGACCCGGTACGACGATCCGTCGGCCGTGCTCGAGGAGCTCTCCGAGCTCGACCCCGAGGACGCGACGACGGCATTGCAACGCATCTACGCCGAGCCGGTGCGCGACGAGCTGATCTCGAGGCGGATCAAGGAGATTCGCGACACCGGGGCGATCACCGCGGTGCGGGTCTCGCCGCAGCACACGTTGCGATTTGCGCCCACGATCCTGTCGGCCGGTGTCGACCTGCTCGTCATCCAGGGGACCATCGTCTCCGCGGAACACGTGTCGGCATCGGCGGCCGAGCCACCGTTGAACCTCAAGACCTTTATCGCCGACCTCGACGTCCCCGTTGTCGTCGGCGGCTGCACGAACTACCAGACCGCGCTGCACCTGATGCGCACCGGCGCGGCCGGCGTGATCGTTGGGGTGGCGGCCGACGAGTGGTCGACCACGGGATCCGTGCTCGGCATCGACGTACCGATGGCGACCGCGATCGTCGACGCCGCCGGAGCCCGCCGCGACTACCTCGACGAGACCGGCGGGCGGTATGTCCACGTCATCGCCGCCGGCGGCATGGAAACCAGTGGGGACATCGCGAAGGCGCTCGCGCTCGGCGCCGACGCCGTGATGCTGGGCGAGCCGTTGTCGATGGCCGCCGAGGCGCCCGGCCGCGGCGCCTGGTGGCACGTGTCGGCGTCACACCCCAACCTGCCGCGCGGCCGGTTCGCGCCGTCCAGCCCGCAATGGCCGCTCGCGCCGCTGGACCAGGTGCTCAACGGGCCGTCGACGACGCCCGAGGGCTTCCTCAACCTGTTCGGCGGCCTGCGGCGCGCGCTCGGCAAGGCCGGCTACAGCGACCTCAAGGAGTTCCAGCGGGTCGAGGTCGTCGTCACCCGCTGACACCTGTCAGGGCCGCCGAGCGGGGACCTGGGCCGAGGGCCCTGACAAGTCTCGGCGGCTAGCCTGCCGGTATGGCGGTGAGGGACTACGACGTCGTCGTGATCGGCAGCGGTTTCGGGGGCAGCGTCGCGGCACTGCGCGCCGCCGAGAAGGGCTACCGGGTCGGCGTGCTGGAGGCCGGGAGACGCTTCACCAACGACACGCTTCCCGAGACCAGCTGGGACCTCAAGAGCTTCCTCTGGGCGCCAACGCTCGGCTGGATGGGGATCCAGCGGATCACGCCGCTGACCGACGTCGTCGCGCTCTCCGGCGCCGGTGTCGGAGGTGGCTCGCTGATCTACGCCAACACCCTCTACACGCCGCTCGACGACTTCTTCGCCGACCCACAGTGGTCTGCGATCACCGACTGGAAGGCCGAGCTCTCCCCGTACTACGACCAGGCGTCGCGGATGCTGGGTGTGGTCGAGAACCCCTCGGAGACACCGGCGGACGTCGAGATGCGTGCGGTCGCGGAAGAGCTCGGGGTCGGCCACACCTACCACCACACGCCGGTCGGCGTGTTCTTCGGTGAGCCGGGTACGACGGTGGACGATCCTTACTTCGGCGGCGCCGGCCCGCGGCGTACCGGCTGCATCCAGTGCGGCAACTGCATGATCGGGTGCCGGTTCAACGCCAAGAACCGACTCGACCTCAACTACCTCCACCTCGCCGAGGGTCTCGGCGCGACGATCCACCCGGAAACGACGGCCACGGTGATTCGACCGCTGGCCGCCGGCGGGTACGCCGTGGAGACCCGTCACTCAACGCATCGCAGACAGCGCCACACGTTCACCACCGAGCAGGTCGTGCTGGCCGCCGGGACCTTGGGGACCCAGAAGCTGCTGCACCGGATGCGCGATGAGGGCGTCCTGCCGAGGATTTCGGCCCGGCTCGGCGAGCTGACCCGGACCAACTCGGAGTCGATCCTCGGCGCGCGGAGCCGGCGCAAGGACGCGGACTACTCGACCGGCGTCGCGATCACCTCGTCGTTCCACCCCGACGCGCAGACGCACGTCGAGCCCGTCCGTTACGGCAAGGGTTCGAACGCGATGGGCCTGCTGCAGTCGGTGCTGACTGACGGCGGTCCCGGCGGGCCGCGCTGGCGCAAGGCGCTACGGGAGATCCGTCGCCATCCGCGAGACGTCGCGAAACTGTTGTGGCTCAAGGGTTGGTCGGAGCAGACGATCATCGTGCTGGTCATGCAGTCGCTCGACAACTCGCTGACGCTGTCGCGCAAGAAAGGCCGGTTCCGCGACCGGCTGGTGTCGCGGCAGGGACACGGCGAGCCCAACCCGTCCTGGATCCCGATCGGCAACGAGGTGACCCGACGGCTCGCGGAGCGGATCGACGGCATCGCCGGCGGGTCCGTGGGTGAGCTCGCCAACATCCCGATGACGGCCCACATCATCGGCGGCTGCCCGATCGGCACCTCGAGCGACGACGGCGTCATCGACCCATGGCAGCGATTGTTCGGGCACGACGGGTTGCACGTCCTCGATGGCGCTGCCGTGACAGCCAACCTGGGCGTCAATCCGTCACTGACCATCACCGCGCAGGCGGAGCGGGCGATGGCCTTCTGGCCGAACCGCGGAGACGCCGATCCGCGGCCGGCGCAAGGTACGGCGTACCAGCCGCTGCGCCCGGTCGAGCCGCGCAATCCCGCGGTTCCGGCGGAGGCGCCCGGTGCGCTACGGCTGCCCTTCGCAGCGATCTGAGCCGTGGCCGACTCGTTCGACGCGCTGTGGGCCGACCTGGAATCGGTCGGCCGCGAGTCGTCGACCGGTGGGTACCGACGCTTCAGCTGGACCGACGCTGACTTGATGTTGCGGGAGTGGTTCGCGGCGGCCGCGGAGGCGCGCGGCCTCGCCGTCGAGGTCGACCGATCCGGCAACCAGTGGGCGTGGTGGGGCGACCCGTCCGAGTCGGAGGCGATCGTCACCGGCTCCCACCTCGACTCGGTTCCCGACGGTGGGGCGTACGACGGCCCGCTGGGTGTCGTCAGCGCCTTGACGGCGGTGGAATCGTTGCGCAGCAACGGGTTCGTGCCCAGTCGGCCGCTGGCCGTGGTCAACATGTCCGAAGAGGAGGGTGCAAGGTTCGGGCTGGCCTGCCTCGGCTCTCGGCTGCTGACCGGTGCGGTCGATCCGGAACGCGCACTCGCGCTGCGAGACAGCGACGGCATCGATCTGGCGGAGGCGATGCGGCATGCCGGCTTCGACCCCGAGCAGGTCGGGGCCGAGCCCGACCGGATGTCGCGGATCGGAGGCTTCGTCGAGCTGCACATCGAGCAGGGCCTGGTCGCCATCGAGGTCGACGGTGAAACGGTCCGCGGGCTAACGGGTGCCGGCCGTGCGGTGGGAGTTGCGTCGGAGATCTGGCCACACGGGCGTTGGCGGGTCGACATCGCGGGTCGGGCCGACCACGCGGGCACCACCGCGCTGCCCGACCGTGACGACCCGATGCTGACTCTCGCCGAGCTGGTGCTCGCCGCCCGGATCGGTGCCCGCGAGCATGACGCGCTCGCCACCGTCGGCAAGGTGGTGGTCCGCCCGAATGCGGTCAACGCCATCCCGTCGTCGGTCACCGCCTGGCTCGACGCGCGGGGAGCCGACGAGGACCGAGTCCGCGAGACCGTGGCGAGCATCGGCTCCTCGGTCGGTATCGAGTCCGTCCTCGAGTCGTGGACCGGTCGCACCGGCTTCGACCCGGCGCTGTCACAGCGCGCCGCGGTGGCGTGCGGTGGCGCGCCGCTGCTGCCCACCGGCGCCGGTCACGACGCCGGCGTGATGGCCGGGGCCGGCGTACCCGCCACGATGCTCTTCGTCCGCAACCCGACCGGTGTCTCCCACTCACCCGAGGAGCACGCGGAGCCCGAGGACTGCGCCGCCGGCGTCGCCGCGCTCACCGCGGTGCTCCGTGACGTGCTCAGCGACCTGCCCGGTGGCACGGGGTGACGTCGTACTGGTGCGAGTCGGCATGGCTGGCCGACGAGCCGGTCGACGCGGTGCGGGTCGTCGTCGACGACGTGGCCGGTCGAATCACGGAGGTGACGGCCGGCACGCCGTTTCGGGCGGGTGATCACCGGCTCGACGGGCTGGTGACGCCGGGCTTCGCGAACACGCACTCACATGCGTTCCATCGCGCGCTACGGGGTCGCACTCACGATGCGAGCGGCACGTTCTGGACCTGGCGCGATGCCATGTACCAGGTCGCGGCCACGCTCGACCCCGACTCCTATCGCCGGCTCGCCACTGCGGCGTACGCCGAGATGGCGCTCGCCGGCATCACCTGTGTCGGGGAGTTCCACTACCTGCACCATCCAGCGGGTGGCGGTCGGTACGACGACCCCAACGCGATGGCGCACGCCCTCTACGACGCCGCCGACGTCGCAGGGGTACGGCTGACCCTCCTCGACGCGTGCTACCTGCGCGGCGGACTGTCGGACACCGGCGAGTCGTTGCCGCCGGACGAGATCCAGCGGCGGTTCGTCGATGCTGATGTCGACGACTGGGCGGACCGGGTGAGCCGGTTGCGACCGACGGCCACGGCCCGGGTCGGAGCCGCAGCGCATTCGCTGCGCGCCGTTCCGGCGGAAGCGCTCCCGACCGTGGTGGCCGTCGCCGCCGGGCGGCCGCTGCATGCCCACGTCAGCGAGCAGCTCGGCGAGAACATCCAGGTCAGGGCGGCGTACGGCGCGACCCCCGTTGAGGTGCTGGCCGCCGCGGGAGCCCTCGGGCCGGCCACGATCGCTGTACACGCGACGCACCTGACCGACGGCGACATCGCGACGCTTGCCGCCTCCGGTGCCGGGGTCTGCCTGTGCCCGACGACCGAGCGTGACCTCGCCGACGGCGTCGGACCCGCCGGCGCCTTGGCCGGCTCGGGCGTGGCGTTGAGCCTCGGGTCCGACCAGCACGCGATCGTCGACCTGTTCGAGGAGTCCCGGGCCGTCGAGCTGCACGAGCGGTTGGTCACGCACCGCCGCGGCCACTTCACCGGGCGGTCGCTGCTGGCCATGATGACCGAGACCGGCCATGCCGCCTTGGGGTGGCCAGAGGCGGGTCGGATCGAGGTCGGTGCCGTCGCGGACCTGGTGGCGGTGCGGACGGACTCGGTGCGCACCGCCGGCGCGCGGCCGGACCAGATCGTGCTGGCCGCGGCCGCGTCCGACGTACATGCCGTCGTCAACGCTGGGCGGCTCGTCGTGTCGGACGGTCACCACGTGCTCGGCGACATCGGCCAGCTGCTCACCGACGCGATCGGCCCCTGACGGCAGCGCTGGTTAGGGTTAGACGATGACCGCAACACCCGACGGCTTCGACACGGTCCTTGTCGTCGACTACGGCGCCCAGTACGCGCAGCTGATCGCGCGCCGGGTCCGTGAGGCGCGGGTCTACAGCGAGATCGTCCCGTCCTCGATGCCCGTCGCGGAGCTGCTCGCCCGCCGGCCCAAGGCGATCATCCTCTCGGGCGGCCCCTCCTCGGTGTACGCCGACGGGGCGCCGCAGGTCGACCCGGCGCTGTTCGACACCGGTGTTCCGGCCTTCGGGATCTGCTACGGCTTCCAGGCGATGGCGGCCGCGCTCGGTGGCGAGGTACGGCGTACCGGGCTCTCTGAGTTCGGCCCGACCCAGCTGCGCGTCGCCCCCGAGCCAGGCGTGCTCCTCACCGGTCTGCCGGCCGAGCAGCAGGTGTGGATGTCGCACGGGGACGCGGTGTTCTCGGCGCCGCCCGGGTTCGTCGCGACCGCGACCACGAGCGGGGCGCCGGTGGCGGCGTTCGAGGACGTCGACCGTGGCCTGGCCGGCGTGCAGTTCCACCCCGAGGTGCTGCACACCGCGAACGGACAGGCGGTCCTCGAGCACTTCCTCTACGGCGTGGCCGGCTGCCGGCCCACCTGGACGATGGTCAACATCGTCGACGAGCAGATCGACCGAATCCGCGCCCAGATCGGCGGAAAGCGGGCGATCTGCGGGCTGTCTGGCGGCGTCGACTCGGCGGTGGCGGCCGCGCTGGTGCAGCGCGCGATCGGTGACCAGCTGACGTGCGTCTTCGTCGACCACGGCCTGCTGCGCAAGGGCGAGGCCGAACAGGTCGAGCGGGACTTCGTCGCCTCGACCGGCGTGACGTTGAAGGTCGTCGACGCCTCGAAGCGCTTCCTCGACGCGCTGGCCGGCATCACCGACCCCGAGGCAAAGCGCAAGGCAATCGGGCGAGAGTTCATCCGGGTCTTCGAGGAGGCGGCTCGAGAAGTCGTCGCTGAGTCCGAGGCGTCCGGGGAGTCGGTGGAGTTCCTCGTGCAGGGGACGCTCTACCCCGACGTCGTCGAGTCCGGCGGCGGCGAGGGAGCCGCCAACATCAAGAGCCACCACAATGTCGGCGGCCTCCCCGACGATCTGCAGTTCGCACTCGTCGAGCCGTTGCGCGCGTTGTTCAAGGACGAGGTACGACGGGTGGGCGAGCAGCTGGGGCTGCCCGCCGAGATCGTGTGGCGGCAGCCGTTCCCGGGCCCCGGTCTCGGGATCCGGATCATCGGTGAGGTCACGCAGGAGCGGCTCGACGTGCTTCGGGAGGCAGACGCGATCGCCCGCGAGGAGCTGTCGGCCGCTGGGCTCGACCGCGACATCTGGCAGTGTCCGGTGGTGCTGCTCGCGGATGTCCGCTCCGTCGGCGTGCAGGGGGACGGCCGGACCTATGGCCATCCGATCGTGTTGCGCCCGGTGTCCAGCGAGGACGCGATGACGGCGGACTGGACCCGGATTCCGTATGAGGTGCTGTCACGCATCTCGACCCGGATCACCAACGAGGTCCGCGAGATCAACCGGGTCGCGCTCGACGTGACGAGCAAGCCGCCCGGCACCATCGAATGGGAATGAGTGAAGTGACGACTGCGGTGCCAATCGGGCGTTAGGCTGACATCACCTCGCCGGGGCATCCCCGGACCGGTCGCGAGGTGGTCTGACAGGCGGTGAACGTCGTCGTGGCGGGGGACTTCTCCTACCCGACTCGACGGAAAGCCGTTTCGTTCCATGCCCTCACGCACCATCACCTGCGGTCTGTGCGGTGACGCCATTCGGGTGCCGCCGGCGCCGTGGGAGGATCAGCTCGAGTTCGTCCAGGAATGGATGACGGGGCACGGTCAGGCCGAGCACGGCGGCGACATCGAGCTGCCGATCAGCGTCGTACCGGATCCCATCGCGGAACCGTGACCGGCGCGTGGGTCACGGTGGCGCGACGAGGCCGGGACTTTGTATCGCTCCGATCGCGCCGTTGAGCGCCTGGGCGAGTTGGCTGTCGTAGGAGATCGAGTTGTAGTCGGCGATGACCTTGCGGAGGATCGGGTAGGAACTGGTGGACCCTCCAGTCGCCTGCTGGTAGATCGGCTCGACGTAGAGGAACTTCCCGGCGAGCGGGACGGTCAGCAGATTGCCGAGCAGCACCTTGGAGTGCCCGCTTCGCAGCAGGCTCAGCGCGCTGGTGATGCCTGACGTCGATTCGATATCGCTCTGCACCTGGGTCGGGCTCTCGACGGAGTTCCCGCCGGAGGGCAACTGCAGCAACGTGAAATGGCCATAGTCCGGCCCCGGTTGGGAGTCCACCGACAGGAACGCGGTGAGGTTCCGTCCGCTCAACGAGACCAGCGGCGAGGACAGCGAGTACACGGCCGGCGCGGTCCCGTCGGGTGAGAGCGTCATATAGATCGACGGCTGCGACGGGGCGCTGTTCGTGACCTTCTTGCCGACGGAGTTGATCGACGTCGTCGCGTTGACCGTCGGGTCGGTCGGGACGTTCCAGAAGTCGCTGCCGTTGTAGTACTGCTGCGGCGTCGTGTCGGGGTGGTAGCGGGTCTCCACGGTGCGCTGGACGTTGAACAGGTCCTGCGGGTAACGCAGGTGCGGGAGCAACGCGGCCGGAATCGCACTCTGCGGCTGGACCAGGCCGGGGAACGCATTCTCCCAGGTTTCGAGCAACGGGTCGGGTTGCGAGGCCTGGTTCCAGGCGTACAACGTGACCTTGCCGGTGTAGGCGTCCACTGTGGCCTTGACCGAGTTCCGCATGTAGTTGATCGAGGTGTTCGGTTGCGTCACGGTCGACCCGGTCGACGTGTAGGTATTGGTGGTGTCACTACGGAGGTTCTGCTGCTGCGAGTACGGATAGTTGTTCGACGTCGTGTAGCCGTCCACTACCCACAGGATCCGACCGTTGACGACCGTGGGATACACGTCGCCGTCGAGGGTGAGCCATGGCGCCACCTTGGCGACCCGCGTGCGCGGGTTGATCACGCTGAGGAGCTTGGAATCCGGGTTGATGTCCTTCGAGAACAAGAAGCTGGCGCTGCGGTACTTCAGGGCGTAGACCAGCCGACGCCAGTCGGAGCCGATCGAGATGCCGTCGCCGCCGGTGAAGGTCGACGTCTGGTCAGTGCCGGTGGTGGACGGGTGGTTGAACTCGATCGGCTTCGAGTTCGCCGGTGCACCCGCGATCGAGTACGACGTTGACAGCTGGCCGAAGTACACCTGCGGCTGGGTGACGTGCAGCGAGCCCGCGCTCGGTGACCCGGTCGGGATGAAGTCGGGTATGCCGTGGGTGGCCTTGTCGGACTCGGCGGCGACGACGCCGTACCCGTGGGTGTAGACCACGTGACGGTTCACCCAGGTCTTCTGCGAGCTGGGAAGGCCGCTGAGCGTCAACTCGCGCAGCGCGAGCACGACGTCCCGGTCCTGGCCGTCGATGTTGTAGTGGTCGACATCGAGCGTGCTCTTGAAGCCGTAGTACGACCGCTCCAGCTGCTGGAGCTGGGTGAAGGTAGCGGAAAGTCGGTTCGGGTCGAGGAGCCGGTACTGCGCGACGTTGTCGGCGTCTGAGCGGATCGACTGTGGGCTCTCGCCAGCGGTCGTCGTCCCGGGGTAGGTCTGCGCCGTCATCTGGTCGGAGCCCAGGCCGAAGGCTGCCCGGGTCCCCGTGATGTTCCGTTGGATGTAGGGCAGCTCGAGCGTGGCGGCGCTGGGGTTGGCCCGGAATCGCTGCACCAAGCCGGGGAGCGCGACACCGAAGATGAAGGCGGCCACCGCCATCGCGCCGATCCCGACCAACAGCAGCCGGCCGCTGCGCAGGTAGGCGTTGGCGAAGAGCACCAGGGCGAGCAATCCCGCGACGACCAGCAGCACCCACTTGCCGGGGATGGCGGCGTGGATGTCGGTGTATCCCCAGCCGTTCCCGACGCCGCGATGGGACGTATCGAGGTTCAGCATGTCGAGCCGGTAGGCGAACACCTTCAGCACCAGCAGCAGACCCACCAGCACGGACAGCTGGCCGAGCATGGCACGGCTCACGTGCGGCCCGGTTCCGCTACGGAGCCGGATCCCGCCGTACAGGTATCCGGTTACCACGACTGCCACGATCGACAGCACGACGATCCGGAACAGCAGGGTCACGACGAGCCGATGGAACGGATAGATGTCGAGGTAGTACGAGATGTCGCGGTGGTACTGCGGGTCCTTGATGTGGAACGGTACGGCGTTGCGCCACTTGAGCCAGGTCTGCCACGAGCTGTCGGCGACGTTCCCGACCGAGATCGCGAGCCATATCGTCGCTAGCGCGACCAGCCAGCCGCGGTATCGGTGCACGTGACGCTGGTAGCGCCACCGCCATCGCTGCCTCCCCCCGTCGGGTCGGTAGGGGCTTCGGAAGCGCAGCGCGAGTATCAGGTTGACCGCGATCGAGACCGCTGCCAGGCCGCCGAAGATGACGAACAGCACGGTCTCGGTCGCAAACGTGCGGGTGTAGACGGAGTGGGCATGGACGGCGTCGAACCACAGCAGCGAGGTGTAGATGCCGAGCAGGGCGCGGAGCGCGTAGAAGATGGTCAGCGCGATGACGCCCAGCACAACAGCCCAGCGGAACGCCTTGGCAAGTCTTGGAAACCGGAACGTGGGCGCAGCGTTGCCGGTCGACGATGACACCGGCGAAGGTTACCAACGGAACATGAAAGGCCTCTTCACCCGATGGCGGATCGGGCCGCGTGGCCTACTTTCGGTGCGCCGGGAACTGGACGACCTGCTGGAACGTCGGGCGGTTCTGCCAGTCGATGTTGGGCTGGGTTTCCACGCCTAGGGCGCGGAAGGCGATCGCGTCGAACTGCGGCATCGTCTCGCTCGAGTTGTTGCTCGACGACTCGTCGTTGGCCAGCGCGGTGTCCTTGGTCCAGCTGCTCACTGTGACGGAACCGTTGACCTTCTTGAGGGCGTTGAAGGTCGCGTTCAGCGCCTTCGTGATCGCAGCGCGGCAGGACGCCGGCCCAGACGTGCACCACCGCGAGGTGATGACGGAGGTGAACCGATCGGCCGGGTGATGGCCACGTAGCTGCTGCAGGGTCTTCTGCATGTAGCCCTCCCAGCCGCCGTCGTACGAGCTGCCCAGGTGCGCGTTGCCGCTGTTCGGCGTGTTGACGAACTGCATCGGCAGGATCCCGTACCCGGGGGTGCTCGCGCCGCCGGTCGAGCCGGAGCCTGTGATGCCGGCACCGGGCTTGAGCAGCCGGTTGTACACCGCCTCGAT
>DATAVK010000092.1:0-24512 GCA_036267755.1 Mycobacteriales bacterium
GCGAAGCGTTTTGCCGGGTCAGGCGCCCCACGCTGTCCTCGTCGCGAGCAGTCGCACGATCGCCGCCGAACTATGCCGGAACTAGGACACAAGGTGGCCACTTAGGTGCGGGAGCCTCGCCTCAGAACGAATCCGAGCCCGGATGTCGAAATCAGGGCGACCGGTACGTCGTAGTGATGGCCGGGTGCTCTGGATCCGGCGGGCAAGTGCAGCGGACGAGGGGAATCTCGAAATGAGCTCGGTCACAACTGACACGTTCGTCGCCGACCCGCGGCGTTGGAAGGCCCTGGGGGTGCTGGGCCTGATCCAGTTCATGCTCGTGCTCGACATCACGGTCGTGAACGTTGCGCTGCCACGAATCCAGGACGATCTGCACTTCTCGCAGTCCGGGCTGGCCTGGCTGGTGAACGGCTACGTCCTGATGGCCGGCGGGCTGCTGCTGCTCGGCGGCCGGCTGGCCGACATCCTCGGCCGCCGCAAGCTGTTCCTGATCGGTGTCGCCTTGTTCGCCGTGGCCTCAGCAGCCTGTGGTGCGGCCGTCGACCCCGGGATGCTGGTCGCGTCGCGCTTCCTGCAGGGCGCCGGTGAGGCGATGGCAGCTCCGGCGTCGCTCGGACTGATCGCCGTACTGTTCCCTGACCCGAGGGAGCGGATCAAGGCGCTCGGCCTCTGGGGTGGTATCGCGGGGCTCGGTGGCACGTCCGGCACGGTGATCTCCGGCGTCCTCGTGAACTATGTCTCCTGGCGTTGGATCTTCTTCGTCAATCTCCCGGTAGCGGTCTTCGCGTTGCTGATGGTGCCGCGCCTGGTGTCCGAGAGCCGGATGGTGCGTGAGGCTCATCGACCCGATTACGCCGGAGCACTCACCGGCACCGGCGGACTCATCGCAGTCGTCGACGGCCTGCTGCAGGCGGCGACGCACCCGTGGGGATCGGCGAACGTCTTGCTGCCGCTCGTCGGGGGCCTCGCGCTGCTGGGGTTGATGGTCGTGATCGAGGCTCGCTCCGAAGCGCCGCTGATCCCGCTGTCCTTCTTCCGAAACCGCACTCGCGTCGTCACCAACTTCACGACACTGTTCTTCGCCTCGGCGTTCTTCAGCTACTTCTTCCTGCTCACCCTGTTCGAGCAGCAGGTGCTGCACTACTCGCCGATCAAGGGTGGGCT
Organism: Mycobacteriales bacterium; assembly: GCA_036267755.1. GTDB lineage: Bacteria > Actinomycetota > Actinomycetes > JAFAQI01 > JAFAQI01 > DATAVK01. The sequence continues at coordinate 1,165 of DATAVK010000092.1, forward strand.
GGCCTACCTCCCGTTCGGCATCACGATCGGCGCGGGCATCGGGATCGGTACGGCGCTGATGCCGAAGGTCGGTGTGAAACCGTTGCTGGCGTGCGGTTTCTTCACCTGTGCGGTCGGGATGTTCCTGACCAGCGGGATCGATCTGCACTCGACGTACCTGTCCGGTGTCTTTCCAGGCATGGTCGTCCTCGGTCTCGGGTCGGGGTTGTGCTTCCCGGCGACCGGCAACGCGTCGCTGCATGAGGTGACCGGTCAGGACTCTTCACTGGCGTCGGGCGTTCAGGCGTCCTTCCAACAGGTCGGTGGGGCGCTGGGACTCTCGGTCCTCGTCACGGTTGGGCTGCGGCACGCGGCCGCCCTGGCTCGGCATGGGACAAGCCACGCGCTGGCGATCACTCATGGCTACGTCCTGTCGTTCCGGGTCGGCGCCATCCTGCTGGTCATCGGTGGCGTACTGGTTTTGCTGCTGCTGGAGCACGTGATCGCGACACCGCGCAGCGCCGAGGCCGAGCTCGACGGCGACCCTCAACCCGACGTGCCGGCCATGTCCTCCAGCTAGTCAGCCCATCCAAGCTCCGGGTTCGGCAACTTCCGATGGTGATGCCGTCCGCCAAGGCACCGGCCGCTACCCACCCCTGGCCACGCGGATCAGCGCCAGTCCGATGGCGATGGTCGCGGGGTCGTCCAGCAGTCCGGCCCCCAAGGTCACCACGTCCTCGGCGATGGTGCCCAGGATTACCCCCACACCGAAGGCGACCACGTAGTCGCGAATCTCCGGGTGCTCGGCCACGAACCGACGCGCGGCCTGCATAGCGTCTTCCCCTGAGGTCAGCACGCGCCGGACGAAGTCGGCGACCTGGCGCCGCAACGGTGAGTTCGCCGGGGTGGCGACCGGCACCGGTTGCTGCACGGGCACCCGTCGCCGCTGATCGTCGCAGTTGCACATCCCGGACCGGCGGAGCTCGCTGAACGTGGGCTGGCAGAAGTAGGTGTAGATGCCGCCCATCGGGGGGTTCACGTACAGGTGCTGGGTCGGGCAGTCGGGCCCGGCCAGGTTCGGGAAGACCCCCACCCAGCTGGGCCTAATCGGCACCGAGAGCGGGCGGATGGATTGCCCCGGGAAGGCTGCCGACACCGTCCTGAGGTACCACGCCATGTCCAGGATCCCCTGGCGGATCCCGTTCATGTTGGCCGGCTTGATCTCGCCGATGCGCATGCCCCCTGGCACGGCCTGAGCGAGGTCGAGTCGCCCGTTCTCATCGCCGGGGGCGGAGAAGGGCAGCTCCACGAGACCGAGCGGGTTCTGGATCTCGAAGTCGGTTTGAATCATGGCGTGGGCAGTGATTCCTGCCGCCCGCGGGCCCATACACACGCCGCAGCCTCCGGCGGGCTCATTGACGCCCACACCCAGCTGCCGCTGGACTACCGAGCCCTGGGTGGCAGAGCCAACCGAGCGGGCGACGGTCGGGATCTGGCTGGGCGTCACCGTCGCCGAACCCATGGCGGCTGTCGCGTACTGCTCCGCCTCGCGTTCGTAGGTGTCATCGGGGTCGCTCAATCGCATCAATCCGGCGCCGGCGCCTTGACCCGGCACGTTCCCACCACGCTGCTGGAGCACGTGGACCAGCTCGTGCGCGAGTGTGTGCTTGCCGGCAATGGTGTCCGGTGCGACCCGGCCCTTGTCGAACACAACATGGCTGCCGGTCGTGTATGCGACCGCGCCGACTGCCTTGGCCGAACTCGCCGCAGCGTCGTCGTCATGGACCTGGACGTCGCCGAACGACGCCCCGAGGCGCCCTTCCATCTCGGCCCGGACGTTCGCGGGAAGCCGGCTCCCCGGCTGTGCGACGACGGCGCCGACCGTGTCGGTCCCATGTTCGTCCTCGCACGGGCAGCTGCCGTCCGGGCGGGCGGCGACGCCGGCACAGCGCTGTACCGGGACACCTGCGCCGCTCGAGGTGCTGCCTGCCGGCGCGACCGGCCCGAACAGATCGGCCGAAGGCTGGAACGCCGGGTTCGCCGTCGAGGCGGCGTCCCGGGCGGGGTAGCCATGCAGCTCGAAGGGACCAGAGCCGGGTTCGGGCACCCATACGGAGACGTCCTCGGTCCAGCCGATGGAGATCCGGTAGGACTCGGCTTCTCCCAGTGTGATGACCTCGGCGAAGATGCTCTTCACCGTGTCCGTGCCGTACTGCGGGTTGGGGTCGATCATGTCGTTCCACCGATAGACGACATGCAGCTGCACCCATGAGCCGGGCCGCATCGACCCGCCCCTCGACAGCGAACTGCCGAAATAGCGGTGCACGGTCGCCGTACCGGTGATCTGGAAGTCGCCCACAGTGCTGTTCGTGCCGTGTAGGTACTGGTAGCCGATGATCCCCTCGCCGTTCTCCACCTCGGCATGGAAGTGCCAGTCCACCGGCCTCGTACCCTCGTTGCCCCGTGACAGCACAAGCGACCGGGTCAGCACTTCGCCCCGCACCTGCTGACGCAGCAGGTCGCTGTCCTTCATGTAGCCGGTCCACGCCGGCTGGTCGGCAATGTCCCAGTCCCCTTCGCCGGACAGGTAGCGCTCGAGGATGGAGCGGCCCGCCCAGTCGGAGTCGAAGTGTGAGGTCAGGTCACCCCTGCGGTCCCGGCCGCCCTCCGGCCGGCCGCGACGCTGGTCGTCACGCTGCGCCCGCTCGACTCTCGTCTGGCGGTCCTCGGCACGCGACTCCTCCTCGCCCCGATGACCTCGCCCGCCCTGGCGCTGAATGACTTGCCGCTGCACGATCGGCTGCTGGTCCTCGGGCGCCTCGGCCACCGGCTGCTGCGCCCAGACAGGCGCGGTGTCAAGGCGCGGCGACGTGCAACGGAACACGGTCGGGGCCCGGGCGCCCGGCTGCCGCGCCCAGACGGGCGAGGTGTCAAGGCGCGGTGACGTGCCGCGCGCGGTTGGGGCGCGGGCGGCCGGTGAATGGGCATGCACCTCGTCGGTCTGACGCTGGGTCAGTCTTTCCACTGTCTGTCCCGGGGCGGGACGGGAGCAGCAGACGTCCATGCCAACACCTTCACACCGAGCCGTCACCCGAACGTCACGGGCGATCCCGTGTGGCCGAGTGACGCGCTCAACGGGCAAGACTCCGGTCGTCCTACGTTCCGGTTGCCGACGCGATGAGTGCAGTCAGAAGCGGAGCCGCGACGACGACGACGGCTTGGAAAGTGCGCCACGAGCCGCCTAGGCCTACTAGTGCCGCCAAGTCGTTGCGTCGTGAGAGCGCCTCGGACAGCTCCGGTACGTCGGGTTGCGGCAGTGGCGCGAACTCGTCAACTATTTGAGCCGCGCGCACATCGAGCGCTGAACTCGCACTGATGAAAAACAGTGCGATCAGAACGGCGAAGACCAACCCGTAAAGCAATACCGCGTCCGAGGGAAGTGCCGCATGGGGATCGAGCGAGAGCAGCGCGCGGCGGCGCAGCCCGGTCGCGATGACGATCAAGGTAAGGAAAGCGCCAAGCACATTGAGGAGACGACGCAGTTCCATGCGCACGCGCATGACCAGTCGCATTCGGCAGAATCCATCCTCCATCCAGGACTCGTTGTCGACGGCGATCATGCGCACCATGAGGAAACCCAACAGACCCGGCGAGGCGCAGATGGCGACGCCAATGGAAATCTGCCATGTCTGAGACGCGAGGCGGGAGTCGGTTGAGGGCGGCCGGTGCGCCTCCGCAATGGAGAACACCGCGAACACCGCAACTAACGCGAGAAGGACGGCGGCGCACGCAACAGCCAGCGGCGCCATGCGTACGCGCGCCCCTATTCGTGCGATTTCGACCACAGCGCAGCCGAAGTACAAAGCGGCGCTCAATGCGTACCCGCAAAGACTGCCAACCACAGCAGCCCACAGATCGTATTGAGTGCGGACTGGGTCGAATCTGGCGGCGATGGGCACGCTTCGGACGAAGATTGAGCCCGCTGTGTACCCGATAATAAACAGGCCAGCCAGCACCGGCGTCAACCACGCAGCAGTGTCGATCGGAGCTGGAGCGTTGGCATGACAGTCGCTGGTTTCCGCCATTGCGAACTTCCTGGATGGATATTGCTTGGCGCTCGCTGAGCCCAGGACATTAGTCGGCGTTGACAGGGCAGGCAACCACTGTCATCTTGATCGTCACTCTGAGTGGGCCGGAATCGTCCGCGTGGCCGCGCGTCGGGGGTGTCGATGTCGAAAAAGAGTCGGAAAGGCCGACCGCTTGCGCTGCTGGTGACGGCAATCCTGCTCCTGCTTGTGCCCGCCTGGTGTACCTCCAGCGGGGAGTCTCGGTCATGACCCGGGTCAAGCTGGACGACGCCGAAGAGCTGCGGTTGGCACTGATTATGAACGGTGGCGTCAGCCTCGCAGTCTGGATGGGCGGTATCGCACACGAACTGGCACTGGTGATGCGAGCTCCGGCAGCGTCGAGTGCCGAGACCGATGAGGACCCGGTCCTCAAGAAATGGCAAGCGCTGCTGGGCGCCGGGCTTCCAGCCGTGATCGTTGACGTCATCGCGGGAACCAGCGCGGGTGGGCTCAACGGGACGTTGCTGGCCGCCTCCGTTGCCGGCGGAGCGCCGCTCGATCTGCGGTCAGTCTGGCAGACGACCGCAGCGTTGGAGCCTGGCAAGCTGCTCGCTGAAGGCGAGGGTGGGCTGGCTTCGTTACTCGATGGGACGTATTTCCTCGGCAAGGTGAACGAGATCCTTGCGCCGATGTGCCAGCGCCCCGAACCGGCTCAGCATGAGGCCGGCCATGCCGTCAGCTTAATCGTCACCGCGACCGCGTTGGACGCCGCGAACCGCACGGTTTACGACAGCAACGGGCAGCGCATGGAGGTGGCCGATCATCGCCGGCGGTATCTGTTCCGGCGAGGCCCAGACGTCGGATATTGCCAGCGTGACGACGGGACGTGGGGCTTCATCCGTGACGGCGTTGAGGACAGCCTGGTCAGGGACGACTTCGCCGCTTGCTCGGCCGCTCTCGGGCTCGCCGCCCGAGCGTCGGCGAGCTTCCCGGCGGCGTTCACGCCCGTGAAAGAGACATCAGAGTTGGCTGATCGGAGGCAGTTCCCGCCGTGGGCCGCGCCAGGTGACCTGTCGTGGTTGGGGGACGGCGGAATCCTGGACAATGCCCCATTCGCACCGGTTCTCGAGGAAATCGCGCAGCGCCGCGGTGCGTCCACGCATCGCCGCGTCGTCGCGTACGTCGTGCCTACGGCGATGGATCTCACGGACGGGCTTGCCGCACCGCTGGCGAAGAGTCCACACCAGCCACCGTGGACGAGCGTCGTGAGCACGGTCGGGACGTTCCCCCGCGAAGTCGACCTTCGAGACGACATGGAGCAGCTCGCTGCGACCTACAGTGCGATTGGTCCGGATGTGGGCCAGGTTCTCTTCGATCGCGCATTCCCCGAGGAGGCTCCAGGACTCGCGACACAGCTGGTCGCCATCGCGACCGCCGGGTTGGATCTATACCGCGCAAGCCGGGCGCAGGGGGCGCTCGACGAGTGCCGGCACAGCCTCCGGGAAGCCGAAGGAGTGCTGCGGCTCGACGACGCCGCCATGACCGGTGAGCTTCCCGACCTTGACGGACTCCTATGGGTGCCACGCGAGGCTGATTTGCTCGCCACGGACCCGCCCTCGGAATGGCGATGGGGGCTCGCGACAGCCGAGCGGGCGATCCGACTCCTGCTCCGCAACATCGCCGCGGAGCGGGGTGAGGAAGCGCGGGGCGCCCGCGAACGGTTGAGCGTCGATGTAGACAAGGTCGTCGCGGTCAGGCGTGCCCTGCTAAGACTCTTGGTCGAAGATCCGGCCACGACATCTGGGACGAACGACGTGGCGACGTGGGTGACGAGTCTGAGTGCGGCCTACGTTGAGCTGTCCGTACCGTCCGTCCTGTCCGACCTAATCGAGGACGCCTGCGACGCCTTCGCCTCGGTTCCGAGTCGCAGCTCCGATGACTTACCGAGCGCTTTGCAGGTAGCGCTGGCAATCGACGTCGTACGGTTCGCCGCCGACTCGCCGTCAAGTTTCACGCGAACGCCCGCCTTCACGTTCCAGGAGATGGGTCCGGGGATCAACTGCCGGGTACTCGACTTCCGTTGTGAGGGAGATTCGGAGTCGGCCTCGAGTTCGACGAGTGTCGTGCGAGATCCTGGAAAGAAGCTGTACGGCGCGCGGCTCGGGCACTTCGGCGGCTTCCTCAACGGGGACTGGCGGTTGTGGGACTACATGTGGGGCCGGTTGGACGCGATTGCCCATCTCGGCCGGCTCATGGGGCTCGCTGTGGAGGATGTCGACGCACTGCAGCTCGAGGTGATCCGCACCGAGCGCGCGAGCAAGCGAGGTGTGCCGTTGGACCAGATCGATATCGACAGCGAGGTCGCGGCCGTGAAGGCCGAGTTGACGTCCGTGCTCGCAATGACCACCCAATCAACCCTCGCCGATATGCGCATTCCGCAGGGCGACGACTCACTCGCCGCGCAAGTCATGCAACGAATCCTTCGGTTCCTCGGAAACCACCAAGGACCAGGGCTGCCACCGCCGTTTATACAGATTGGCGGCGGAGTCGCCGAGCGGCTGCTCGCAGAAAATGATCCGGAGCATCTGCCCGTGCTCGATGAACTCGAACGTGACGTCTACGCACACAGGCGCCGCCAGATGTGGCGAGCCCTGCGATCATCGAGCGAGCCTCCCAGCGAGAACCCCCAACGAAGGCGTTCTTGGTGGCGGCGGCTACTGCCTTGGTAAGCGGCTGAGGCATTTACGCCATTCGACGCCGATCACGCAGGGTTTCAGGGGGCCGCGATGATTCCGCGCAGCCGGGCTCGCTGTCCGGAGCTGTGCAGATCACCGATCTGCGGGGCGATGAGTATCCGTAGCACCGCCTTGTCGGTCGCCGTGCTGTTGCGGAACAACCGCTCGATTCCGTCCAGGTCGTCGTCGCTCACCCAGCCCTGAAGCAACCGGTTGATCATCCGAACCTTTTCCTCCACCGGTACATCGACGAGGGCGGCCGGCGACTGCCGCGCGGCCCATTCGCGGGCTCGGGTGTCGCCATTGGGCACGATCTGCTCCGGCAACTCGGTACCGACCAAACTGGCCACCTCCGCGGCCTGGTCCGCTGCATTCCAGTTGTTGGCGGACAAGGAGTCGACGATGGGCACCAGTTCCTCGGAGGCGAACGCACCGGGTGCGCCGGTCGGAGGTGGCGCAGTGCCGGCCGCGGCAGCGTTCAACGCGGCTTGGATGTCTTCCTTGGACCGCGCCACCGCCTCGAGCGCGATAACGAGTCCTTGCCCGTGGGCGACGTCCCTGGGGTCGTAGAGATGGTCGTCGCCGAATGCAGTCCACCGGTCGCCTCGCCGGTTGTGTACGGCCACGCCATGTTCATTGTCGAGGTCGTGAAGGACCTTGGAGTTGATCTGACCCGTGCGGCTCAGGATGTCGTGGGCTCGGTCGGGTCGCATATGACCCGCGGCGAAGGCGTCGGTGAGGAAATGGTCGGCGGCGGCGTTCATGGCCCAGGCCGCGTTGGCGTTGCCGGACGCCGCGATCCGGATTGCGGCTCGGTGGCCCTCGCGCCAGGTGGATACGTTGTCGCGGCCGCCGCTGACATTGCTGAAGTGGGAGACGTTGCGCTGAGCCAGCGAGATGTACCGGCCGCCGGTCGCCGCCTCAAGCTGGCCGGTGCTGGCTGACCGAGAGTGCAGCAACGGAATCAGATCGTAGATCTCGACCAGCGAGGCCTTGTTGATCCGCTCCATCGTGCCGACCACCGACGTGGCGTGCGTGACCGGGTCAATGGCGGCGTACATGTCGCCGGAGAAGGCGATGATCTCGCCGTAGGTCAAGCCGAGCGTAATCGCGCGGCGTTGCTCCGCAGTGCCTCTTCGGTAGCGCGCTACCCAGTCCGCCGGCCAGCCGACAGTAGGTGTGGCGTGCGCTGGCAGGTCGCGGGCGTGGCAGTCGAGCAGGATGAAACCGGTCGAGTAGGCGCCCGGCGGGCCGCCCGCAGTCGGGCCGCCGCGAGACCAGTCGCCGAGCTCGATGTGCTCGAAGCTGTCGAAGCGGTGGGCGACGCCGCGCGGCGCGAGCCCCGGTGTGGGCCGAGGAGCGCCTGGAGCCGCTCGGTGGTCGGTCGCCGGCGGGGCGGTGATGTGCGAGGCCACCCGGCTCGCCTCTCGCTCGGCCGGACCGTCCCGGCCGCTCGTGGTGGGGGTCTGGCGCGACGCGTCCGGCTCGACTTCCGTGCCCTGCTGTAAGACATGGGTCAGCTCGTGGGCCAGCACGTGCCGGCCACGAGGCGTCTCGGGTGCGTACTGGCCGGCCGCGAACCCGATGTCCGAGCCGACAGTGAACGCATCGGCGCCCAACGATCGGGCCTGGGTTTGGGAATCCGAGTCGTCGTGGATTCGTACGCCACCCAGGTCATGGCCGAGCTCCGCCTCCATCTCGCGGCGAACCGTCCCCTCGAGAGGATGTCCCGACCCAGCGGGCGTCTGCGTGGGCGAAGCCGCCGCCCACTGGGGCGTGACGCCGGCCACCGCGGGCTGGGACGACGAACGCCCACGAGACGCCGAATGCCCATTGCCTGAAGCGGTTTCGGCTCCCTCGATCGCAGACTCGGCGGCCTCGACCGCCGACTCGGTCGCGCGTCGCTCCCGGTGGCGGCGCCCACTCTCGGACACGGCGGTCATCCTCCGCGCCCAACGTCACAACGCCGTCACCGGAGCCGCGAGGGTGACGGCCCGGTGACGATCAGGTACTCAGCGCCGCGCATCATCCCCGGCGTGCGAGCCATCGCGGTCGTCGCGGCGTGGGGGGGACAACACCCGGCGTGGGCCGGTGAGGCCCTGGCCTCGATCGAAGGTCAGCGTCCGGCGGCCGACGAGCGGGTGCTGGTCATCGACCATCCCCACGGTCTGGACCTGCTCTCCCGGCTGCCGCGCGATCCGCGCAACCACGGCTGGACGGTCCTGCACGGCGATTGGCGAGACCCCGGTCAGGCCCGCAACCTCGGGCTCAGTCGCACCACCTCGCGGTGGGTCGTCTTCTTCGACGCCGACAACCTGATGGCCCCGGGCCACCTCGACGCCGTCGGCCGAGCGGTTCGCTCGGCCCTGCCTCGAGTCGGCGTGGTCTACCACGACATCCGTTACGTGACAGCGGATCTCGGCGATTCCGGCCTCTGGCGAGTGCCCGACTACGACTACTGGTCGCTTCGGGCCAGCAACTTCATCGACACCTCGTCGGCCTGGCGGCGAGAGGCCGTCGAGCTGGCGGGCGGGTGGCCGGTGGGCTGCGGGTCGTTCGAGGACTACGCCCTCGCCTTGGCGGTCACCCGCCGAGGTTGGGTCGCTCAGCGCCGGGACGGACCGCCCGTGACCATGCGGCAGCACGACCACAGTCGCTCGCATACGCGCGTCCGCACTGGAGACCGTCGTACCGACCTGTGGCGAACGCGCACGCTTGGGATCGTCTCGCTGCTGGCCGGCCGGCACTCGACGTTCGGACGGTGGGCCGAGTTCCTCACGCACGCCGAGCTGCCGCCCCACACCTCGCTCTACGTCATCGACAACAGCGGCGACCCGGAGTTCGGGACGCTCGTCCGCTCGACCTGTGAGCGACTGGCGGTTGACCGCCGTCTTGACCACCTCACTGTGCTGCCGCGTCCTCACCGTTACGGCGGGGCGCCCGACGAGCCTTACTTCGTCCGTGAGCGGCACCTGCACATCGCCCGGCTCTACTCCGAGGTGATGCCCACGATTCGCGAGGACCTGGTCCTCACCTTGGAGGACGACGTGGAGCCCCCCCTCGATGCCGTACGACGTCTCGGCGAGCAGATCGGCTGCACCCCGTGGGGGCGTTACGCCGCGGTCGCTGGGGCCTACGACATGGGAGCCGACGGTGGCCTGTGTGCTGGCAGGGCCGACGGTGGCTGGGGTAGCCCAATCCACTGGCGAGACCTCGGGGACGGACCGATGGATGTCGGTTCGGTCGGTGGTGGCTGCACGATGTGGGCCAACTGGGCGCTGGTCGAACAGCCCATTCCGTTCATGTGGTACGACGGCCTGGGCTGGGACGGCTCGTTGTGCAATCGGTTGCGGCAGAACGGTTTTGGCATCCAACTGCACGGCGGCGTCCGCTGCACGCATCACGTCCACGGGGCGATCCGGTCATGAACCCGCAGCCCCGGGACCGGCGGGTGGCCGAGCGGCGAGTCGCGAATCAGCCGCAGGGCTGGCCGCCGCCGGTGGGGTCGGCCGTCACGAGCGTCCTCATCGTGCGCGCCTGGCGGGAGCGGCTTGGGCCGGACGGTCTGGTGATCCGGATGCTGGGCCGTGGCGACGTCGCACAGGCGGTCGAGCGAGGTGTCTCGGTCCGCTCGGTGGACGAGGCAGTCGATTTCGTGCGGCTCTGGCTGACCGACGTCACGCCGGACGAGACGGCGGTGACGGGACAGTGACGGACTCGAAACGCCGGGCTGTGATCGTCCTCGCCGAGACGGCCGGGCCCGAGAGGATGTGAGTCGGCGTGGCAACCTACCGAGCCATCGGTTCGGTCGCGGAGGCGCTCGCGCGGCTGCTCGAACAGTCATGGAATCCCGCACTGCTCGGCGGGATCGAGCCGCAGTTCGACGTCTACCAGGGCAAGGACTTCGGCTCGCCGATGGTCACTGGTATCTCGGTCTTCGTCTACCAGGTCACGGTCGACAAGGTGCAGCGGACGCTGCCGCCGGCCGCGCCCAACCACCGCCGACCACTGCCGATCGTGGTCTCGCTGCTGCTCACTCCTTGGGCGAGCGATGTCTCGACCGAACACGACTTGCTGGGCTGGGCAATGCGTGCCATCGACGACTCGCCGGTGCTGTCCTCGGCCTTCCTCAACGCCGCCGTGCCGGCCGTCTTCGGCACCGGTGAGACGGTCGAGCTGGTCCCGGGTGAGCTGAGCAACGATGAGATCTTCCAGCTCTGGCAGGTGCTCCCCAACAGTCTGCAGCTCTCGGTGTCCTACCTCGCGCGGGTAGTCCGGATCGAGTCGGAGATCGTCGACCCGACGGCCGGCCCGGTCCAGGTTCGCGAGCTCCAGCTAACCGGGTCACTGACATGACCACGGCCGCGCTCGAGACAACCGGCTACCGGGCTCCGTTGGCGTTGCAATGCTCGGACGCCTCGACCGGCGAGGCGGTCGCTGACGGCCTGCAGGCGATGACCTGGCGTCCAGGAGATGCGACCACGGTGCGCACGGCACGGCGGTCGGCCATCTCGGCCACGCTGAGCTTCGCCACGTTGCCCGGGCAACGCGTCCAGGAGTTTGCCAAGGTCGTCGGTGACGGCCCGGTGACCTACCCCGCCACCCCGCCGACGCCGTTCCTGGTCAGCGTGGTCGATACCCAGCGGCGCTACCTCCCGCAGCTGTTCCACATCTCGGTGCCTCAAGCTGCGCCGGTCGCCGTCCGGCTCTACGCCGATGCCGCGCGTCCCCGGCCGGCCGGCTGGGGCACCGTGCATGGCGAGGTCCACCGCAACTCCGACGGTTCGCCGGTCGGCTGGGCCCTCGTCGACGTCACGCTGAACGGCGGCACCCGCACCGCCCTCTGCGACGAGCTAGGCCGTTTCCTGCTCTTCCTGCCTTATCCCGAGTCGTTGCCCGCCCTGGCGGGAGATCCGCCGCTGGGCAACGGGATTGCCGACGTCACGTGGCAGACGACCGTGGCTGTGCGGTCTCAACCCGGGGCGCTGACCTGGCCCGCGGCGCCCGCACCGAGCGGTCCGCCGGACCAGGCGTCGATCAACGGGCAGGCCGCTGCCCCGCTTGTCGACGGCGGCGGCCAACACGCGACCCTCGGCGCGACCCTGACCTTCGGTGTGCCCTTGCTCCTCCGCCTCTCGGCGGTGCCGTCATGACCCTGCAACGACCAGTTAGCAATCGACCCCTTGGGGAGGCGACAGCATGCCCACGTACCTGACTCCCGGCGTCTACGTCGAGGAACTCGCAGGTCCCCGCACGATCGAAGGGGTCAGCACTAGCACGGCCGCCTTCGTAGGCCCGTGCCGTTTCGGTCCGACGAGCGGCCGCCCGGAGCTGCTCACGTCGTACCTGGACTTTGCTCGGATCTACGGCGACCTGAACTCGCTGGAGCCGGACGGCAGCGACACCCCGAACTACCTCGCGCTGGGGGTGAAGGGTTTCTTCGACGAGGGCGGCAGCAGTCTCTATGTGGGTCGACTGTTCAGTTTCACCGACGAGAGCGTCCCGACCGACGACCACGCGTCGCTGGCCATCCCGACCTCCGGGTCGCACCCGCCGGCCGCGCTGACCGTGCGCGCCCGCTTCCCCGGGCTGGCCGGCCGGATGATGGTGAGCTTCACCCTGCTCGCCGGACGCAACTGCCTGGTCGGCTCGGGAGCCACGGCCACCCTCACCCGCGTGCACGAGTTCGACTCCGTCTGGGCCGTCGGTGGCGGCGGCCAGGGTGTCTACGTCACTCGGCGCGACCTCGGTACTGGCGCGTGGACGCTCGCCGGCAACGGCGGCGTCGCCATGCCACTCTCGACGCTCACCGCGGCCTACCCGATCACGGTGCTGGTCGAGGTCCGCTGGCCCTCGGTGGACTCACAGGGCTTGCCGACATTCGGCCCAGCCCAGACGGTGGGGGAGTTCGGCTTCGACCCGCGTGCGGCGGGTGGTGGCGTCAGCACCATCCTCGCTGCCAACCCGCCGACCCGAGCGCTCGCACTCACCGTGCCGATCGCCCTCGAAGGGGTGGACGGCCTTGGCGGCGTTTCGATTCCGGCGGACGACCTGCCCACGCTGATCGCCGAATCTCTTCTGGGAGACACGGTTCTGGCCACCGCGATCTCTTCCACGACACCGGCCGCGCAGCGCCAGGTGACGCTCACGCTGGCCGGTGGCAGTGACGGGCGCACCCTCACGTCCGACGACTACGAGGCCTCGTCGACGACCTTCGCCGACTACCAGGCCGACCCGATGGCCCTGCCGCAGCGCGGCCTCCCCGGGCTCGAGTCGATCGACGACATCTCGATCGTCGCGGCACCTGGCGCCACCGCTCTTGACGCCGACTCCGCGCAGGCAATCAACAACGCCGTCATCACCCACTGCGAGAACCTGCTCTATCGCGTCGCCTCGCTCGACACCCCGCCCGGGCTGCTTCCGGACGACGCACTCGGCTTCCGCAACCTCCGGTCCTCGGAGTACGCCGCGCTCTACTACCCCTGGCTGGTCATCCCGAACCCGGCCGACGGGACCCGGCTGTCGGTGCCGCCGGCGGCGTACATGGCCGGGGTCTGGGCTCGCAGCGACAACGAGATCGGCGTGATCAAGGCGCCTGCCAACGAGGTAGTGCGGTCGGCGATCGACCTGGACATCCGGCTCAACAAGGCCCAGCAGGCGCTGCTCAACCCGGAAGGCGTCAACTGCCTCCGCTTCTTCCCTGGGCCGGGCTTCCTGGTCTGGGGTGCGCGCACGATCAGCGACGACCCCGAGTGGAAGTACCTGTCGATGCGGCGCTACTTCAACTACGTCGAGAAGTCGATCGATGAGGGCACCCAGTGGGTCGTCTTCGAGGTCAACGGCCCCGCGCTGTGGGACTCGGTGCGGCACACCGTCGAAGGTTTCCTGCTGAACGAGTGGAAGGGCGGCGCGCTCCTCGGCTCGAAGCCCGAGGAGGCCTACTTCGTGCGCTGTGACGCCTCGACCATGACGCAGGACGACCTCGACAACGGCCGGCTTATCTGCCGGATCGGGATCGCCGCCGCGAAGCCGGCCGAGTTCGTGATCTTCCGTATCAGCCAGTGGACCGCGACGGCCACGGCCTAGCCGACCGCAGCCAGGACAAGGAGTCACGATGGCCGTACAACGAGACAACCCGTACAGCAGTTTCAACTTCCTGGTGGACTTCAACACCGGCGATCGCGACACCGTGCGTGGTGGCTTCCAGGAAGTCAGTGGGATGAACGTCGAGGTGACCTCCGCGGACTACCGTGCGGGCAACTCGGCGGTGAACCACCCGATCAAAGTCAACGGCGTCTACAAGGTCGGCGACGTGACGCTGAAGCGTGGGCTGATCGGCGCGCTGGACCTCTACGACTGGATCAACTCGCTGCGCACCGGTGACCACACCGTCCTGCGGGCCGTGCACATCACGCTGCAGGACGAGGCGCACAACGGTCCGGTGATGACCTGGACACTCACCAACGCGCGGCCGCTGCGCTACGTCGTGCCCTCCTTCAACGCGAAGACCGGCACTGACGTGGCCATCGAGGAGCTGGTGCTCTCCGTCGAAGACCTCACGATCGAGTAGTTGCATGCCCGCGACGCTCACCTTCAACGGCCGGCTGCCCGGTGTCGACTGCGAGCCGGCGCTGCCGCCCGTGTCCACCGCGATCCGGTTGGATGTCGCGGGTTTCGTGGGCTTCGCCGAGCGCGGGCCGTTGGACACCCCGGTGGTCGTCGAGGACGTCAACCAATACGCCGCAGTGTTTGGCGGCGACCTGGCGCTGGCCACCGACGGGGGCGTCCCCGTCTATGCCAACCTGCCCGGCGCCGTCGCGGCGTTCTTCAATAACGGCGGCCGACGGTGCTACGTCGTCCGGGTCGCCGGGGCGGATGCGTGCTCGGCCCGCTGGCAGGTGCCGGGTCTGCGGCTCTGGCAGCCGAACGGCGTCTCCGAGGACGTCTTCGTCGAGGCCGCGTGGCCGGGAGCGTGGTCGGCCCAGTTCGGTGTCGGGACCCAGCTGCTGACGACACCTCTGCCGGTCACAGCGGCGTACCTGCGGGGGAGCGGCGGAGAGCCCGGACTGCTCCAGCTCACGCCCTCCGGGGTCCGCGGGATCGCCGCGGGCGACCTGGTGCAGGCCGACCTAGGGCCGGGCTACCCGCAGCTCTACCTGTCGGTGCTGGCTGTGGACTCAGTCGCCGGCCGGCTGAGCGTCGGCGTGGAGGTGCCCTTCACCACCGAGCTGGCCTCGCCGCCAGCGGTCGACGAGGAGGTGCTGCTGGGCCCGGCCGCCCTGGCGGCACTTCCGGCGGCGGTGCCCGTTAACGCGGCGTGGCTGCTGCAGCTGGACCTGGTCGCGCGAGAGGTCGTGGCCGGGGCCAGCGAGCAGCTGGAGCGGTGGAGCGGACTGCGGTTCAACCCCGGACCCTCGTGGGTCGACGTCCTCCAACCGGCAAGCGACCCGACGCCCGATCCCACTCGGTCGATGCTGCTGCGCGCCGATCCCGCCACGATCGACGCAGCAGCGACCGGCATCTTCGTGCCTGTCGGAATGGACCGGTTGGGCACCAGCGCGGAGTTCACCGATGCGGCGCACGGCCCCTTTGGCGAAACCGGTGAGCTCGCCGGCCGCGACGGGCTCGACAGCTTCGATGCGGTCACCCTGTTCCTCGACCCGCAGCTGCTGGGTGACACGGTCGACAGCCTGGTCACCGACGCCGACCAGCTCACCGTCCTCTCCCGAAACCCCGTGCAACTGCATGGAATCCACGCCCTCATCGAGGTCGACGAGGTGGCTCTGCTCAGCGTGCCGGACGTGGTCCACCTGGGCTGGTCACGAGCCGTCCCAACCCCGCCACCGGCTCCGCCGCCGAGCCCGGCACCACCACCTTCGGTGGACTGGTCGGAGTTCCGGGACTGCACGGTCCCGACGATCGCCCCGGTCCCACCACCCCCGCCGTACGTGCCGCCTGCGCTGCCCGACCTCCCGATCCAGGACCTGCCGGCCGGCTACGACGACACCGACCTCGTGCAGGTGCATGCCGCGATGGCTGTGCTGGGTGCCGCGCGTGCAGACCTCGTTGCGGTGCTGTCGGTGCCGCAGCACTTCGATATCGCCGCGGTGCAGTCGTGGGGTGAGGCGCTGGCGACGCGGGCTCCTTCCAGCCAGGACGGCCGGATCGTCTCCTCGCCCCTGTCGTACGCCGCGGTATGGCACCCCTGGGTGCAGGTGAGCGAGACGGTGACTCCGCAGCTGGCGCCGCTGCGGCCGGAACCGCCGGACGGCGCCGTCTGCGGAATGATTGCCGCCCGCGAGTTGGCCCGCGGCGTGTGGGTGGCGCCGGCAAACGTGCCGCTGCACGGGCCCGTTGCGCTGCTTCCGCGCGTCGCCGGTGCCGACGTCACCACGCTCTTCAACGCCCACGTGAACCTGCTGCGGCCGCAGCCGGGTGCCTTCACGACGCTGTCGGCGCACACCCTCTCGACCGACCCGATGCTGTTGCAGGTCAGTGTGCGGCGGCTGTTGATCCTGCTGCGCAAGGTGGCCCTCGCCGAAGGCGCGCGCTACGTGTTCGACACCAACACCGACCGCTTCCGCCAGCTGGTACAGCTGCGCTTCGAGCGCATCCTCGGCAAGCTGGCCGCGCTCGGCGCACTGGCCGCCTTCCAGGTCGTCACGACCGGCGGCGTCAACACGCCGGAGGACCAGGACGCGGGCCGGCTCATCGTGCAGCTACAGGTCGCGCCGACCAACCCGATCGAGTTCATCACGGTCAGCCTGGTCCGTGACGCCGAGAGCCTGCTCGACGTGGTGGTGGGCTGACATGACCGTGCCCTTCACCGCGTTCCGGTTCGAGGTCGTGCTCGACCTCGACCAGCCGACGCCCGGACTCGACAGCCCGCTCTGCGACGCGGCGTTTGCCGAGTGCGAAGGGCTGGAGATGTCGATGGAGCCCAAGACGATCGAGTCGGCATCGGTGACGAACGCCCAGCAGTACGTGATCGGCAAGACCAAGTACGGCCAGGTCATCCTCAAGCGCGGTATGACCTCGAATCTCCAGCTGTGGCAATGGTTCTCGCTAGGCACCCGGCCCGGGTCGGTGCTGACCGCTCACGGCCAGATCACGCTCTGGGACTCGACCGGCAGCCCGGCCTTGCAGGTGAACCTCGCCGGGTGCCTGCCGGTCCGGATGCGCGCCCCTGCGCTCAACGCCGCGAGCGGGCTGGTCGCGGTCGAGGAGCTCAGCCTGGTGTGCGCCCAGATGACGATGGGCCTGCCTGGTCAAAGTGGTGGTGGCGTCGGCATCTCGGCATCGGTCGGCATCGGGGCCTCGGCCTCGATCGGCTTCGACGCCAACGCATCGCTGTCGGCGTCCGCGTCGGCCGGTGCGTCGTTCTCCGGCGGGATCGACTGATGGGCACCGCGACGATCACCCAGTGGGACCTGGCGAAGTCCCGGCCGTCACAGGGTGCCGGCGCCGTCTCGATGACCGTGGACTTCGACCCGGAGAGCATCGAGCTGAGCTACACCACCCTGGGCGCGGTAAGCGGGAAGGACACCACGTCGCAGGGCACGTTGAGCAAGACGGCACCTCAACAGACCGGCCAGTCCTCGACGATGTCGATCACCCTGATGTTCGACACCTCGACGACCAACGCTTCGGTCCAGGACCGCACCAACCCACTCGTTGCCCTTACTCTGCCCGCCCAGCTCGGCTCCGAGGCACCGAGCCGCCCGGTCGTCCGGTTCCAATGGGGCTCGTTCGTCTACATCGGCACGATCGAGTCGATGACGCAGACCATCGACTTCTTCTCAGACAGCGGCGTCCCGCTGCGCGCCTCGGTGCACCTGAGCCTGCACGAGGTGGCCCCTCCGTCGTCGAGCTCCGGCTCGGGGCTGGGAGGCGGCCTCGGGCTCAGCTTCGGAGCGAACGCTGGCCTCACCGCGTCGGCTTCCTTGGGTGCGTCCGCCTCGTTGTCGGCAAGCGCCACGGCCGGCATCGGGACGGCCCCGCTGACGCTGAGTCAGTCCGGCGACACGATCCAGGGCATCGCCGCACGTTCCGGCGGAGCCGTGTCGTGGCAGGCGATCGCGACGGCCAACGGCATCGACAACCCCCGACTGGTCCCGGCCGGCACCATCGTCGACGCGGGCGCCGGCGGCCAGCTCGACGCCGGTGCCTCGGCCCGGCTCAGCGCCTCCGCGAGTGGAGGTACCTGACATGCCGATCGAGATCAAGGAGCTGGAGATCCAGGCCGTCCCGCAGGACGCGCCGACGGCTGCAGCGCCCGCAACGCCGGCACCCTCCCCAGAGGCGCCGCATGAGCAGCTGCGCCGGATGCAGGTCGAGCTGGACGGCCGGCTGCGTCGACGGGTGGCGGACTGATCCATGACGACCGCGACGAGCACCTACCTCTCGACTCCGGCGCTGAGCATCGCCGGGCAGGACGACCCGACGACGGCCGCCAACCTGCTTGCGCTCACCGTCGAGGACTCGATCGTCGGGATGTCCTGGTGCGAGGCGCGGTTCGTCAACTACGGCCAGCGCCACGACCGTCCCGACTACCTCTACCTCGGGCGAGACGTCATCGATTTCGGTACGACGCTCGAGGTCACCCTCGGTGCCGGGGACGACCGGCGGGCGGTCTTCAGTGGCGTCGTCAGTGCGCTGCAGGCCGACTACCCGGACGGTGCCACGGCACAACTGCTGGTCTTCGCCGAGGATGGCCTGCAGCGGCTCCGGCTGACCCGGCGTACCCGCTCGTTCGAGAACTCCTCGACATCCGACATCGCCAGCACGATCGCCAGCGACCACGGTCTGACTGCGGTCGTCGACCTGGACGCTCCCAGCCGGGTCGTCACCGCACAGGTCAACCAGAGTGACCTGGCCTTCCTGCGCACGCTCGCTCGCCGGGACGACGCCGAGGTCTGGCTCGACGGCACCGACCTGCACGTCGCCCGCCGACCCGACCGCGGCGCGGGCACGCTCGATCTGGCCTACGGCGGCAACCTGCTGGCCTTCTCGGTGCGCGCTGACCTTTCCGACCAGTGCACCCAGGTCGAGGTCGACGGATGGGACGTCTCCGGCAAGGACGCGATCGCCGAGACCGCCGACTCCGGCGTTCTGGGAGCCGAGCTCGGAAGCGGCGACACGAGCGGATCGGATGCTCTGGCAGCGGCTTTCGCAAACCGGACCGAGCGGGTCGTCCGCGCCACACCCCTGGCGAGCGACGACGCCAAGGCCCTCGCCACAGCGGCCTACCTCGAGCGGGCCCGGCGGTTCGTCTGCGGGACCGGCCTGACCGGCGGCACGGCGCAACTCCGGGTCGGTACGACGCTGACCCTCAGCGGGCTGAGCGGCCTGTTCAACGGCGACTACACGGTGACTCGGGTGCGCCACATGTTCGACCTCGCCCTCGGCTTCCGGACCGAGTTCGACGTCGAACGGGCCGGGATCGGGGCGACCTCATGAGCGGCCAGCTGACGAACGGCCAGGACGCCACCGAGCTCCCGCTGCACGTGACCGCGCAGGTGGGCACCGGGCACTACTTGGGTGTCTATCCGGCGACCGTCTCGGACAACCAGGACCCGAGCAACCAGGGCCGGGTGCAGGTACACCTGCCGTGGACGGCCGACGACAGCGACCGCTATGAGGTCTGGGCCCGGCTGGCCACGATGATGGCCGGCGGCAACCGGGGGACCTGGTTCGTCCCCGACATCGGCGACGAGGTGCTGGTCTGCTTCCAAGGCGGCGACCCTCGCTGGCCGATCGTGATCGGCGCGCTCTGGAATGGACACGACGACCCGCCGGAAACCATGGATTCAGACAACAACATCAAGGCGATCGTTTCGCGCACCGGCATAAAGATCACCCTCGACGACACCTCCGGGGCGGTTACATTGACTCTGCAGACCCCGGGCGGCCAGCAGGTGACGATGGCCGACGCCGGCTCCTCGATCACGGTCGAGGACAGCAACGGAAACTCCTGCGAGCTTTCACCGAGCGGCATCACGCTGACCTCGGCGAGCAACCTGTCGATCAGCGCGACGTCCGCCAACATCTCCATCCCCACCGTCAACGTGGACTCCGCTATGTGGACCTACAGCGGGGTCGTCCAGGTCGAGACGCTCATCTCGGACGCGGTGGTCAGCGCGAGCTACACGCCCGGCGTCGGGAACATCTGGTGACCACCGTCACCTCGGCTCCCGCGCCCGCCGCCGTCCGGCCGGGCGTCGTCTCAGGTCGCGGCGGCGAGGTCGTGCAGTGGCTCGCGCCCGCGCCGCTGTGGGATGAGGGCGCCGTCTCCGCCGGCAGCGCCGACATCGCGCAGCCCTGGATCTCGGAACTGACCAGCGACCAGTTCGTCGACCAGTTTCTCGCCATGGTGCAGGCCACCGACGATTCCACACCGGACCAGCTGGCCGGCACGGCACCTCAGATCAGTGTGGCCGGCCAGAGCGGCACGCCGTACCGACTCTTCCACCCGCTCAGCCAGCGCTACTACATCGTGTCTGCCTCCCTGGTCTGCCGCCGTCCGGGGATTCCCGACCACCAGGTGCGGCCGCGCGCGGGGGAGAAGACGACGTACGTCATGCGGCAACTCGCCGACGACGGCAGCGAGCTGGCCTACGTGCCCGTCAAGGGCGCCGCCCTGACGCCAGGTGCACCCGCGACCGGCAACTGGGTCGCGGCGACCACACCCACCGCGCTGGTCACTGGGGAGAAGCAGTATCCGATGCACGCCGCGCCCGTCGCGAGCTTCGCGGCCACCGGCAGCACGGCGGCGATTCTCGGGATGGCCAACGGCGAAACTTCAACGCGCACAATCTATTTCGGCTACGTCTCGGTCGGCGGCCGAGAGAAGCTCATCGCGCCGATCGCCGACCCGGTCGCCACGCTCAAGGCCTTCGGCGAGCAGCCGGGGAACCCCGCGGAGGATCCGTTCGTCGACGAACTCGTCGGTCGAGTGGCGCAACCGTGGGTGGCCCAAAGCAAGGCGCCGTTGAACAGCAAGGCGCCGACGTACCCCTCGCTCTATCTGCTGCTCGACCTGCTCGACTGGACCAAGAAGTACCTCCCCAAGCTGTACGCCGCGCTCATCGCCGGCAGCGGACCCTCATCAACCGACCTGCCCGAGCAGGCCGCCCTGTTCGACCAGCTACAGGACGTGACAATCACGAAGAACGGCGTGGCGATGACGCTGGACAAGGCGCTGGCCGAGGTCGAGCAGTACCTGCCTCTGATCACCAGCAACGACATCGAAGGACCGGGCGACGTCTACGACCTGACCCACGCCAGCAGAAGCTCACCGGACCTCGACACCTGGCTGGACCCGACGTCCTCCAACGGACTGGCCGCGCAAGCCCAGTCGGCGCTGAATGAGTCCGCGGCCGACCCCGACGACCCGCCCTTGGGGGTTCCGCCGGAGCTGCAGGGACTGATCAAGAACGATCCGGTGACACCGCCTCCTGGGTCGGTCGCCCAGACCCTCGTCATCCGAACGGTGTTCGAGCACGACCCGTGCTGCCCGGTGCTCAGCCCGCCGAGCCACCCCTTTGTGCTCGCCCGTCCCGTTGACGCCGATGCACCGGCGCGGAAGATCCGCATCCAGCTGCCCGACGTCGCGAGCCTGCGGTCATTCAACCGGGGCGTCGCTCTGGAGATGCCGCCCAGCCTGCGCCGGGTCATGAACGCCGTGACCCCCGACGCCCTGAAGGGTGACATCGACCCGAGCGGCGGACTGCAGCTCGGAATGATCTGCTCGTTCTCGCTGCAGATCATCTTCCTGTGCGCGTTCATCGTGCTCTTCATCTTCTTGCTGTTGCTCAACATCGTCTTCTGGTGGATGCCCTTCCTGAAGATCTGCTTCCCCATCCCGGTCAAGCCCTCGTCACCGAAGGGGCCGACGCCATGACTGCTGTCACCACCGCCGACGACCTCGGCGCCACGCTCTACGGCCGCGGCTTGTCCTTCCCGCCTCGGGTCGGTCCGGACGGCGGGATGGTCTGGTCCACCGGTGAGCTCAACGTGCGTGAGTGCATCTGCACGATCCTGCGCACGGCGCCCGACGAGCGGGTGGAGCGGCCGCACTTCGGCTGCGGACTGGATCGACTGCTCTTCGAGCCCAACAGCGTCGCGACCCTGCGAGTGGTCCAGGACTCGATCACGCAGGCCATCGCCCAGTGGGAACCGCGGGTGCGTTTGGACGGAGTGCAGGCCACGGTCAACGCGGTCGATCCCCGCGACGTCGACGTGGTAATCACCTACACCCTGGTCGCGACGAGCGCGCAGGAGCGGCTGGCCATGACGGTCAGTCCGGTCGGATGAGGGGCGCGTCATGACCATCTCGATCCCCGTCCTCGACGATCGGTCGTTCGACCAGCTCGTCACCGAGGCCAAGGCCCGCGTACCGGTGCACACACCGGAATGGACCAACCTCAACGCGAGCGATCCCGGCGTCACCATCGTCGAGCTCTTCGCATTCCTCACCGAAAACCTGCTCTACCGCAGCAACCGGATCCCCGAGGCCAACCGGCTGAAGTTCCTGACGATGCTCGGGATCTCGCTCGAGCCGCCGGCGGCCGGCACCGGGCTGGTCTCCTTCAGCAACGACAAGGGGCCGATCGCGCCGCTCGTCGTCACCTCCGGCACCGAGGTGCGCGCGGGCAAGGTGCCCTTCCAGACCACCAACCCGATCGACGTGCTCCCGGTCAGCGCGGCGGTCTATTACAAAGCGCCGCAACCGAACTTGGACGCGGCCACCCAGGCGCGCTATCAGCTGATCTACCAGACCTTCCTGTCCTCCAGCACCGACGTGCTGACCTTCTACCAGCCCACCGAGCTCGACGCACCGGCCACCGGGAAGCCTGACCCGGTCGTCGACCTCGGCGACCCGATTGCCGGCACCATCGACCGGTCGCTGTGGATCGCCCTGTTGGCGCCCAAGGGTGCCGACCTGGATGCGGTACGCCGGGCCATCGCAGGCCAGAACCTCTCGATCGGCATCTACCCGGCGGCGCAGGTCGCCGGCCGGATCCTGCCGCCCGTGACGACCGGCAGCGCGACCGTCGACCCGGGCCTCGTCTTCGAGATCGCGGCTCCCGAGGTCGACCCGTCCGGACTGGCCGGTCCGGGCTTCGGCGTGGGACCGCCGAACTACTCGCGCCTGGAGATCACGTACGCCGACCCGGTGCTCACCTCGCCGGGCATCGTCCAGGTCAACCTGCCGGAGTACAGCAAGCTGCTGGTCTGGGCCTTCGACCCCGACGAAGACGGCACGCAGGACTACCCGCCGAGGATCGACGACGCGACCGTCACTGCGCGGCTGGTCACCTGGGTCCGGCTCCGTTACCCGCCGCTGACCGATGACACCGACAGCACCTCGACGGACAGCACCTCGACAGGCAGCGGCACTAGCTCGCCGGCGCAGAGCACGGGTACGTCGGACGAGTCGAGTGACGCCGAGGACTCGACCTCATCGGGCGGGTGCGGCTGTGGCTGCTCGGGCGGCTCGGGGATGACCTGCGGGTCGACGAGCACGGCCCTCGCGCTGGCCGACGCGACCGATCAGCCGACCGGC
>DATAVK010000093.1:0-13498 GCA_036267755.1 Mycobacteriales bacterium
AACGCGGGGAGACTTTTGCTCGCCCAGCGAGCAAAAGTCTCCCCGCGTTGGGACGGGGGTTGGGCGGCGTCAGGCCCGGTCGGGCAGCCGGACGGCGAACACGCTGCCGACCCCGACCTCGCTGCGCACGGTGATCGTCCCGCCCTGCGCCTCGACGAGGTGCCGGGTGATCGCCAGCCCGAGTCCGCTGCCACCGCCGGCCCGCCCGCGCGAGCGCTCGGCCCGCCAGAAGCGGGAGAACACCTTGGGCAGGTCCTCGGCGCTGATCCCGACGCCGGTGTCGGACACCTCGATGCGGACGGCGCCGGCCCCGACCCAGGCCCGGACGATCACCGTGCCGCCGGCCGGCGTGTACCGCACCGCGTTGGACACCAGGTTGTTCAGGATCTGATGCAGCCGGTTCGGGTCGGTGGAGATCTCGACCGGCGCCGGGCAGTCGATCTCGATCGTCACACCGCGATCGGCCGCCTCGACCCGATGCGCGCCGACGGCCTGGACGACGAAGGCGCTCACGTCGACGAGCTCGGGATGGAACACGAGCTTGCCGGCGTCGGCCAGCGCGAGATCCTGCAGGTCCTCGATGACGTGCTGCAGCAAGCCGCTCTCCTCGAGCAGCGAGGCGATCAGCTCCGGGTCGGGCTCGGCCAGGCCGTCCTGAACCGCCTCCAGCCAGCCGCGGATGTTGCCGAGCGGGGTCCGCAGCTCGTGCGCGACGTCGCTGACCATGTCCTTGCGCCGGGTCTCGGCCTCGCCGAGTTCGGCGGCCATCCGGTTGAACGCGACCCCGAGCTCGCCGATCTCGCCGCCGCGCGGCGGCCGAACCCGCGCCGAACGGTCACCCGCGCCGACGCGGCCGGCCGCGGTGGTCAGCGCGCGCAACGGCCGGACGAGCCGGGTCGCGGCGAACGCACACACCGCGATGGTGAGCGCCAGGATCGCCGCGGCCGCGAGCGCGATGCGCCACAGGCCCTGCCGGGTGATCCCGGCCTTCGCGGCCGTCGGCGCGGCGTCGCTGATGTAGAGCTGCGCCGGCGGCGCGACGTAGGGTGTCAGCTGCTCACGTCGCGCGGTCTCGACACACTCGCTCAGCCTCGGTTCGACGGCGGCCGCCGTCGCGATCTGGTCGCTCAGCCACGACGGGTCCTCGAGGCCGATCAGCCCGCCCTTGTTGTCGATCGCGTTCGAACCGACCAACACGTAGGGCGAATCAGGTTTGGTCGACAGACAGGTGTTGATCAACCGGACGAGCTGCTTGCTGGCCCGCAGCTCGGTCGCCGTCGCCCTACGCAGGGCCGCGGAGCCGCACGACGATCCCTTCGACATGATGTCCTCGGACAGCGCGCTGCGGCCGTTGGGCAACGTGCTGACCTGCAGCTCGCCCGACCCGCTCGGCGATCCGGTCCCCGACGTCGGCTCGCCGGTCGCGTCCGAGTTCGCACCACTTGCCCCGACCCCGCCGGTCACGCTCACCGGCGCCTCGACCGGCGCCGATTCCACCGACCCGACGGCCGGCGGCGGTGCGTACGAAACCTTGCTCGTCGGCAGCGTGGACGGCTGCCCGCCGGTCAGGCACGAGACCACGTGCTCGGCCACCGAACGCAGGTAGCGCTTCTCACCGGCGGTGAGCTCGAACGGCCCGACGGCACGTAGATCGATGCCGTCGCTCGATGAGGTGTCCCCGCCGGTCGCGACAGCCAGCGGGTTGACCACCGCCGACGGCGTCCCGTCGGTCGGCACCGTGGGTTCGACCGCGGAGCTGGCGAGCAGGCCACCTTCGGAGGTCGCGAGGGTGATCTCGCGACCGGTCCGCTTCGCCAGGGACATCACGGTCGGGTCGACGCCCGCCCACGTCTTGTGCGTCGCGGCGAAGCCGACGAGGCGATCGAGGATCAGGCTGTCACTGGACAGGTTCGAGGTGTAGCGATGCTGGATGGCCGAGGACGTGCTGATGGACGCGATCCACGCCGTCGCCGCGATCGAGCACGTGGCGATCGCCACGCACATGACGAGCAGCCGGACGAGCAGGCTATGGCGACGGCGCATCGGCGTCCGCCTCGACGAGCTTGTACCCGACGCCGTACACGGTGACGAGGTGCTCGGGTTTTCGCGGATCGGTCTCGAGCTTGCGGCGCAGGTTCATCACGTGGACGTCGATGGAACGCTCGCTGAAGTAGTCGGTGCCGCCGTGCACGCGTTCGAGCAGCTGGCGGCGGGTGAACACCCGCCCCGGGCTGGTGACGAACGCGAGCAGCAGGTCGAACTCGGCCGGTGTGCACTCGATCGGCGCACCGCGGCGGCGCACCTCGTGCCGCTCCGGGTCGACCTGCAGCGCCCCGACGGTGATCACCTGGCCGCTGGCCGGGCGGCGGGCCAGGCTGCGGCGCAGCACCGCGCGCACCCGGGCCACGAGTTCGCGCGGGCTGAACGGTTTGGTCAGGTAGTCGTCGGCGCCGAGGTAGAGGCCGAGCAGCAGGTCGTTCTCGGTCGAGCGTGCAGTGAGCATGACGATCGGGATGCCGTCCTCCCCACCGAGTTCGCGGCACACCTCGAGGCCGTCGACGTTCGGCATCATGACGTCGAGGACGAGCAGGTCGGGACGGTCGAGCCGGGCCGCGGCGATCGCCGCGGCGCCGTCGTGCACGACCGTGACGGCGTAGCCCTCGCGCTCGAGGTAACGGCGGACGAGCTCGGCCTGCTTCGGGTCGTCCTCGGCAACCAGCACCTGGGTGCTCACGCCCGTCGTCGCTTCGCTCCGGGCGGGCGCGCAGAGACGCCATGCGCATTGATCGCTCGGCAAGCCTCGCTCACGTCATCACGATGCCAGGTTGGCGGACCTTGCTCACGAACACGTCGTACCAGATCGCGAACACGAGCAGGGTCCAGATCTTGCGGCTGTGGTCGGCCGGGCCGGCCCGGTGCGCGCGCAGCAGCTCCAGACCGCGGTCGAGGTCGACGACCGCGCGGGCGTCGGAATCGGCCAGGACGGCGGCGGCCCACTCGTACATCTCGGCCCGCAGCCAGACCCGGATCGGCGTCGGGAAACCGAGCTTCACCCGGTCGACGATCGGGTCGGGGACGACGCCGCGCAGCGCCTGCCGCAGGGCGAGCTTCGTCTGCTGCGAGCGGGCCGGGAGCTTCATCCGGGTCGGCAGGTGCTCGGCCGCGGCGAACACGGCCGGGTCGAGGAACGGCACCCGGACCTCGAGTGAGTGCGCCATCGACATCCGGTCGGCCTTGCGCAGGATGTCGCCGGGTAGCCACGTCCCGAGATCGACGAACTGCATCGCGGCAACGCCGTCCACCCCGGCCGCCCGCGCGTAGAGCGGGGCGGTGATGTCGGTGTAGCGCACGGCCGGGTCGTAGCGGCGCAGCAGCGCCCGCTTCTCGTCCTCGGTGAACATCCGCGCGTTGCCGTAATAGCGCTCGGCGATCGGGGTGGCGCCCCGTTCGAGCAGGCTGCGACCACGCATCCCCTCGGGCAGCGCCCCGGCCACCCGTCGCAGGGCCGCCCGGATCGGCCCGGGCAGGCCGGTCAGCGGTCGCAACGACAGCGGCTCGCGGTAGATCGGGTAGCCGGCGAACAGCTCGTCGGCGCCCTCGCCGGACACGACGACCTTCACCTGCCGGGCCGCCTCCCGGGCGACGAAGTACAGCGGGACGAGGGCCGGATCGGCGACCGGATCGTCGAGGTGCCAGACGATGCGCGGCAGCGCGTCCATCATCATCTGCGCGTCCACCCGCACGACCTGGTTGTGGACGCCGAGACGGCGGGCGCTGTCCTGCGCGACCTCGGCCTCGCTGTAGCCCTCGACCTCTAGAGCAGCGGTGAACGTCAACAGGTCGGGGTTCACCTCGCGGGCGAACGCGACGACCGCGGTCGAGTCGATCCCGCTGGACAGGAACGCGCCGACCGGCACGTCCGCGCGCAGGTGGGCGTGGACGCTGTCGCGCAACGCGTCGCGGATCGCCCGGATCGCGCCCTGCGGGTCGGCCGGCGGCTGCGGCCGGAACTGCGGCCGGGCCCAGCGCACCCGCTCGACCGCGCCGGCCGGGTCGACCCGGATCGCCTCGCCGGCGCCGACGTGGCCGATCCCGCCGAGCAACCCCAGCGGCTCGGGCACGTACTGGTAGGTCAGGTAGTGCGACAGCGCGGCCGGGTCGGGGCCGACGCCGGCCGCCGCGCTGACGAAGGGCAGCAGCGCCTTCTGCTCACTCGCGGCGACGACGCCGGCGGCGGTCCGCACGAAGCACAGCGGCTTGATGCCGAACCGGTCGCGCGCGGCGAAGGCGCGCCGTTCCAGGCGATCCCAGATCACGAATGCGAACATGCCGCGCAGCCGGGGCAGCGCCGCCTCACCCCAGTAGTGATAGGCGGCGACGAGCACCTCGGTGTCGCCGTCGGTCACGAACGGCGCGCCGTACTCGCGGGCCAGTTCGGCCCGCAGCCCGGCGTGGTTGTAGATCTCGCCGTTGAACACCACGACGTAGCGGCCGAGGTAGTGCAACGGCTGGCTGCTGCGCTCCAGGTCGACGATCGACAGCCGTTTGAACGCCAGTGCGGCGTGCTCGTCGCACCAGGAACCGGATTCGTCCGGGCCGCGGTGCGTCAGCACCTGCGCGGCTTCGCCGACGGCGGCGGCCCGGGCCGCCGCGTCCGGGGACGGGCTCAGATACGCGAGGAAGCCACACACACCGGGCCACGGTTCCTCACAACTATGAGCAACCTGTTTCGATGCCGTGTTGATCTGCCCCGGACGTCCGGTCGACCGGTCCGCGGTGGCCGGCGCCCCCGGACCCGACAGCGCCGCCGGAACGGGGGCACCGGCGGCCCTGTCGTCGGGGGCCGGGTCAGAAGGCCCCGGTTCCGTTCGGGCTGCCCAGCCCGGTCGGGCCGTCGTAGCCGGTCGTTCCGGTGCACAGGTAGCTGCCCCCGCACGAGCCGTTCGAGCCGGACGTCACGTCGAACAGCGCGCCCGGATCGGCGTACGGGGACGAGCCGTCCGTGACCGCGTTGCCGGCCAGCGCGTACACCGACGCGATCAGTGGCGAGGCCAGGCTGGTGCCGCCGACCTGGGCCCAGCCGTCGAGGCCCTGGGCCAGCCCGAGGGCGAGCAGCAGGTCGCAGATCACTCCGCCGCCGCAGCTGCTGTACGTGTCGTAGATGCCCAGGCCGGTAGCCGGGTCGGCGTCGGCGGCCACGTCGGCCACCGTGCGCTTCGTGCAGCCGGTGTCGTGCTGCCACGCCGGCTTCGCCTCGATCGTCGAGCAGCCGCTCCCGGCGCCGGACCACACCGTCTCAGTCCAGCCGCGCGCGTTGCTCGCCGCCTTGAGGCTGGTGCCGCCGACCGCCGTGACATATGGCGAGGCGGCCGGCCACTCGACGCCGTAACCGCCGTCGCCGGAGGACGCGGTGATCGCCACGCCCGGGTGATCGAGGTGGCTGTCCGACGCCGTCTCGGTGGCGTCCTCGGCGCCGCCGTAGCTGTTGGACACCGCGACGGCGCCGAGCCGCACGGCGGTGTCGACGGCGGTCATGAGCGGCGCGTCGTCGGGCGTGGTGGCCTCGACCAGCAGGATGTGGCAGGTGGGGCAGGCCGACGAAACGGCGTCGAGATCGAGGCTGATCTCCTCGGCCCAACCGGGATCACCGGTCGGTAGGGGGCTCGCGGCACCGGTCTGGTTGACCTTCTTGAAGCAGCCGTTCGCCGTGGTGCAGGCGGGCAACCCGTACGCGCTGCGGTAGGTCGCGAGATCGGTCTCGGCCTTCGGGTCGTCGTAGGCGTCGACGATCCCGACGGTGCGCCCGGCGGCGTCGAGGCCGGCCAGCTTGTACGCCGACTGGATCTGGGTCGGGCCGAGGCCGAGCGGCCCCTTGGTGGCGTCCGGGCCGCGCCCGTTCGCGGAGATGACCTGGCCGAAGCAGGTGACGCCGTGCCTGCGGGCCGCCGGGAGCAGGGTCTTCGACGCATGGTTGGCCGGGTTGGCGCAGCCGAAGTCCAGCAGCGAACCGACCAGCTGCTTCACCGGCGACGCGCCCGCCGTGCCCGCCGCTGTGGGCACCGTGGGCACTGTGGGCACCGTGGGCACCGTGGGCACAGCGCCCGCGCTCGGGGCGGTGCCCACGAGCGTGAGACAAGCGAGCGCGACGGCCGGGACGGCGGCGAGCAGGCGACGGCGACGGGACGAGGCAGAGAACATGTGGGGCCACCTCATGGACAGGCGCGGAGCGACCGCGCAACAACTGCTGAGGCGACCGGCCCCGACAGATACGCGGTTAGCGTGGCAGATCGTCCGTTATGTGAGCGTTCAACGCCGATCACTCGAATGTGGACGTGCCCGGGCAGGTCGGGTCGGACATCGCGGCACCCGTTCGCGGCGCAATGTCCGGGGTCGCGAATAACGTGAGACCCGAGGCCCCGACCCCACTTTTCGAGGAGAGTCATGACCACGCTGACCGACCGTCCGAACACCGCGCTACTCGTGATCGACGTCCAGAACGACGTCGTGGCCGGCACGCACAACCGCGACGGCGTCGTCGCCAACATCGCCACCCTGGTCGACAAGGCCCGCGCCGCGAGCGTGCCGGTCGTATGGGTGCAGCACTCCAGCGAGCACCTGCCCGAGGGCAGCGACGGCTGGCGTTACGTCCCGGAACTGACCCTGGACGACGCCGAGCCGGTCGTTCACAAGCGCTACCCCGACTCGTTCGAGGAGACCGATCTCGAGGCGGTGCTCGCGGGGCAGAAGACCGGTCGCTTGATCGTCGCCGGGGCGCAGACCGACGAATGCGTCCGGTCCACGCTGCACGGGGCGATCGTGCGGGGTTACGACGCCACCCTGGTCAGCGACGCCCACACGACCGAGGACCTCAGCGAGTGGGGCGCCCCCACCCCCGACAAGGTCATCGACCACACGAACCTCTACTGGCAGAACCACACCGCGCCCGGGCGGCAGGCTGGCACGGTGAGCACCGACGCCGTCGACTTCGGCTGAGCCGCTGGCGCCCGCTTCAGCCGGCCGGGTCAGGCGTCGCGGTAGCGGTCGCGCCGCTGCGGAAGTGGCCGGAAGCCCGCTGACTCGTAGGTGGCGACGGCACCGGCATTGGCGCTCGGGGTGCACACGATCGCGCTGGATGCGCCCAGCTCGCGCAGCGCGGCCGCCGCGGCGACGCTGATCGCCGTGCCGTAGCCGTGGCCACGGTGTTCGCGATGCACGCCCATCGGCTCGAGCAACCCGGGCCGGCCGGGACCGGCCGACCACACCGTCACCGCCGCGACCGCCTTGCCCGCCCCGTCGTACCCGATCAGGCACCGGGCGTCGGCGTAGGGCGAGCCGGCCGCCATCGCCTGCCAGTGCTCGTCGCTGAACGTCGACCGGACGAACGACGCCCGGTGTGTGGCCGTCCTTAGGGCGGCTTGCTCCGCTCCGATCACCTCGATCCGCAGGCGCGGGCCGGGCACCGGCTCGGCGAGGTCGCGGCGCAGCGGGGTCCACGCCTCGTCGGCGGGCCAGCCGCCGTCGGACAGCAGATCGTGGACCAGCGCGCCGGACGGCGCCTCGACGCTCACCCTTCCCACCGGCAATACGCCGCGCGCCGCGTCGCTCACGTCCTCGACGAGCCGGTGGGCCAGCTCGTCGTCGCGCTGAGCGTCCGGCGCCGTCGTCACCCGCAACAGGGTGGGCCCGTCCAGCAACCCCACGGCGAGAATCCGTCCGTCCCGGCGCCAGATCCGCACCGCTGCGGCCGTCGCCGCGGCGCCGAAGCGCCAGAACCAGCCGAGGTCTCCCGGATGCAGTTGCATCGGCGCGCCGTCGGACTGCCACTCCCGAAGCGCAGCCACAGCCGCGCTCAGCCCGCCGATGCCCGGCTGTTCCAACCCGATCGACATGTCCCGATCACACACCCCGCACCGACCGTCCGCACCCGGATTTCGGCGCTCGGCGCGAGGTGACTCGCCGACGTTGTCGGCCACGGCGCGGATCGGCCTCACCCAACGAGCGACCGCCGAAGGTGGGCGACCCCTCGAACGCCCGGCTACGGCGCCGATCGAATCCGGTGGCGGACGGCAGACCCATCCTTATCCACACCCGGCGTGTATCCGGCGGGGGGTATGAGGATCGCCTCGGAACACAGCCCACGAAATCCTTGGGTGGCCCGAGCCCGCGCCGATCGACGTCGGGTATTCAGCGCCTCGTCTCGTACCTGGTCAGGAGCACGCCATCGGGAAACGCACGGGTCTCCACCAGGTTCAGGTTCACCCAGTTGTCCAACGACGTGAAGAACGGCGTGCCGCCACCCACCAGGACCGGGTGGGTGACGATCGCGTACTCGTCGATCAGCCCCGCCCGCATGGCCGCCGCGGCGAGGGTGGCGCCGCCGACGTCCATGGGACCGCCATCCTCGGTCTTGAGCCGGGTGATCTCGGTGACCGCGTCGCCCGTGACCAGGCGGGTGTTCCAGTCGACCGCGCTGGTCGTCGAGGAGAACACCACCTTCGGCATGTCCCGCCAGCGGCGGGCGAACTCGATCTCCGCCGGTGTGGCGCCAGGCTGCTGGTCGGCGGTCGGCCAGTGGGAGCTCATCGTCTCCCACAGCTTGCGCCCGTACAGCGCCAGGCCCGTCGCCCCCACCCGGTCAGACCACCACTGGAACAGCTCGTCGCTCGGCACGCTCCAGCCGAGGTCGTCGCCAGGCGCGGCGATGTAGCCGTCCAGGGTCAGGTTCATGCCAAACGTCAGTTTCCGCATGGCGTCAGCCTCCCGTGAGTCGGTATTCGGCGTACCGACCAGCACGGCGCGCAAAAATCATCGGTCAGACCACACCGAGGGCCGGTTGACCACCGCGCCAAGCGGATGCTGCGTACGGAAGGGAACCCCCAACCGAACGCTTCCACGGCGCGAGGCGACGGGGGCTCTCGTCGCCAGGCTGCGCGTACGTAAACGATCGTTATCCGGACATGCGCGGTCGGTTCAGGCGGCGCGGTCAGCTGTTCTTCAGCTCCTCGGCGAGCATCACGATGATGCCGCTGGGGCCGCGGACATAGGTGAGTTTGTAGACGTCCCTGTAGGTCGCCACGCCGCGCAACGGGTGGCAGCCGTGCCTCGCGGCGATCTCGAGGGCCTCGTCGATGTCGTCGACCGAGAAGGCGACGCGGTGCATGCCGATCTCGTTGGGCCGGGTGGGCTTCGTCTCGATTGCGTCGGGGTGGATGTACTCGAAGAGCTCAAGACGACCGTTGCCGTCTGGCGTCTGGAGCATGGCGATGTTGGCGTGGTTGCCGTCGAGGCCGACGGCAGTGTCGGTCCACTCGCCACTGACCGTGTCACGGCCGAGGACGGTCAAACCGAGGTCGGTGAAGAAGGCGATTGTCGCTTCGAGGTCTCGGACGGCGATGCCGACGTTCTCGAGTTTGATGGGCATGCGCTGCACGCTATCGAGTCAGGCGATTCACGGACCTGCTCGACGCGGCACCGCAAGTCCAAGCTCAGCTCAGCGACGACGACACCCTGGTCCTCCATCAGGACTACCTCTAAGCAGTCATCCCGACCCCGAGCTGCTTTCCGCACCTCTCGGCTGCCGTGCCCCGGGATGACCCCACGCCGCAGCGCGAGACCTGTCCGCTGAGGAACCCTTGCCGGACACGTCTGATCATGTTTCAGCGGCGGGAGCGGTCGGTGTCGGTCATGTGCGCCGCGCGACGTGCAGAACGGCGCCCCAACCTCGGGTGAGCCGGCCGTCGGGTCGCCAGTGCTACCCGCCAACCAGTCACAGCCGGGTGCTGCAGCCGCTGTATCCAGACCGCCTCGCGGAGGACTTCGTGGCCGCGCTGCTGCCCGGCGCGGCTCCCGGACCGGCGGATGAGCTGTCGTTGGGTTCCCTGGCCGACCCGGCGGCGGGCACCATCCTCGATGTGCTGTTGCGCCCCGGCAACGATGCGCGGGTGTCGATACGGATACCGGCGCTGACGATCCTGGTGGAGGTTGCCCGACGCTGGGACCATGTGGCCGCGATACTGCTGACCCGGCTGCGCGTGGAGCCGGGGCTGCTCCTCGACTGCGGCGGCACGGTGCTGGCTCGCGCGGGCACAATCCCCACCCTGGCCCCGGTCCTTCCCCAGATCGGCGCGCTGCTCGATCGCATCATCGGGGCGGGCCCGCATCTGAGCCTGGACCCCGGCGCGCTCGTCGTGCAGCAGCAACTCGTCGAGCACGCCCGCGGCGGTGACGATCACGCCCGCCTCGCCCACTCACTCAACACCCTCGCTCTCCGCATCGCATCGGTCGGCCAGCGACCCGAGGCCCTGCGCACCGCCGAAGAAGCCGCCGAGCTGTACCGCGAACTGGATGAGCGCGACCCTGGTGCATTCGATAGTCAGCTAGCCAAGAATCGGCATGTGATTGAGTACCTGGCACACCAGAAGACCTGAACACGTCATCGCGCCACATCGGTACCCAGCCGCGGGAATTCGGCAGCCGCTCATGCCTCCGGGCTCTGGGCCGGGCCCACTCGCCAGCCGCCCCGACCAAAGTCCACCCGTTCTTCCGCTCCCTACCCCGCCGCGCACCAACCTTTCCCCACGTGTCCCAGATCCTCCGCCACCACCCGGCGCGGATCGGCTCATGCTGAAGAAAACGACATCTCGATGAGACATGCCATGGCTCCCAGCGCGACAAGTACCTGAGAAAAGCCAGTTCAACGAAGATCAAACCGACAAGACACGTGAGACCCTACAGTGGTTTTGTAGGTTCTCGTTGAACTCTTCGCTTTTGTAGGTTCGTGTAGGTTCTCATTGAACATGTCGGTTTCTCATAGAACCTGTCGGTGACTTGTCGGTTCCGAAATGTCCGTGATACGCCTCCGGCGTGGCGGCCCAGCTCAGTCACGCTGGCCGGACACGCGTCCTCCCCGGGTGGTCCACCAGAGCCCCACCGACCAGCACATGGCCGCGACTGCCGCCGAGGTGGCCACTGACAAGACAATCCGGAAGATCGTTGGGAATGGCTCGACCTGCGTGGCGGCCGACTCGATTACTGCCCGGGTGAGCTAGCACGCCCCCACGAAGCACCATGACAGCCCGCCCGGAGGAGCCGCCTGACCTACCGCTCGGACTCGTCCTCAAGCATGCGCCGCCCCCATCTGGTCTCCTTCTATGTGTGAAGCTACCAAAGTGCCATGGCAGCGCGGACGGCGTGGGAGCCGCAGTCCCGGCAACGAACGACGAAGCCAGCAAGGAAATGACAGAACGGTGAGACAACGCGGCCAGCGCACCACGGCAACACGGTGAGAACCCCCAGGTCGCTACCTTCCCGCACGACAGAACGGATGAGAACCTACAGTTCGCATTCAATTTGCGGATTCTGAGGTGAATTGTCGTCGATCTGTCGGATCCGACATGTCCGTGAGACGGCCGGACCCTACCTCCGCCACCCGACAGTTCGTCCCATGCCCCGATTTGAGCTTGATATGGATCAGGTGAGGGGTTGGAGGAACTCTAAGCGGTTACCGAACGGGTCGGCGGCGTAGAACCGCCGGTGACCTGGGAACTCGCTGTCCCACTCGGGGCAGACACCGGCGGCGCTCAGGCGGGCGGCCAGGCCGCCGAGATCGGTGACAAGAATGCCGGGGTGAGCCTTGCGGGCCGGCCGGAAATCGCCCTCGACCCCCAGGTGCAGCTCGACGCCGCCCGCCCGGAACCAAGCCCCGCCGCGCGCGGCGAGCACAGGAGGCTTGGCGATCTCGGCCATCCCCAGGACGTCGACGTAGAACGCGCGCGCCCTGTCCTCCTCGGCCACCGGCATCGCAAGCTGGGTGTGGTGCAGGCGATCAAACATGGCCCGATTCTCGCAGACGACGGATGGGGATGGCTTGGCTCGACATCACCGCACGGCCTCCACTGCGATCGCGGCCACCACGCGCCAGCCCTACGAGGCCAAGCAGCTCAGCCCGCGTCGTCGACGACAGCGCACCGGAGCCCGTCGTGCATGGCTACTGGCGGCCGCCCACGGCAATGCAGTGCACCGACGTCCCGCGACACACCCATAGCGAACGATGAGCCAGCAGAAAATGACAGAACGGTGAGACAACACAGCCGGTGCGTCACAACAACACGGTGAGAACACCCAGGTCGCCACTCTCCCGCACGACAGAACGGATGAGAACCTACATTTGTTGTAGGTTCTCATTGGACATGTTGTCCAGAATCCGTATGTCTCATGAGACATAGGAACTCTGGCGCTGAGGGTGGCCAGTGAGGGCGATCGCGCCGATGGTCGGATCAGTGACCGGTTGATTGGCGAGACGTTGGCTATTGGCTGATGAATCCGGCGTCAGGCGCTGCCGCGGAGGGCAAGCGGCGATCGACTACGCCCGCGACAGCGGCGAGGAGATAGCAGGGCCTTGGACGAGGACCGCGACCCCTGACCCGCAGCTGCTCGTTCACGCATGCGCGCGCGAGTTTGTCCGGCTTCTCCTGGCCGCTGACCAGTGCCGTCACCGTTTCTCGGCGACGCATATGGATATCAAGCCTTGCCCAAATCCCTAGCCCGCGGCCAGGGCGCGGCGGACACTCACCAGACCATCTCAACGTCGTGGGTAGTGGCGGCGAACATCCGGGGAGGCGGCGGATGCAGGTATTAGTCATCGCACTGATCGCGGTCATGGCCCTGCTCCTCATCACCGGGGCCACCGTGCTCGTCAGGTGCAAGCGGAACCAGCGAAGCAAGCCGATCACGCACGAACAGGTCCTTCGGGAGCTGCACCGAGCCCGCCGGGAGAGCCGTCACCGGTCACGCTACGACCCAGCCGACACCAACTGCCCGGTGAATCAGGACGCCTTTTGGGGTGGCCACACCAATTTCTGACGCTGACGCTGAGGTGTGAATCAACTTGGCCACCAGGACTACTCAAGCGCGTGCACCTCACTGGCCGGGATCGTGCCCTGGAGCAGGCAGCTCGATCCACCGCGGCAGAGGTTCCCCGGTCAGGACCGCGCGCAGATCGGCAAGCGTGAGCAGCATCGGGCTGACGCCGTCGAAGGGCACGTCGATGCTGTGCCGCCCGGAAAGTCATCGCGGCAGGTCAGATCGCCAGGGGCGCTCCTGAATCATTTGCGGTGTGATCGTGTCGCTGCTGTGCAAGCTGTCCCGAAGGCTGAACGCGCACCGCGAACGGATCATCACGACCGTGCGCCACGAACTGTGCGACCACGTACTGACCCTCAACCAGGCCCACCCGCGACAGCTCCTGGCCACATACCAACGGAGACCGGCCCCGTGTACAGGTCAAGATGCTCGCGGGTGCCAGCCGGATGCGCCGCGCAACGCTGAGTCGGTGTCGACGCCGAGTTCGTAGTGGCCGCGGCGCAGGTTCTGGACGAAAGCGTGTCCGGTGCTGATCACCCTGGCTGAGCGGAACCGTTTGAGCCCGCGCATCGGTCGCGGCCGGGATTTCAGCCGGCCGTGATCGGCTTCTATCGGGTTGTTCGCGTACCGCTCGGTG
>DATAVK010000094.1:0-36444 GCA_036267755.1 Mycobacteriales bacterium
CCGGCCGCCGCCATGGCTGTCTCCTTCACGTGTTCGATGTGCCCCTAACCTACCTTCGGTAACCTACCTGATGTAAAGTAAGGGCATGACAGCTGGTGTGACCTCGGCCACGGTGCCGCCCACGATCCGGCGCCGGCTCCCTCGCGACGAGCGGGCCCGCCAGCTCGTCGAGGTCGCGGACACGGTGTTCTCGGAGCACGGCGTCGCGGCTGCTTCGATGGAGGACATCGCCGAGCGGGCCGGCATCACCAAGCCCGTGCTCTACGACCACTTCGGCTCGAAGGACGGCCTGCTCGCGGCGGTTGTCCTCCGCGCCGGCGAGGAGCTGGCCGCTGCCACCCTCGCCGCGGTCGACTCGGCCTCCGGTCCGGAAGACGCGCTGGCCCGCGGGTTGCGGGCCTACTTCCGGTTCATCGAGCGGCGCCGAGCTTCCTGGCTGTCGCTGCTCGCCGAAGCCGGCGTACCGGGCTCGGCCGCCGCAGCGGCGCTCGAGCAGGTCCGCGACGGCCAAGCCGAGCTGATCGCGACCCTGATGAGCGCGGACGTGCCGGACTGCGACCTGCCCCGCGCCCGGCTCTACGCGCAGGTCGTCGTCGGCGCCAGCGAGCGGCTCGTGACGCGGCCCGGCACCGAGCAGCCGTCCGTCGACGTCCTGACCCGGCACATGATGGACGTGATCTGGGCCGGCTTCGGCGCGGTCCGCACCGGCCAGCGCTGGTCGGAGTAACCACCCGCCGGGACCGACCCGGCGACAAGCACCGCCGCGGGCCCGTCCCGCGGGTTAGGGTGCGCCGGGAGGCCGGCGAGCCGAGCGCCGGATCGACATCCGGTGAAGGATCTCGTTCTCGTCACGGTGCTGGCGATCGTGGCCCTCGCCATGGTCTTCGCCGCCCAGTACTTCTTCCGGGGCAGCCGGAACCTCGGAACCCCAGCGCAACGGACCACGTACGCGACGCTGCACACCGCGATCATCGCCGCCAGCGGGCTGCGATCGGGCCTCACGGCGGAGAGCGCAGCCCGCTCGGCGGCACCGCTGCGACGGCTGCTCGGCACTCCCGCGATCGTCATCGCCGACGCTGCCGGCCCATTGGCCCTCGAAGGCACCGACGACCGCCACGTCGAGCTCATCACCAACACCGTCAACCAGGTGGTGAGTCACGGCCGCGCTCGCGTCATCCAGTCGGCCGAGCTGGCCTGCGGGTCATATGACTGCCGGCTCACGTCCGGTGTCGTCGTCCCGCTCCAGGTCTCCGGCACCGTGGTGGGGGCGATTGCGGTGCTCGGCGAGACCGCGCGTCCCGACCTGTTGCGTGCGGCGGGCGAGGTCGCCGGGTTCGTGTCGTCACAGCTGGAGCTGGCAGAGCTCGACCTGTCGAAGACCCGCGCCATCCAGGCGGAGCTGAACTTCCTCCGCGCGCAGATCTCGCCGCACTTCATCTACAACGCGTTGACCGCCATCGAGTCCTACGTACGGTCCGACCCCGAGCGCGCGCGGGAGCTACTGGTCGGCTTCGCCGACTTCATCCGCTACAGCTTCCGCGCTCAGGGTCCCTACGCGACGCTCGCCGAGGAGCTGCAGCTGGTGGAGACCTACCTGGAGCTGGAGCGGGCGCGGTTCGGAGACCGGCTGCAGGTGACCCTGCGCGTCGCACCGGAGGTACTGTCCGTCGCGATGCCGTGCCTCACGCTGCAACCGCTCGTCGAAAACGCGGTCCGGCACGGCATCGAGCAGGCCGGGGGCAACGGACACATCACGCTGATCGTCCAGGACAGCGACTCCGAGGCGCTCATCACCGTCGAGGACGATGGCGTCGGGATGGACCCCGACCGGCTGCGGCGGCAGCTCGCCGGGCGGATCTCCGAAGGCGTCGGCCTGCGCAACGTGGACGAGCGGTTTCGCCGCGTATTCGGAGCCGAGTACGGCGTCCAGGTGGAGACCGAGATCGGACTCGGGACGCGTGTGATCCTCCGGGTTCCCAAGTTCAAGGTCGGGGTGCGCGCGTCATGACGACGGAACACGGAGGGCTCGCGGTCCTTGCGGTCGACGACGAGCTCCCGGCGCTCGACGAGCTGGTGTTCCTGCTTCAGGCCGACGAGCGGGTCGCCTCGGTCGACGTGGCACACGATGCGACCGGCGCCCTGCACATGCTGCGGGACCGCACCTACGACCTGTTGATGCTCGACATCCGGATGCCGCACCTCGACGGACTCGAGCTTGCTCGGCTGATGCTGCGGTTCTCCGAGCCACCGTCGGTGGTCTTCGTCACGGCCCACGACGGGCACGCCGTCGAAGCCTTCGAGGTCCGCGCGAGCGACTACCTGCTGAAGCCGCCCTCCGCCGACCGGCTCGCCGAAGCCCTCGAGCGGGTCTGCCTGGCGAGGTCGCAAGCGCGCACCCCTCCGGACGACCTGCACATCGTGCCGGTCGACAACGGCGGTACGACCCGGCTGATCGACCGATCCGACATCGCCTGGGTGGAGGCGCAGGGCGACTACGTCCGGCTGCACGTCGTCGGCGGCACGAACCACTTGATCCGGCTGCCGATCTCGACCCTCGCCGAACGCTGGGCCGATGCCGGTTTCGTTCGGATCCACCGCGGCTATCTGGTGGCGATCCGTCACATCAGCGAGATCAGCAGCGAGGCCGGGACCTCGATCGTGCGCGTCGGCGGAACCGAGCTCCCGGTCTCCCGGCGGCACACCAGGGAGCTGCGGGATCGGCTGGTCCGGGCGGCACGTCGCGGCGGCTTGCGATGAGTCTGCAGCCCACGCGTCCCGGCCGTTGCGTCGTGCGGGCACCCAGCTCCGGATCGCCCGATTCGACACCGCTGCCGGACGTGTCGGACCTGCACGCCGATAGCCCGTACGGCGATGTCCTCATCGCCGGCCTGATCCGGGCCCAGCTCGGTCTGACTCTCGGATTCCTGACCCTCACGGTGGCCGTCATCGGCTCGCTTCCGCTGGTCGCCACGCTGCTGCCCGGTGTCGATCGGATCCACGTCGCCGGCTTCCCGCTGCCGCTGGTTGTGCTGGGAGTCGGGATCTACCCCGTGCTGTCCGCGCTCGGCTGGTGGTACGTGCACCTCGCCGAGCGACTCGAGCGACGCTTCGACGAGCTGCTGAGCCGGCCGTCGTGAGCCTGCCGGCGTTGGCAGCGGTCGCACTCGTCACGCTGGTGACGATTGCGCTCGGGGCGAGAGGCATGAGGGTCGCCCGGACCCCCGCCGACTTCCTCGTCGCCGCACGGCAGGTGCCGCCGCTCGTCAACGCGTCCGCGATCTCCGGTGAGTACCTCTCGGCGGCGTCGTTCCTCGGCGTGGCCGGCCTGGTGTACGTCAACGGGGTCGGCGCGCTGTGGTACCCCGTCGGCTACGCGACCGGGTACCTGGTCCTGCTCTTGCTGGTGGCCGCACCGCTGCGCCGGTTCGGCGCCTACACGATCCCCGACTTCGCCGAGGGCCGGCTTGGCTCCCGCGCGCTGCGCAAGATCAGCACCGGCTTCGTCCTCATCATCGGCTGGTTCTACCTACTCCCCCAGCTGAAGGGCGCCGGCATCACGCTGCAGGTCGTGGTGGGGTCGCCGTACTGCGTCGGCGTCGTGGTGCTCGGTGTCGTCGTGACCGCCAACATCGCCGCCGGCGGCATGAAGGGGATCACGATCGTTCAGGCCTTCCAGTTCTGGCTGAAGATCGTCGCCATCGCCGTACCAGCCCTCGTGCTGCTCGCCGTAGCCCACACGAGCACGACCTCGCTGGACCGCCCGGTCGGTGCCACCTTCCCGGTGGCGACGACGGTCTCGATCACCGAGCCGATCCGCTTCACCGTCCGCCACCCCGTCACTGTCACGGCGTCGGGTCGCCTCGACGGTCGTGCCGTCGCCGGACCTGTCGTCCTCGCGCCCGGCCGCCACCGGGTTGCGAGTGGGAGCCGGCTGCGCTTCCCGGCTGGGGCAGCGGCGCCTAGCGCGATCGGCATCGACGAGCTCAACGGGTCGACCTGGTCGATGCCGTTCGCCCGGACCGGTAGCGGAGCGCAGCACCCGCTCGCCGCTACCTACGGCCTGATCCTGGCGACCTTCCTCGGGACGGTCGGTCTCCCCCACATCCTGGTGCGCTTCTACACCAACCGGGACGGTCGGGCCGCCCGGCGTACCACCGCGATCGTGCTCTGCATGGTCAGCGCCTTCTACCTGTTCCCGGTGATCTTCGCGGTGCTGGGCCGACTCGAAGCCCCCGGGCTGTACCTGACCTCCGACACCGACTCGGTCGTGCTGGTCCTGCCGAAGATCGCGGTCGCGGGTGCCGGCGGCGCGGTGCTGGCCGCGCTCGTGGCCGCGGGCGCGTTCGCGGCGTTCCTCTCGACGTCGTCCGGCCTGCTCGTCAGCGTCGCGGGCGCGCTCTCACACGACCTGCTGGGTGGCTCGGTCCGCGCCTTCCGATGGTGTGCGGTCGCCGCCGGTGTCCTCGCGACGCTCGCGGGGTTGCGCGTCGCGGGGTTCTCCCTCAACCTGCTCGTCGGCTGGGCCTTCGCGATCGCCGCCTCGACGTTCTGTCCGTTGCTGGTTCTCGGGATCTGGTGGCGGCGGCTGACCCGGATCGGCTGCATCAGCGGCTTGCTCGTCGGTGGGCTGGCGTCGGCGACGGCGATCGTGGCCACCATGCTGGGCGCCGGCCAGTCGGGCTGGGCGGCGGTGCTGCTCGGGCTTCCCGCCATCTGGAGCGTGCCCACCAGCTTCCTCGTGATGATCGTCGTGTCCTTGCTGACGCCCGGCTCGCTGCCCGACGACGTGAAGGGCAAGATGCTCGTCCTGCACCTGCCGGAGCGGCTGCGCGGCACGGGATCGCGGAGCTGGCCGACGTCCCCTCCGACACTGGCACGCGACACCGGCTGACGAAGGTCTACCGTTCGTCGCATCCGATGCGCCGCTCGGCGCAGACTTCGCCGCGTTCGGCGTCTGGGTGAGGTAGGTCATTGCGGCCGCCCCCTCGGTGTTCGACACTCGGCCGTGTTACGAAGGGATGACGCCCGATGACGGAGAGTTCCACCTCGAGTTCCGAAATCGAACCTGAGCTTGACGCGCTGTTGCATGAAACGCGCCACTTCGACCCCCCGAAAGAGCTCGCCGAGAACGCGAACGCGAAGGCGTCGATCTACGACGGCGCCGCGGCGGACCGGATCGGATGGTGGGAGGAGCAGGCTCGGGCCTTGGAGTGGGCGACTCCGTGGGAGCAGGCACTGGACTGGCAGCCGCCGTTCGCCAAGTGGTTCATCGGCGGCAAGCTCAACGCGTGTGTGAACGCGGTCGACCGCCACGTGGACGCGGGCAAGGGCGACAAGGTTGCGATCCACTGGGTGGGCGACGGCGAGCGGGACAGTCGCGATGTCACCTACGCGGATCTCAAGCGCGAGGTCAGTAAGGCAGCCAACGCGCTGACCGACCTCGGCGTCAGTGCCGGCGACCGGGTCACCATCTACATGCCGATGATCCCGGAAACGGTCATCACGGTGCTGGCCTGCGCCCGGCTCGGCGCTCCGCACAACGTCGTCTTCTGCGGGTTCTCGGCCGACTCGCTGAGCAGTCGGATCCTCGACTCGGACTCCCACACGGTCGTCACCACCGACGGACAGTTCCGTCGCGGCTCAGCGACGCCGGTGAAGCCGATGGTCGACGAGGCACTGCAGAAGTGCCCCGACGTGAGCAAGGTGCTGGTGGTTCGCCGTACCGAGACCGACGTCGACTGGAACGACGATCGCGATGTGTGGTGGCACGATGTCGTCGACTCCGCGTCCGAGGACCACGAGGCACAGGCGTTCGACGCTGAGCAGCCGCTGTTCATGATGTACACCTCGGGCACCACGGCGAAACCGAAGGGCATCCTGCACACCACCGGCGGCTACCTCACCCAGGTCACCTGCACCCATCGAAATGTCTTCGACCTCAAGTCAGATACGGACGTGTACTGGTGTGCCGCCGACATCGGCTGGATCACCGGCCACAGCTACATCGTCTACGGCCCACTGGCTAACGGCGCGACCTCGCTGATGTACGAGGGCACGCCGCACCCGGACGACAAGGACCGGTGGTGGAAGCTGATCGAGAAGTACAAGGTCTCGATCCTCTACACCGCCCCGACCACGATCCGCACCCTGATGAAGTGGGGCAAGGAAGTCCTCGAGCCCTATGACCTGTCGTCGCTGCGGCTGCTCGGGTCGGTGGGAGAGCCGATCAACCCCGAGGCCTGGATGTGGTACCGCGAGTACGTCGGCGGTGGGCGCACCCCAGTCGTCGACACCTGGTGGCAGACCGAGACCGGCGCCATCATGATCACCCCGCTGCCCGGGGTGACGGCGACGAAGCCAGGTGCTGCGATGACACCGTTCCCCGGCATCAGCGCCGAGGTCGTCGACAACGCCGCGAAGCCGGTGGGCAACGGCGGCGGCGGCTTCCTGGTGCTCACCGAGCCGTGGCCGTCGATGCTGCGTGGCATCTGGGGTGACGACCAGCGGTACAAGGACACTTACTGGTCGCGCTTCGAGGGCATCTACTTCGCCGGCGACGGCGCGAAGAAGGACGACGACGGCGATATCTGGTTGCTCGGCCGGGTCGACGACGTCATGAATATCTCCGGCCACCGCATCTCGACCACCGAGGTCGAACACGCCCTGGTCGGTCACCCGTCGGTCGCGGAAGCCGCGGTCGTCGGGGCCAGCGACCCCACTACCGGCCAGGCCATCGTCGCCTTCGTCACGCCACGCGGCAACGTCGCCGAGGACGAGACCAAGGGCGAAGAGTTCGTCCAGGCCCTCCGGGACCAGGTCGCCAAAGAGATCGGCAAGATCGCCCGACCACGCCAGATCCTCATCACCCCGGACCTGCCGAAGACCCGCAGCGGCAAGATCATGCGCCGCCTGCTTCGTGACATCGCTGAGAACCGCGAACTGGGCGACGTCACCACCCTGTTGGATCCCACCGTCACCGAAGCAATCCGTTCCAACCTGTCCAGCAGTTCCGACAAGGAGGAGTAGCGCATGTCCACGACCACTACCGAGGGCCAGCCGGTCGCGAGTTCGCCGGCACCGGTTGCGCCCGCCATCGGCATCGCCGATCCCGCACCCCTCGGGCTCGCCGGGTTCGCCATGACCACGCTGATCCTGAGCCTGGCCAACACCAAGACGTGGCCGGCGGGTGCCCTGTCGGCCATCTCGCTCGCTCTCGCCTATGGCGGCGGCGTCCAGCTGCTCGCCGGCATGTGGGAGTTCAAGCGTGGCAACACCTTCGGCGCGACAGCGTTCT
The DNA here is from genome assembly GCA_036267755.1 of Mycobacteriales bacterium. Taxonomy (GTDB): domain Bacteria; phylum Actinomycetota; class Actinomycetes; order JAFAQI01; family JAFAQI01; genus DATAVK01. The sequence goes on from DATAVK010000094.1 coordinate 7,295, forward strand.
CGTCGTACGGCGCGTTCTGGATCTCGTTCTGGTACCTCAACACTCACACCACAATCGCGCCCGCGGACGCTGCCGTCGTCGTGGGTACCTTCCTGATGGGGTGGGCGATCTTCACGGCGTACATGTTTGTGGCGACCTTCAGGCTCAACCTCGCTCTGGTCGCAGTGTTCGGGCTGCTGACGCTGACATTCGTCGCTTTGACGATTGGCGCCTTCCAGACCTCCACCGGCTGGACCAAGCTCGGCGGCTGGCTCGGCGTCGCGACGGCTGCGGCCGCCTGGTACACGTCATTCGCGATCGTGCTCGAGTCGACGTTCAAGCGCATCGTTCTCCCGCTCTACCCGTTCGCTTGATCGCTTGACCGACGTTCCCACGGTCGGGGGCACCATCGACTCCGGTGCCCTCGGCCGCACGCTGATGCACGAGCACATCTTCGTCCTGACGCCGGATGTCCAGCAGAACCTGACCGGCGAGTGGGACGAGCAGGCCAGGATCGACGACGCCGTCGCCAAACTGCGGGCGGTGAAGGCCGCCGGGATCGACACGATCGTCGACCCGACGGTGATCGGGCTGGGCCGCTACATCCCCCGGATCATGACGGTCGCCGAGCAGGTGGACCTCACCATCATCGTGGCCACCGGCGCCTACACCTATACCGATGTCCCCAACTACTTCCGGATCCGCGGCCCGGGGACTGGCCTGGACCCCCCAGACCCGATGACCGAGCTGTTCGTCCGCGACCTCACCGAGGGCATCGCAGACACCGGGGTCCGCGCCGGCTTCCTGAAGTGCGCGATCGACGAGCCGGGACTGACGGGCGGGGTTGAGCGGGTGCTCCGTGCTGTCGCGGGCGCACATTCCCGGACGGGGGCGCCCGTGATGGTGCACACCGCGCCGCGGCATCAGACTGGGCTCGACGTGGATCGGGTCCTCACCGAGGCGGGAGTTCCGCCGTCGAGCGTGCTGCTCGCACATAGCGGTGACAGCAGCGACGCTGACCATCTCAGCGGCTTGGCGGACCAGGGCTATCTGCTGGGCATGGACCGGTTCGGGATCGACAACACGATGTCGTTCGATGAGCGGGTCGCGATCGTCGTCGAACTCGCGCGACGGGGCTACGCGGAGCGGATGGTCCTCTCCCAGGACGCGTCCTGCTACATCGACTGGGTCGATCCGGACGTGTTGCCGTTCCTGCCGAACTGGCACTACCTGCACGTGGTCCAGGACGTGCTGCCGGCGCTCGTTGAGCGCGGCGTCACCGAGGCGCAGATCGACGCGATGATGGTGGACAACCCACGGCGCTGGTTCGAGTCAGCGGCCGGCTAACCCCGCCACACCAATGGCCCATTGGTGTTGCTGTAGCCACACCAATGGGCCATGCGTGTGGGTTAGGACAGCGGCGGGAACTTCGGGTCGCGGCGGTCCAGGTAGCTCGCGACGCCTTCCGCGAAATCGGCCCCGTCAAAGGACGCGGCCATCAGCGACTCGGCGCGCTCGACTGACTCCTCGAGGCTGCTGGACAGGTCGCCCCACACCTGCCGCTTCACCTCCCGCATCGATGCCGGCGAGGAGAGCCGGGCGAGCTCACCGGCGTACTCGGTCGCCGCGCCCAGGACGTCGTCGTCGACGAGCCGATCGACCAGGCCGATTTCTGCGGCCTCTTCGGCGAGCAGGGTCCGGCCGGACATCAGCAGGTCGAGGGCGTTCGGCAGCCCGACGATGCGGGGCAGCAACCACGCGATGCCGTACTCCGCGACCAGACCGCGACGAGCGAACGACGTCGTGATCTTCGCGCCGCGAACGGCGAAGCGCAGGTCGCAATAGAGCGCCCTGACCAGGCCCAGACCCGCGCACGCCCCGTTGATTGCCGCGATCACGGGCTTCGGGACGGCCGGTTCCATCTGGTACGGCGGCCGGTCGCCAGCGCCTACTCGAGCACCACCTTCCGAGAGGCCCTGTAGTAGCGACATGTCCGCGCCGGCACAGAAGCCGCGGCCGGCTCCGGTGACGACGACGACCCGGGCCTCCGGGTCGGCGGTGGCCCGGTCGAGCGCCGCGACATAGCCCTCCGTCATGTCCGGCGACCAGGCGTTCAGCCGGTCCGGTCGGTTCAAGGTCACCACCGCGACGCCGTCGGCAGCGATGTACTGCACGGAGTCGGTCACGAGGCCGGCGCCAGCACCGAGACTGCGGTCGCGCTGTCGACGCCCACCGGGAGCAGTGCGATGACCGGCGTCGTCACGCCCTGATCGACGTACGCCTGGATCCGTTCCTTACAGGCCTCCGGCGCACCGTGTATGACGAGGGTGTCGACCAGTTCGTCCGGGATCGCCTCGAGCGCCGTCTTGCGCTCGCCGGCCGCCCACGCTGCCTGCATCGGGGCCATCAGCTCCTCGCGACCGAGCCACTCGTGGAACGCCCGGTAGACGGGCACGGTGAGGTACGCCGCTATTGCGAACCGTGCCACCGCGCGGGCCGTGTGGGCGTCCTCCGTCGGGGCCACGAAGATTCGGGCAGCGATCTCCTTGTCAGGCCCGCCCTCGTGCACGTACGGCGCCACGGTCGCCACGTCTTCAGGCGCGAGCCAGTTGACGATTGCGCCATCCGCCTCCCGTCCGGCCAGCCGGAGCATCCCGCTGCGCAGGGCTGCGACGAGGATCGGCGGCTGCTCGGGCGGCGGCGACGTCAGCCTGAAACCGTTGATGCTGAACGTCTCGTAGTCCTCGGTGACCTTCGCTCCGGACAGGGCAGCGCGAAGGAACCGGACCGTGTCACGGACCCGTTGGTACGGCTGGTCGAAGTCGATGCAGTTCCATCGCTCGACGATGACGTCCGACGACGACCCGATGCCCAGAACGAAGCGGCCCGGCGCGGCGAGCTCCATCGTGGCTGCGCTCATCGCCAGGGTCGCCGGCCCGCGGGTGTAGACGGGCACGATCGCCGTACCCAGCCGGAGCCTCGGGGCCCAAACGCTCGCCAGGGCGAGTGGCGTGAAGGCGTCTGCGCCATTGGACTCCGCCGACCACAGGTCGGTGTAGCCGAGGTCGGGTAGCGACTCGATCAACGTCCGCTGGTCGCCCAGCGCCATGTCGTCGAAGGGGAAGGTGATGCCGTAGCGAACCACCTTCGGGACCTTAGCGGACCCGTGATTGAGTGGAGACATGACACTGCGGACACGAATCCTCGGCGCCGACGACGCGGCCCTGGAGGTCTCCGAGCTTGGCCTCGGCTGCATGGGGATGAGCGAGTTCTACGGCGCCGGCGATGACGCCGAGTCGATCGCCGTCATTCACCGTGCACTCGACTCCGGTTGCACGTTCCTGGACACGGCCGACATGTACGGCCCATTCACCAACGAGCTCCTCGTGGGCAAGGCGATCGCGGGGCGGCGCGACGAGGTGGTGGTCGCCACCAAGTTCGGCAACGAGCGTGCCGCGGACGGCAGTCACAAGGGGATCAACGGCCGGCCGGAGTACGTGCGCTCGGCCGTCGATGCGTCGTTGCAGCGCTTGGGCATCGATCAGATCGACCTGTACTACCAGCACCGGGTCGATCCCGATGTACCGATCGAGGAGACCTGGGGCGCGCTGTCGGAGATCGCCCAGGCCGGCAAGGTCCGCCACCTCGGCATCAGCGAGGCGGCGCCCGCGACGATTCGGCGGGCACACGCGGTGCACCCGATCACCGCACTGCAGACCGAATACAGCCTGTGGTCACGCGACCCGGAGGACGAGATCCTCGCGACGGTGCGCGAGCTGGGCATCGGCTTCGTCGCGTATTCGCCGCTGGGTCGCGGCTTCCTGTCCGGCCAGATCCGGTCGCCCGAGGACCTGCCCGAGAACGACTTCCGCCGGGCCAACCCGCGCTTCACCGGCGAGAACTTCACCCGCAACCTCGAGACGGTCGACCGGGTGAACGAGATCGCCGCCGAGAAGGGCTGCACCGGGTCACAGCTCGCGCTCGCGTGGGTGCTGGCCCAAGGGGACGACATCGTGGCGATCCCCGGCACGAAGCGACTGAACTACCTCGAGGAGAACCTCGCCGCCGTCGACGTGACCCTCACTGCTGACGACCTGCGACGCATCGACGAAGTGGCACCGAGAGGCAGCATCGTCGGCGATCGCTACCCCAACATGTCGAGCATCAACCGCTAGGACTGGGTACGTCGGGCGGTCAGACGCCGAGGGAACGGCCGATGATCTCCTTCATGATCTCGGTGGTGCCGCCGTAGATGGTGGCGACCCGGCTGTCGAGATAGGCCTTGGCGACGGGGTACTCGAGCATGTAGCCGTAGCCGCCGTGCAGCTGCACGCAGGCGTCGACGACCCGCTTCTGCAGCTCGGTCGTCCACCACTTCGCCATCGCGGCGTCGGTCACCGTCAGCCGGCCGGCGTTGTGCTCGGCGATGCTCTTGTCGAGGTACACCCGCGCGATCTCGACCTCGGTCGCGAGCTCCGCGAGCACGAACCGCGAGTGCTGGAAGGACCCGATCGGGCGACCGAACGCGGTCCTGGTCTTGCAGTACTCCAGGGTCTGCTCGAGGATCCGCTCGGCCACCGCGACCGCGCCGACCGCGATTGACAGCCGTTCCTGCGGCAGGTTCTCCATGAGGTGGATGAAGCCCTGGTTCTCCCCGCCCAGCAGGTTGGTGACCGGCACACGGACATCGGAGAAGAACAGCTCGGCGGTGTCCTGCGCCTTGAGCCCGACCTTCTCCAGGTTGCGGCCACGCGAGAAGCCCGGCATGTCGCGCTCGACCATGATCAGCGAGATGCCGCGGGCTCCCTGTGACGGGTCGGTCTTCGCCACCACGATGACCAGGTCGGAGTTGATTCCGTTGGTAATGAACGTCTTCGAGCCGTTGATCACCCACTCATCGCCGTCGCGAACGGCGGTGGTCTGGATGCCCTGCAGGTCAGACCCGGCGGCCGGCTCACTCATCGCGATCGCGGTGATCAGCTCACCAGTGCAGAACCCCGGCAACCAGCGCGCCTTTTGCTCGTCGGAGGCCAACCGAACGAGGTACGGCGCCACCACGTCGTTGTGCAGGCCGAACCCGATCCCGCTGGCACCGGCGCGCACGATTTCCTCGCTGAGAACGGCGTTGAACCGAAAGTCGCTGACCCCGCCGCCGCCGTACTCCTCGTCGATCTCGAAGCCGAGCAGTCCCTGCTTCCCTGCCTCGAGCCAGACGCCGCGGTCGACGATCCCCGCCTTCTCCCATTCGGCGTGATGGGGGACGACGTGGCGCTCAAGGAAACCGCGCACGGTGGAGCGGAACGCCTCGTGGTCCTCGGTGTAGAGATCGCGCTGCATGGGCTCAGCATAAGAGCCGGCCGAGCGGCGTTCGGTCAGGTCAGGTCGGTCAGCGCGGCGCCATCCGGATCGCGCCGTCGAGCCGGATCACCTCGCCGTTGAGCAGCGGGTTCTCCACGATGTGCCGGGCCAGCGCCGCGTACTCAGCCGGCCGACCGAGCCGGGCCGGGTGCGGAACCTGGCGGCCGAGCGACTCGCGCGCCTCGTCGGGCAGGCCCGCCAGCATCGGCGTGTCCATGAGGCCGGGGGCGATCGTCACGACGCGGATCTGCGCCGATGCGAGATCGCGGGCGATCGGCAGCGTCATCCCGACGATGCCACCCTTCGATGCGGAGTACGCGGCCTGCCCGATCTGACCGTCGAACGCCGCGACGGACGCGGTGTTGACGATGACGCCGCGCTCGCCGTCCACCGACTCGGTGCCGGCGATTGCCGCGGCCGCGAGCCGGATCACGTTGAAGGTGCCGATCAGGTTGACACGCACCACGAACTCGAACTGCTCGAGTGGGAGGACGCCGTTCTTGCCGAGCACCCGGCCGGGCGTGCCGACCCCGGCGCAGTTCACGACGATCCGCAACGGCCCGGCGCCGATCGCCGTGTCGACGGCGGCTTGCACGGCGGCCGGATCGGTGACATCGACGGCAGCGAAGCTCCCGGACAGCCGCGCCGCGTGGTCGGCGCCGGCCGAGTGAGGCAGGTCGGCGATGACCACGTGGGCTCCGGCCGCGGCGAGTTCGGTGGCCGTGGCGAGCCCGAGGCCACTCGCACCGCCGGTGACCAGGGCCGAACAGTTCTCGATCTGCATGGTTCTGCGTCCTCTCCTAACGCGCAGCAGGCGCTTCGCCGTCAGTGTCCTCAGCGGCCACGACGGCGAGGACCATACCGGCATCCACCTGTTGACCCGCGGCCACGTTCAGCTCGACGACCGAGCCGGCCGCCGGGCTCGCGACGGTGTGCTCCATCTTCATCGCCTCCAGCACCACGAGCGGCTGCTGCGCCACGACCAAGTCACCCACCTCGACGAGGACCCGCACGACGGCGCCGGGCATCGGAGCCACCAGCGACCCGGCAGTGACGGTGGCCGCGGGGTCGGGCAGCCGGTCCAGAAGCTGATACGACGACGTCCCCAGCGCCGAGCTCACATCGACGATGCTCCCGGTGATGCCGATGCCGTAGCTACGTCGTACCCCGTCGATGGAGAGCGTGACGGTTCCTGTCGCACCCGGATGCAGCTCGGCGTCGACCGGCTCGCCGTCCACCGAGACGTCGAGCCGGCCCGACCGGTCGAAGCGGTAGTCGACGCTCACCGTTGTAGAGCCATCGACGAGCTGTACCTCCTGCGGCTGCGACGGGTTGTTCCGCCAGCCGCTCGGCAGCCCGGCGACGACCGTGGCCTCACGGCGGTGAGCCGCCTGAACGGCCATCGCCGCCGCAACAGCATGCGCGCGGCGGCCGACCGGATCGAGCAGGGATCCGGCCATGGCAGCAACGTCGTGGCGGTCGAGGTACGCCGTGTCGGTGGACCCGGCCAGGAACTCGGGCTCACCGAGGATCCGCGTCAGCAGGTCGCGGTTGGTCGTGACGCCCTGGAGGCTTGATCGGCGCAGGGCCGACGCAAGCCGGGCCGCCGCCTCGGCCCGGGTTGGCGCATGGGCGATGACCTTCGCCAGCATCGGGTCGTAGTGCCTCGACACCACGCTGCCGGTCTCGACGCCACTGTCGAGCCGGAGTCCGGTTGCGTCCCCGGTCGGTACGTCGAACTCGCGCAGCAACCCGGTCGAGGGCAGGAACCCGTGCTCGGCGTCCTCGGCGTAGAGCCTCACCTCGATGGCATGACCGGTCATGGTCGGGGTCAGCGCCTCGGGCGGCAGTGGCTGTCGCTGCGCCACGGTGAGCTGCAGCCGGACCAGGTCCAGCCCGGTGATCGCCTCCGTCACGGGGTGCTCGACCTGCAGCCGGGTGTTCATCTCGAGGAACCAGTAGCTGCCGTCGGCGGTCAGGACGAACTCGACCGTGCCAGCGCCGACGTACCCGACGGCCCGGGCCGCCGCCACCGCCGCTTCACCCATCCGGGCCCGCAGCGACGGGTCGACGGCAGTCGACGGCGCCTCTTCCACGATCTTCTGGTGCCGACGCTGGATCGAGCACTCCCGCTCGAACAGTGACACCACGTTCCCGTGGTTGTCGGCCATCACTTGCACCTCGACGTGCCGCGCGGCATCGACGTACCGCTCGAGGAAGACGGTGGCATCGCCGAAGGCACCGGCCGCCTCGCGTCGCGCGGACTCGAGCGCCACCGCCAAGTCGTCGGGAGACCGGACGATTCGCATGCCGCGACCGCCGCCGCCGGCCGATGCCTTGACGAGCAACGGATATCCGACGTCGGCCGCGCCCGAGTCGTCCTCGCTCCACGGCAGCGTCGGCACGCCGGCGGCGCGCATCATCCGTTTCGCCTCGAGCTTCGAGCCCATCGATGCGATCGCTGCCGGCGGCGGCCCGACCCAGGTCAGCCCGGCGTCGAGGACTTGCTGGGCGAACTCCGCGTTCTCGGACAGGAAGCCGTAGCCCGGGTGAACGGCGTCCGCGCCAGCCCGCCGCGCTGCCCCGACGATCAGGTCGCCCCGCAAGTAGGTGTCGCCGGGATCGTTACCCGGCAACCGCACCGCCGCGTCGGCGTCGCGGACGAACGGCAGGTCGGCGTCGGCATCGCTGAAGACAGCGACCGTGGCGATGCCCATCTCCCGGGCGGTGCGGAACACCCGACGCGCGATCTCGCCGCGGTTGGCGACCAATAGCGATCGCATGGCGCTCACATCCGGAAGACGCCGTAGCCGCGGCGTCCCTGGACGGGTTGGTTGTGGGCCACGGATAGCGCCAGGCCGAGGACGGTGCGAGTGTCACGCGGGTCGATGATGCCGTCGTCGTAGAGCCGCGCGGTGAGGAACAGTGCCTTGGACTCCGCCTCGATCTGGGTCTCGACCAGCTCGCGCATGGCGGCGTCGCCGGCCTCGTCGTAGTCCTTGCCGCGTGCCTGTGCCGACGCCCGCGCCACGATCGAGAGCACCCCGGCCAGCTGCGCCGGCCCCATCACGGCGGACTTCGCGTTGGGCCAGGTGAACAGGAACCGCGGGTCGTAGGCCCGCCCGCACATCCCGTAGTTCCCGGCGCCGTACGACGCGCCCATGGTGATCGTGAGGTGCGGGACGTCGCTGTTGGAGACGGCATTGATCATCTGGGCGCCGGCCTTGATGATGCCGCGCTGCTCGTAGTCCTTGCCGACCATGTAGCCGGTCGTGTTCTGGCAGAAGATCAGCGGGATGTCGCTCTGGTTGGCGAGCTGGATGAACTGGGTCGCCTTCTCCGATTCCTCCGCGAACAGCACGCCGCGCGCGTTCGCGAGGATCCCGACCGGATAGCCGTGGAGCTGACCGAAGCCGGTGACGAGTGATGCGCCGTAGAGCGGCTTGAACTCGTCGAACTCGCTCCCATCGAGGATCCGGGCCAGCACGTCTCGCGGGTCGAACGGCTCCCGAAGGTCGGTCGGGACGACGCCGAGCAGGTCGTCGATGTCGTAGCGGGGTTCGGCGTACGACGGCGCCGGCGGCGGCCCGAGCTTGTGACGGTTGAGCCGGCGCACGATCTGGCGGCCCAGCCGGATCGCGTCGTACTCGTCGCGGGCCAGGTAGTCGGCAAGCCCGCTGGTGCGGGCGTGCATCTCGGCGCCGCCGAGTTCTTCGTCGTCGGACTCCTCGCCGGTGGCCATCTTCACCAGCGGCGGGCCGCCGAGAAACACCTTGGCCCGCCCCTCGACCATGACGACGTAGTCGCTCATGCCCGGGATGTAGGCGCCGCCGGCCGTCGAGTTGCCGAACACCAACGAGATCGTCGGGATCGCCGCGGCGGACTTGCGGGTCAGGTCGCGGAAGCCGCGGCCGCCCGGGATGAAGATCTCGCTCTGGGTCGGCAGGTCGGCGCCACCGGACTCGACCAGGTTCACGACCGGCAGCCGGTTCTCCGCGGCGATCTGAGCGGCCCGGCCCTGCCGTCTCGCCGTGTAGGGGTTGACCGCTCCCCCGCGCACCGTCGGGTCGTTCGCGACGACCATCACCTCGGTGTTCTCGACCACGCCGATCCCGGTGACGACGCTCGCGCCAACTGGGTAGTCCGTGCCCCAGGCGGCCAGCGGCGAGAGCTCCAGGAACGGTGAGTCCGGGTCGAGCAGCAGCTCGATCCGCTCCCGGGCCAGCAGCTTGCCCCGCGACCGGTGTCGTTCGACGTACTTCTCGCCGCCACCGGCGTTCGCGATCGCCAGCTGCCGGTCGTGCTCGGCGAGCAGCTCGAGCAGGGCAGCGCGGCGCGCACCGTAGTCCGGGGCGTCGCGGTCCACCCGATCGGGGAGCACCGGCATGGCGGCGACTCTACGGGGACGGCTTCGGCGGCTGGAACAGCCCTAGCTCGCCCAGACACATCCGGACCAGGCCGGGATCCTCGGTCTCCGCCACGTCGAAGTCGGCGCCGAGGTCGGTCCCGGCGAATCCCGCCGCCCGGCCGTCGGGCCAGGCCAGGAGCAGCGACCAGAGGTCCGCCAACGGCCCGGACTCGTCGATCGTGACCCCTACGACCCCGTCGGCGAGGTACGCCGGAACATCGCGACCGTGCACCACGACCTCCGCGCCCGCCGCGGCGAGCATGCGCCACACCTGTCGGGCCCGCGGGCTCGCGCACCGCACGTCCTGGATGAACACGACGGCGAGCCCGGGCGGATCCGCCAGTGCGCGCGCTTCCAGCCCTTTCGTGACGGCTAGGAGCTCCGCGCGGTGCAATCGCCGTACCGAAGACGACTCGCGCAGCACGTCGTACGGCGTACGCCCTGCACTCCCCACCCGATGATCATGACGTTCTCGTCGGAACGCGCCGACAGACCCCCAGCGTGTCGCGACGAGAGCGTCATGATCATCGCCGGAGGTGGTTAGCCGGAGACTGCGGTCAGGGCGTCGTACTCGTCGTCGGAGAGCTCGATCGTTGCCGCGTCGCAGTTGGCTTCTAGGTGCGCGACGGAGGACGTTCCAGGGATCGGCAGCATGACCGGTGAGCGGCGCAGCAGCCAGGCCAGCGCCAGCTCCGAGGGCGAGCGCTCGTGCCGCTTGCTCGCGTCGGTGAGCGGGCCGCCGTCCTTCGCCAGCTTCCCGGTCGCGAGCGGGAACCACGGGATGAAGCCGATCCCCTCCGCCTCGCAGTAGTCGACGACGTCCTCGTGCTGCCGGTCGGTGAGGTTGTACAAGTTTTGAACGCTGACGACGTCCACGATCTCCCGCATCGCTGTGACGGTGTCGACGTCACCTCGGAGACGCCGATGTGGCGGATCTTGCCCTCGTCCTGCATCGCCTTCAGCTCACCTAGCGAGTCCGCGATCGGTACGTCGGGATCGACCCGGTGGAGCTGGTAGAGGTCGATGCGCTCGAGCCCGAGCCGGCGCAACGACATCTCGACGCACTGCCGCAGGTACGCCGGTGTCCCGCACGGGCGCCAGTCGCCGGGTCCGGCGCGGGTCAGGCCGCCCTTGGTGGCGATGATGAGATCGTCCGGGTAGGGGTGCAGCGCCTCGTGGATCAGGTCCTCCGAGACGAACGGCCCGTAGGAGTCGGCGGTGTCGATCAGGTCGATCCCGAGCTCGACGGCGCGCCGCAGCACCCGGATGCACTCGTCGTGATCCTTGGGCGGACCCCAGATGCCCGGTCCGGTGAGCTGCATCGCGCCGAAGCCGAGCCGGTGGACGGTCAAGTCCTCGCCGAGGGTGAGCGTGCCGCTCGAGATGATCGGTGGTGTGGTGGAAGTTGCCATAACAACAGTCTCGCCTGGGCTGGCCGCTCCTACACGTCGGCAGTCGGCGCGGTTCGGTCGCGCAACGCCCAGAACGCGACGGAGGCAGCCGCGGCGACGTTGAGCGAGTCGACCCCAGGCGACATCGGGATCCGCACCGAGAAGTCGGCGGCGGTCACCGCGGCATCCGATAGGCCCGGGCCCTCGGTGCCGATCATCACGGCGAGTCGATCACCGTCGGCGACGACGACCTCGTCGAGAGACACCGCGCCTGGTGCCGGGGTCAGCGCGGCAACGGTAAAGCCGGTCTCCCGGATCCGTTCGATGTCGCCGGGCCAGCTGGTCGCGCGGGCGTACGGCAGCGTGAACACCGCCCCCATCGACACCCGGACCGAACGCCGGTAGAGCGGATCGGCCGACGACGGCGACAGGACGACGGCCTGGATGCCGAGCGCGGTCGCGGCCCGGAACACCGCCCCTAGGTTGGTGTGGTTGACGAGGTTCTCGACGAGCGCGATCCGACGGGCACCCGACAGCACGGTCGCAAGGTCCGGCGGCGCCTGACGGTGCACCGACGCGAGCGCCCCGCGGTGTACGTGGAAGCCGGTGAGCTCGCGCAGCACCGGCTCGGCGGCGAGGTAGATCGGGGCATCAGAGCCGGCCAGCGACGGTTCGGTGCGCTCCAGCCATTCCGGCGTCATGACCACGGACCGCAGCTGGTAGCCGGTAGCGATCGCGCGCTCGATAACGCGGGCGCCCTCGGCGATGAACAACCCGTGCGGGCCCTCGATCTTCGTGCGCAGCGCCACGTCAGTCAGGTCGCGGTAGTCAGCAAGCCGGTCGTCGGTGACGTCATGGATCTCGACGACGGGACCCATGAGGGGACGGGAAAGCGTCAGTCGAACAGATCCGGCTGCTCGCGGGAGATCTTCGCCCACAGCGGCTGGAAGGAGAACCAGCCGGCGAACTCCGTCCCGACGTAGTCGTGGGTCTGCTTCGCCTGCGCCAGGTCGATGTGGACGACCTGGCCCGCCGCCTTGGCGAGCAACTGCACCTGGCAGGAGCGCTCCATCGAGATGAACCAGAAGACCGCGGCATCGACCGACGTCCCGACGGTGAGCAGGCCGTGGTTGCGCAGGATGACGGCCTTGTTCGTGCCGAGCGCGGTGGCGATCCGCTTGCCCTCCTGTACGTCGGTGACAACACCGGTGTAGTCGTCGAAAAGCGCGTGGTCGTCGTAGAAGGCGCAGACGTCCTGCGTGATCGGCTCGAGCGTCTCGCCGAGCGTCGACAGCGCGCGCCCGTACGTCGAGTGGCTGTGCGCCGCTCCCACCACGTCCGGCCGGGCCGCGTGGACCTGCGAGTGGATGGCGAAGGCGGCCTCGTTGACGTGGTAGTCGCCCTCGACGACTGCGCCGGAGTGGTCGACCCGGATCAGGCTGCTCACCGACACGTGGGCGAAGGGCACCCCGAACGGGTTCACCCAGAAGGTCTCCGGATCGATCGGGTCACGAGCCGTGATGTGGCCGGCGACACCCTCTTCGAAGCCGAACTTCGCGAACAACCGGAAGCCAGCCGCCAGCCGTTCCTTGCGGTGCCGCTGCTCGTCCTCGAGCGAGTCGAAGCTGGGCGGGGTCGGGAACCACTTCTCGGTAGCCATGACCCGATTATGCGCGTTGCTGGCAGACCGTGTCAGGACTCCCCGGCCCGTTCCCGCCACTCGTTCATCCGGCCTTCCGGCCCGAGCTCGTACAGCCGCTGACAGTCCGGGCAGACGGGGAACTTCTTCGGATCCCGGCTGGGCACCCAGACCTTGCCGCACAGCGCCACCACCGGCGTACCGGTCACCATCGACTCGGTGATCTTGTCGCGGTCGGCGTAGTGCGAGAACCGCTCGTGGTCGCCGTGGCTGGTCTGCAGGTCGGTCCGGCCCGTGGTGACGGTGTCCGGCTCGGTCACGGTGTGAGTGGTCATGGAGGTCACGACTCCAGGGTACGGCGAACCGTCAGCCGCGGAACGGGTCCGACATCGGCGGGGTCTTCAGCTCGGCGCGCGCGCAGCTGGCGAGCGTGAGCCCGGCGTATCCGAGGGCGTCATCACACAGTGAGTCGGTGGTCCAGCCGAGCTCGGCGCCGTGGGCCGTCACGGTGACGCGGTACAGCGTGATCTCGTAACGGGTCGGTGCGCCGTACGTCGAACCGATCGTGCCGATCAGCTTCGCGGAGCCCGCCATGCCGCTCGCCCCATCCCACGGCTTGTCGTAGCGCTGCCAGACACCCGGTGTGATGTTCCAGGTACCGCCGTCCGAGACGTCGAGGTTGGTCAGGGCTGCCACCACTCGCCGAGCTTCGACCTCTCGGAGAATGGCGGCAGGCCTGATGACCTTGGTCGTCTCCGGCACTGCCGACCTCCTGCTCGTCACACGTCTGGCCTACGACGTTAGTGCCGATTCTCTCAGGATCAGCGTTCAACCGTCAGCCAGGACCCTAAGTTGGGCGGGTCGTCAGTGACGAACCCCGGTGACAAAGCGTGAGTTCGCGGCGATCGCGAAGCCCGCCATTGCCGCCGGCGAGGAGGACAGCCGGAAGTCGCAGGGCGGCGACCCGGAGCTGAACTCCATCAGCGCCTTGATGCGGTGCAGGTGCTTCAGGGCTCGCGGGATGTGGGAGAACCACGATTCGACCAAGGGGCCCGGCACGGAGCCGTACTCGCCGAGCATCAGGGGCTTGTGCTTCATCCCCGGCTGGTGGCTCACCCACCGGTAGAAGGGGTGGAAGGTCTGGTACGGCGTGTCCCAGTGCTGGCTCCGGCAGCTCGCCCAGTTGTAGGGGTCGTACCCGATCCAGTTGACGTACTTGCGACCCGGGTAGGAGGCCTTGAGCTGCGCCGCGTGGTAGATGTCGCCGGTCGACACCCAGGCCCAGATGACGTTCTTCACGCCAGCGGCAGCGAACACGTGGTGGATGTGCCGGTAGGCCGCGACGTACTGAGCGGGAGTGCCCTTGCCGGCCTGCTGCTTGTTGTCGAACTCGTGGTCGAAGTCGACGAAGATCTTGCGGTGGAAGGCCTTGAGGCGGCGTGCCTCCGGCAGGATCACGGACTTGTCCCATTCCCCCGAGGCGATCGAGGCGTAGGAGACCTTGCCTCGGGGGTGGTAGGTGACGGCGTTCCAGCTGACGTCGAGGACGCGCTTGCCCGAGCGGGCCAGGGACGCAAGCGTCGCGCTGGGGAAGCCGTCGCCCGGCGCCCAGTCGACGTAGGTCTTGAGCAGGTCGAGCCGCCGGCCGATCGCCTTCTCGATCGTGCGGTAGGGCGCCCGGTAGCCGAGCGGGGTTTTCACCCCTGGCTCGTAGAGGCCCCACAGCACGCCGCACTTCGGAACGTCGATCTTGTTCTTGTGGCAGACGTTGCCCGAAGCCTTCGCCGGGGCCGCCGGGTGGTGGACCGCGGCGGCGACCGGGGGTCGGCCTTGGCCGGATGGAACCGCCGCGCCGACCGTGGCGGGCGCTGCCGCGCTTGCTACCAGACCGCACGCGAGCGTGGCGCCAAGCCAGGCCGCCAGACGGCTGCGGCGTGAGTGGAGGTGGTGTTTCATGTCGTCCTCATCGCGTAGCCGGGAGCCCGCTGCTGGACTCCCTGTCGTCCCCTCTGCCCGACTCTGGACGGATGACGCGTGCCCGGGCATCCCGAGGACGTTAGTACGGCCCGATTCATCCCCCGGCGCCCTTGGATGTCGCGAAGTCCCCGTCGCTCGCTCGGGCTAGGGTGCCGAACTGTGAGAGCCGTCGTGATCCACGAGTTCGGCGGGCCCGAAGTCCTACAGGTCGAGGACGTCCCTGAGCCCGAGACGCCAGACGGCTTCCTGAAGGTCGCCGTGGACGCTGCCGGCGTGAACTTTGCGGACACCCACCAGAGCGAGAACTCCTACCTGGCGGCCCAGCAGCTGCCGCTGCTTCCGGGGAGCGAGGTCGTCGGCCGGGTCATCGAGGACCGATCGGTTCCGGCGTCGGGTGAGGGGCTGGTTGGTCGTCGCGTCGCGGCACTCGTGAGCAGCGGCGGGTACGCCGAACAGGCACTCGTGCATCCGATCGCGGCGTTCCCGTTGCCCGATGCGGTGACCGATGCGGCGGCCCTCGCTCTGCTGGTCCAGGGGCTGACCGCGTGGCACCTGCTGCGGACCTGCGGTCACTTGGCGCCGGGCGAGTCGGTCGTCGTGCACGCCGCGGCGGGGGGCGTGGGGACACTGGCGGTCCAGCTCGCGAAGCTGTGGGGCGCGGGGCGCGTGATCGGGGTTGCGTCGTCCTCCGACAAGCGCGACTTGGCTACCTCGCTCGGCGCGGACGTCACGGTCGACGCCCACACGGACGATCTCAAGGGCGCGCTGCGAGCAGCCAACGAGGGGAAACCGGTCGACCTGGTCCTCGAGATGGTCGGCGGCACGACCTTCGACGCCAGCCTGGCGGCGCTCGCGCCGTTCGGCCGGATCGCGACCTTCGGCCTGGCCTCCCGGACGCCGGCGTCGCCGGTCGACCCGGCATCGCTGATGCAGCACAGCCGAGCGGTGATCGGGTTCTGGCTCGCACACTGCTTCGGACGGCCCGAGATGCTGGGGCCGCCGATGGCCGAGCTGCTCGACCTGACCGCCGACGGCCGGCTGCGTCCTATCGTCGGAACGGCGTACCCCCTCGCCGATGCCCGCCGTGCGCACGAGGACCTGCTGGCCCGCCGGAGCACCGGCAAGCTGTGTCTCGACCCGAGGAGCTGATCGCCCCCCATGACCCACGAGGTAGACCCCGAGTTCACCGCGCTGCCGCTCCGTGAGATCGCCGACGCCGTGCTCGAGCGGGCTCAGCAGCTCGGAGTCGAGCACGCCGACGTACGGATCGAGAAGATCCGCAGCAGCGCGCTGGCCCTGCACGACGCGCGGCTCGAGACCAGCATCGACGACGACGAGCGAGGGCTCGCGGTACGCGTGGTGCACGACGGCACGTGGGGGTTCGCCGGCGGGATCGTGCTCGACCCGGCGGCGGCGCGTGACCTGGTGGACCGGGCGATCGAGGTGGCCACGGTCTCCAAGCCGCTCACCGAAGAGCGCATCGAGCTGGCGGCCGAGCCGGGTCACGGCGAGCAGACCTGGGTCTCGGCGTACGACGTGGATCCGTTCAGCGTCAGTGAGAGCGATCGGATCGGGCTGCTCGCGGAGTGGTCCAGCCGGGTGCTGGCCGGCGACGCGGTGACGCACGTCGACGCCGACCTCCGGCAGACCCGCGAGAACAAGTTCTACGCGGACCTGTCCGGCACGGTGACGACGCAGCAACGGGTCCGGCTACAGGCGCAGGTCCAGGCGCTGTGGGTCGATGAGTCCAGCGGCCGGTTCGAGACAATGCGCACGACCGCGCCGCCGGTCGGTCAAGGCTGGGAGTACCTCACCGGCGGCTACGACTGGGACGCCGAGATCGACCGGCTGCCTGAGTACCTCGCCGAGCGCAGCACCGCCCCGTCCGTCGAGCCGGGTCGCTACGACCTGGTCGTCGATCCGTCCAACCTGTGGCTGACGATCCACGAGTCGGTCGGGCATGCGACCGAGCTCGACCGGGCGCTGGGGTACGAAGCCAACTACGCCGGGACGTCATTCGCCACGCCCGACCAGCTCGGCACCCTGCGCTACGGCAGCGACCTGATGCACGTGACCGGCGACCGCCAGGCCCAGCACGGCATGGCGACGGTCGGGTACGACGACGAAGGCGTCGAGGCGCAGACCTGGGATCTGATCCGCGACGGCGTACTCGTCGGCTACCAGCTGGACCGGCGCACTGCCGCGTTGCGCGGAATCGAGCGATCGAACGGCTGCGCTTATGCCGACTCGCCGCTGCACGTGCCGATCCAGCGGATGGCGAACGTCTCGTTGCAGCCGGTGGCCGGGGGGCCGACTGCCGCCGACCTGATCGGCGGCGTGGAGGACGGCATCTACGTCGTCGGCGACAAGTCGTGGTCGATCGACATGCAGCGCTACAACTTCCAGTTCACCGGGCAGCGGTTCTACCGGATCCGTAACGGCCAGCTCGCCGGTCAGCTCCGCGACGCGGCGTACCAAGCCACGACCACCGACTTCTGGCGGTCGATGTCGGCGGTGGGCGGCCCGGAGACCTACGTCCTCGGTGGCGCGATGAACTGCGGGAAGGGCCAGCCCGGTCAGGTCGCGGCGGTCAGCCACGGCTGTCCGATCGCATTGTTCAACGGCGTACGGATCCTCAACACCACCCAGGAGGCCGCGGCGTGAGCGTCCCGCTGAGCCCGCAGGAGCTCGTCGAGCGTGCGCTCGCCGCGTCGACGACCGACGGCTGCATCGCGCTGGCCGGCAGCGAGTCGACCGCGAACCTCCGCTGGGCCAACAACACGCTGACCACCAACGGGGTCTCCCAGAGCCTGGAGCTCACGGTGATCGCCATCAACGGTGGCTCGGACGGCACCCGGGCGGCATCCGTCAGCCGGGTCGTCACCGACTCCGACGGCGTCGCATCGCTGGTGGCCGAGGCCGAGGCGGCCGCGCGGGACACCGTCGTCGCCGACGATGCCGCGGAGCTGGTCGCGGCTGCCAGTTCACCCGACTGGGATGCCGAGCCCGACGAGGCGCCGGTGAGCGCCTTCGGCGAGCTGGCGGCGTGGCTGGGCCAGACGTTCGCGACGGCACGGGCGGCCGACGAGGGCCGCTACGGATATGCCGAGCACTCCATCTCGACGGCGTACCTCGGGACCTCAACCGGCGCCCGGCTGCGGCACGCGCAGCCCGCCGTACGGGTCGAGCTCACCGGCCGGTCGGCCGACGGCGCCCGCTCGGCGTGGGCCGGTCAGGGCGCCTCGGAGGTCGCCGCGGTCGACCTGGCCGGGCTGGAGGCCGACGTCGCGAAGCGGCTGGAGTGGAGCCGTCGTACCCGCTCGCTCGAGGCCGGGCGCTACGACACGATCCTGCCGCCGACCGCTGTCGCCGACCTGCTCATCGACGCCTACTGGAGCGCGAGCGCCCTCGACGCGTACGAGGGGCAGTCGGTCTACTCCAAGCCCGGCGGTGGCACGCGGGTCGGCGAGCGGCTCACCGACCTGCCGCTGACGCTGCGCTCCGACCCGTCGATGCCGGGCCAACTGGCATCGCCGTACGTGATGACGGGTGCGTCCAGCCGGATGTCCTCGGTCTTCGACAACGGGTGCCCGATCGAGCCCACGGACTGGATCCGCGACGGCGAGCTCGCCGCGCTGATCCAGACCCGCTACTCGGCACGGCTCACCGGGCTGCCGTTCACGCCGTGGAGCGACAACCTTGAGCTGGTCGGGCGGGACGCCGCCGGCGACCTCGACGACCTGGTGGCCTCGACCGAGCGCGGGCTGCTGCTGACCTGCTTGTGGTACATCCGATCGGTCGACCCGCAGACCATGCTGCTGACCGGGCTGACCCGCGACGGTGTCTTCCTGGTCGAGAACGGTGAGGTCGTCGGCGCGGTGAACAACTTCCGCTTCAACGAGAGCCCGATCGCGATGCTCAAGCGCGCCAGCGGCGTCTCACGCACCGAGGCGACGCTCGCGCGCGAGTTCGGCGACTACTTCACCCGGACCCGGATGCCGGCGATGCGGATCGACGGCTTCAACATGAGCTCGGTGAGCCAGGCCTCCTGAGGCGCATTACTCGATCCGGAAGCCGACCTTCATCTGCACCTGGAAGTGCGCGACCTGGCCGTCGTTGATCTGGCCGCGGACCGAAAGGACCTCGAACCAGTCGAGGTTGCGGACCGTGGACGATGCCTTCTCGACGCCGTTGCGGACCGCCTGATGGATGCTGTCCGGGCTGGTGCCGACGATCTCGCTGATGCCGTAGGTGTGGTCGGGCATGACTACCTCTTCCTGCCGGGTTGGGACTTCACTCCACCACGTCGGTTTTGGGGACGAGAGCTGCCACCGTCGCGACGGCACGACGGACATCATCCGCGGTGCCGCCGTCGCGGCCGGCGGCCAAGCCGACCAGGAACGAGGTGAGCGGCGCCGCTGGACGCGCCACACCGTGGGCGACATCGCGGGTGAGGTCAAGCAGAAGTCCCTGATCGACCGAGCCGGGGTCGAGCCCCAGCGCCTCGCAGACCCGGACCGTCCAGTCCTCGAGCACGCTCATGCCAGCTCCCTTGCTCTCGCCAGATCGGTGGGGGTGTCGCAGTCCAGCACCTCGCGACCGTCGACACTCACCTCGGAGGGCTGCAACGGCCCCAGCGCGGCGCGCAACGAGCCACCCGGCGCCAGCTCGGCGGCGCGCAGGGCATCGGTCGGCCAGGCGCTGGCCAGCCACTGCGCTCTGCCGTCATCGTCGACCAGCACCGCCCCGGTGGGCGCAGCAGTGGCCAGCAGCCGGTCGACCGTCGCTGCGGTCAGGAACGGCAGGTCAGCGGCGAGCAGCAGCACGACCTCGGCGTCGACGAGCGCGAGCCCGGCGCGGGTCGCCGCCGCAGGACCGGTACCAGCCGGGTGCTCACGGGTCCACGTGACCGGCCGCTGAGTGGGTCGCCGGTCACCGACCACGACGACCGTTGCGGCTCCGGCAACCGCGGCGAGCACCCGATCCAGCAGGGTCGTCCCGGCAACCGTCAGCGACGCCTTGTCCGCACCATCCATCCGGGTCCCGGAGCCGCCGGCGAGCACGATCGCGTCGTACTCCGGACCGGGCATGGCGTCAGGGTAAGAGCGCCAGCGGCCGTGGAGCATGATGGCCCCCGATCGATGCCCGAGCGAGGAGCTGCGATGACGACCCGCCCTGTCGCCCTGGTTACCGGCGCCTCCAGCGGCATCGGCCGCGAGTTCGCCCGCGTCCTCGCCCAGGAGGGCCACGACCTGGTGCTGGTCGCTCGCCGACGTGATGAGCTCGAGACGCTCGGGCAGGAGCTCACGGCCGCGCACGGGACCGAGTCACTGGTCGTGCCGGCTGACCTGTCAACCGACGACGCCGTCCCGACGGTTGAGGCGGCGGTGCGTGCCGCCGGACTCGATATCGACGTACTGATCAACAACGCGGGTCTCGGCGGGCACGGTCGCTTCGCGGCGACCGATCCGGCCTCCGATGAGCAGCAGCTGCGCGTCAACATCCTGGCGCTGACCCGGCTCACCAAGGTGTTCCTGCCGCCGATGCTGGACCGTCGCCGCGGCCACATCCTCAACCTGGCCTCGACCGCCGCGTTCCAGCCCGGGCCCTACATGGCGATCTACTACGCGTCGAAGGCCTACGTGCTGTCCTTTACCGAGGCACTCGCCGAGGAGCTGCGCGGCACGGGGGTCACGGCGACGGCGCTGTGCCCCGGCGCCGTCGCGACCGAGTTCTTCGATGTGGCAGGCGTGGATCGCAGCTCACCGATCGCCCGATCCCCGGGCGCGAAGACAGCTCCGTTCGTCGCTCGAGCCGGGTACGACGGGATGATGCGGGGACGTGCCGTCGTCGTGCCGGGCGTGCTCAACCGGATCGGGATGGAGTCGCTGCGGATCGCGCCGCGCAGCCTGGTCCCCCGCGTCGTCGCCCGGCTGCACCCGCCCGACTGATCTGTCAGCAGGTGATCGGGTCATAGCCCGCTGTGCTGCTGACAGATCACGGGAGGCGGACGACGTCTCCGATGATGACGACGGCCGGCGGGACGACCTGGTGAGTAGCGGCGAGCTCGGCGATCTCGTCGAGGTGGCCGCGGATCACCCGCTGCTCGGGTAACGACGCGTTCTCGACGATGGCGGCCGGCGTCGTCGCGGCCCGGCCGCCGTCGATCAACGACATCGCGATCTTTTCGAGGTTCGACACGGCCATGAGCAGGACGACGGTGCCGGTGCCGTGACCGAGCGAGTCCCAGTTGACCGTTGACCGCGGGTCACCGGGCGGGAGATGTCCGCTCGCGACCGTGAACTGCTGCGCCGTACCGCGCTCGGTCAGCGGGATCCCGGCGAGAGTCGCCGCGGCGGTCGCGCTCGTGACACCGGGGACGACCTCTACCTCGACACCGGCGTCGATGCACACGTCGACCTCCTCGGTGCCGCGGCCGAGGACGAACGGGTCACCGCCCTTGAGGCGCACCACGGTCCGACCGGCCCGCGCGTTGTCGATCAGCAGCGTGTTGATCGACTCCTGCGAGGTGGCCGGGCCACGCGGCTCCTTGCCGACGTCGATCACCTCGACCTCGGGTGGCAGCCGGGCGAGCAGGTCGGTAGGGCCGAGCCGGTCGGTGACGACGACGTCGGCGTCGAGCAACGCCCGCAGGCCCCGCAGGCTCAGCAGGTCGGGGTCGCCGGGGCCGCCGCCGACGAGAACGACCTTGCCGCCTGCGCTGCGGCCTCGCCGGACAGCGAGATCCCCGCTGCGTAACTCGACCTCGATCGCGTTCCGGAGCCGACGAGCCCGGAGTGGGTCGCCGCCCGCGCTCACCGCGACGGTGAAGTCGTCGACCCGGCTGACCGCGGTCAACCACGCGGCCGAGCGCTCCGCGTCATCGGCGCGCACGCACCAGATTCGGTTCGCCTCCGCGGTCTGTGCAACCTCGGCGTTGATGTCGGAATCGTCGGTGCAGGCCAGGACGAGCCACTGTCCGTCGACGTCACTGGGGCGGAACGGCCGGCGATGCACGGCGGCAGTTCCGGCGTCGATGTCGGGGGCGACGTCCGGTGCGACGACGGTGACGAGCGCACCGGCCGCCAGCAGATCCGCGGTACGACGGACCGCCACCCGGCCGGCACCTACGACCAGCACCGGGCGTCCCGTGAGGTCCACCATCAGCGGGTAACGCACCGAACCATCGTGCCTGAGGCGTTGCGCAGCAAACTCACAGGTGAGAAACGATCATGACTGGGTAGGAGGGCAGGGACACAACCTGAGCCCAAAGGGAGTTGGCAATGACCACCACCACGACACCCCAGACCTCGGCTGCCGTGCGCGATAACGGTCCCGGCCGCACCGTCAGCATCGTCGGCATCGTGCTCGGCGCGCTCGCACTGCTCTTCGGCCTACTCACCGGAATCCCCGGCCTGATCTGCGGCATCGTCGGGGCTGTCAAGGGCAACCGACTGGGCTGGGTCGCCATCGTCGTCTCGGTGGTGGCCATGGTCCTGTCCATCGCCATCGGCTTCGCCATCGTTGGCGGCCACCACTGACGTCTCGCTAGGGCGAGATCCCGAACAGCCGGTCACCGGCGTCGCCCAGCCCCGGCACGATGTAGGCGCGGTCGTCGAGTCGTTCATCGACGGCCGCGACGACCAGGGACACCTGGTCGCCGGGGAACTCGTTGTCCAGCCGGGCGATCCCTTCAGGGGACGCCAGCAGACACACGCAGGTGACCGACTCGGCACCGCGAGCGATCAAGGCCTGCACGACAGCCGACAAGGTGCCGCCCGTCGCGAGCATCGGGTCGAGCACCACGACGCCGCGGCCGGCGGCGTTGTTCGGAAGCCGCTCGGCGTACCACGACGCTTCGGCGGTCTTCTCGTCGCGCGCCAGGCCCGCGAATCCCACCTCGGCGTCCGGCAACAGCCGGGTCATCCCGTCGAGCATCCCGACGCCGGCCCGCAGCACCGGGACGACGAGCGGTGGCGGCGACGTGAGCCGCACCCCCTGGGCCGTCGTCAGCGGGGTCGTCACGGTCACCACCTCCACCGGAACGTCTCGGGTTGCCTCATAGGCCAGCAGGGTCACGAGGTCGTCGACCAGCCGGCGGAAGGTGGGAGTGTCGGTCGACACATCACGCAGTGCCGTCAGCTTGGCGGCGACGATCGGATGGTTGACGACGGTCACACGCACGGGTTCAGGACTCCTCGCCGATGTCTTCGTTCCACAACTCTGGGCTGGCCGCGATGAACTCTCTCATCAAGCCGACACACTCCTCGTCGTCAGCCAGCACGACCTCGACGCCGCGGCTCCGGAGCAGGTCCTCGGCGCCCATAAAGGTCGCGTTCTCGCCGATAACGACGCGTGGGATGCCGTACAGCAGGATCGCCCCGGTGCACATGTCGCAGGGCGACAGCGTCGTGTACATCGTCGACCGGCGGTAGACGGCGGCCGGCTGCCGCCCGGCGTTCTCGAGTGCGTCGGTCTCGCCGTGCCGGATCGCGCTGCCGCTCTGCACCCTCCGGTTATGACCGGAGGCGAGCAGCTCACCGTCCGCGACCAGTGCCGCGCCGATCGGGACGCCACCCTCGTCCCTACCGGCCCGGGCGTCGGCGATCGCGACGTCGAGCCAGCGACGATCGATCTCCGATAGCGCCACTAGTTCGGCAGGACGACGGTCTTGCGGCTGCGCTGACCAAGCCCAGCGAGCACGAGCGCGTAGTAAACGACCACCGTCACCACGAAGCCGACCTCAAAGGTCAGGTCACCGATCTTCGGGTGGTGCTTCGGGAAGTACGCCGTGAACCGCGGCGGCTGGTTGGCGAACAACCCGATCGACACCACCATGCCGACGATCATCGCGATCGGACCGGCGAGGTTCTTGTGCTTGGCGTCGAAGAGCACGGCCGCCTGGTTGCCGCGGTTGATCAGCTGGTCGACGAAGAACACCGCGAGCCACGGGCCGATCCAGTAGGCGATGATCAGCAGGAAGTTCTCGTACTTGTCGATGTCGTTCAGCCCGACCAGCGCGACGATGAACCCGGCGACTCCGAACACCGCGGCGATCAGCGCCCGGCGGAACTTCACCGAAATCCTGATGCCGAGCGTCGAGAACGACATGGCGCCGGAGTAGATGTTGAGAACGTTGGCGGCGACAGCGCCGACGGCGATCGCCAGCAGCACCAGGTCGCGGACCGCGGTCGGGTACGGCGAGGTGAAGGCCGCAGTCGGGCTCAGGCCGCTCTTGGTGACGATCGTGGCCGACACGGCACCGACGAACTCGAGGAAGATGCACGAGATCGCGACGCCGAGCCCGCTCCACAATGCGGTGGCTTTCTTGCTCGTATCGGGCGCCATGTAGCGGGTGTAGTCCGAGGCATAGGGGTTCCAGCCGCAGGCGTACCCGAAGGTGGCGCCGAGTGCGAGCGTGAAGCCGCCGAAACCGCCGGTGCCATGGCCGCCGTAGTGACCCTTGGAGAAGGTCCAGATCGAGCCGAGCACGAAGGCGAAGACGAGCAGCGGGAACGCGTAGCGCTCGAAGACCTGGACCAGGTTGTGGCCGTAGAGCGCGATCGTGATCTGGGCCGCGACGATGATCACCAAGCAGGCGTACTTGTTCAGGTGCAGCAGCGTGTTCAGCGCGAGAGCGCCCGAGACGCTGTTGACCGCGAACCAGCCGATGCCCGCGATCACCGCGTTGATGCCGGCCGGCAGCGCGTTGCCCCAGTAGCCGAAGGAGATTCGCGACAGGATCATCTGCGGAACGCCGTACTGCGGGCCGCGCGCGGACAGCACGCCCTGGGTCACGGAGCCGAGCACGGTCCCGAGGACGATCGCGGCGACCGACTGCGCGATGCTCAGGCCGAAGAACAGCACGCAGATCACGCCGACGAAAACCGTCGCGAACTCGAAGTTCGGCGACATCCAGGTCCAGAACAACTGCAGTGGCTTGCCGTGACGCTCGTTCAGCGGGATGAACTCCGCGCCGCCGGGCTCGATGACGGCGACCCTGTCGCCGTACTCACCCTCCCGGATCTCGGTGGTCGGTGTGATCGCGTCATCAGCCAGGGTCGTCATCTCAGGCAGGCCCTTCGAAGGTGGTTTGACGTGGCGAATGTTAGGGCCGATCGGCGACATTCGGGCGCGCCGAACCAGGTGAAATCGATGACAATCATGTGACGCGCAGTCGAGCGCGTGACGCACGTGACAGGGTGGTGCTCGTGGGACGGATGACCGATCGCCGGCGTGTCGTCCGGGTCGACGACGGCCGGGTCGTGACGCGTCCCGACACCCTCGCGGTCGAAGAGCCGCTGGAGGTCCGGGTCGATGGCCGCTCGATGGCCGTCACGATGCGCACTCCGGGCGACGACGTCGACCTCGCGATCGGTTTCCTGCTGACGGAGGGCCTGATCCGCGGCGGGGACGACGTGTCGATCGCGAGGTTCTGCGCCGGCAGCACCGACGACGGCGTGAACACCTTCAACGTTCTGGACGTGACGCTCGCGGACGGCGTGCCGGCGCCGGCCCCGTCAGCCGAGCGGACCTTCTACACAACCAGTTCGTGCGGGGTATGCGGCAAGGCCAGCATCGACGCGATCCGGACCCGCACCCAATGGCCGGTAGCGGACGATCCGCTGCGCCTCGACCCCGAGGTGCTGATCTCGCTCCCCGACCGGCTGCGCGAGTCACAACGGATGTTCGAGCGGACCGGCGGGCTGCACGCGGCCGGGCTGTTCACGCCCGCGGGCGACCTGCTGTGCCTGCGGGAGGACGTCGGCCGGCACAACGCGGTCGACAAGGTGATCGGCTGGGCGGCCCGCGAGGGGCGGCTGCCGCTGGCCGGGACGGTCCTGCAGGTCAGCGGTCGCGCGTCGTTCGAGCTAGTCCAGAAGGCCGTGATGGCCGGGATCCCGATGCTGGCGGCGGTGTCGGCACCGTCGTCGCTGGCCGTCGAGCTCGCCGCCGAGTCGGGCATGACGCTGGTCGGTTTCCTGCGCGGCACGTCGTACAACGTCTACACCGGGCAGCAGCGCCTCGGCCTGAGCTGACGGTCAGCCGCCTCAGTCGGCTTAGTCCCGGCCGATGACCTGCCGGTGGGTGTCATCGACCCGACGGGTACGCCGGAGCGCGTCCAGGTGCTCGAGCAGGGGGACGCAGACCCGGCGGGAGACACCGAGCGCCTGGCGGGCCTCGCTCATCGTGAACGGCTGCGGGAGTCCAGTCAGCACCTCGATGGCATGGTCCGGCGCGAGCGGCGAGACATAGACGCCGCGGCCCAGGTGCAGCAATCGCCGAGTGCGGACCCCGTGCGCCAACGCGCTCGGGGCGATGGCGAGCTCGTCCGCCGGCGGGGCGTCCAGCGGGTCGCGGCGGAGCCGGTCGACCAGGGCGGCGAGCTCGGGCAGCTCCGGCTCAGCGACAGCCGCCGGTCTCACCCGCCCGTCGGCGACCACCCAGCGGGGGTCGATGACCAGCTCGTCGAGCAACGCCGGCTCGGGGATCCCGGCACGCCGTCGCAGCTCGTCGAGTGGGATGCCGAGGAGCGCGGTCTCGGCGTCGAGACCGGCCAGGTGCTCAGCCACGGCCTCGCGCCACCGCGCCGGCATCGCCGGGTCGACCCACCACTCCCCGATCCGCTCACCGGGAGCCGCGAGTTTTTCGTCGTACCCCGCCGCGACCAGCTCATCGGCGCGCACCGCACCACGCCGCTGGACGGCGCCGGCAGCCGACGGATCGGCGGCGAGCGACTGGGCGAGCCGGGCGGCGGCCCCGCGCCGGGTCAGCGGCAGCGGGGCGACGTCGACCACGTCGGCTGCCGTGACCACCCGCGAGCCGGGATCGCGGAGCAGCAGCCGGTCTCCGACGTGCAGCGGCAACGCGTGGCGAAGCCGCAGCCGCGTCACCGTCGGGTCGAGCGGACGGACCCGTGCCGGGACCGCGGCCGAGCCGATATGGACGACCAGCTCGGCGGGCAGTCGGGGCTGACCGACTGCCAGCGACACGTCGACCTCGGCGGTCATGGTCCACGCGCCCGGCGTGACGAGCGCGTCACCCCGGCCCACGGCCTCCCGGTCGACGCCTCGCAGGTTGACGGCTGCACGGGAGACCGGGATGAGGTGCGACTCCGCGCGCTCCTGGGACTGCAGACCCTTGACCGTCACGCGCTGACCGCTGGGTACGACGACAAGCTCGTCGCCGACTGACAGCGAGCCGGCCCCGAGCGTCCCGGTCACGACCGTCCCGGCGCCGCGGATCGTGAACGACCGGTCGACCCAGAGCCGCACCGGGGCCGACGGGTCCGGCGCGGCGAGCCGGTCGGCCAACGCGTCGAGCGCGTCCCGGAGCTCGGTCATCCCCAGCCCCGTGAGGCTGCTGACGGCGACGGCAGGCAGGTCGGCGAGCGTCATACCGGCGAGCCGCTCCTGGACCTGCTCGATGACGGGTTGCGCGTCGGCCCGGTCCGACTTGGTCACGACGATGAGTCCTTCGCGAGCGCCCAGCGCGTCGAGTGCTGCCACGTGCTCCTCGGTCTGTTGCTGCCAGCCCTCGTCGGCGGCGACGACGAGCAGGATCGCTGGGACCGGTCCTACCCCCGCCAACATCGTGGCGACGAACCGCTCATGGCCGGGTACGTCGACGAAGGCCATCTCGCGACCGCTCGGCAGCGTGGTCCACGCGAAGCCGAGGTCGAGAGTCATCCCCCGCCGGTGTTCCTCGGCGTACCGGTCGGGGTCGCGACCGGTGAGGGCCCGCACCAGGGCGGACTTTCCGTGGTCGACGTGACCGGCGGTCGCGACGACGTCCATCAGCGGTCGAGCACCGCCGCGACAAGGGCGTCGTCGAGCTCCGGCGGAACGCAGCGCAGGTCGAGCAGGCATCGATCGCGCTCGACCCGCCCGACGACGCAGGGGTCGCCGAGCCGGAGCCGCTCGGCATCGGAGGCCGGCAGCGCCACCGCCCAGCCGGCCAGTTGCACCGCCGGCGCGCCGCCACCACCGACCAGCCCGGTGCTGGCGACGACCTCTCCCCCGGTGGCGTCGGCGATCCACTGGGTACGTCGATGCAGCTCCTCGACGTCGGCGTGCAAGGCCGTGTGCACCGGTGGGTGCGGGCCGCGCAGCGTCGCCTCGAGCGCGGCGAGCGTCATCTTGTCGACGCGCAGTGCGCGGGCCAGCGGGTGTCGTCGGAGTCGTTCGACCAGGTCGCGCCGGCCCAGGATGACTCCGGCTTGCGGGCCGCCGAGCAGCTTGTCGCCGCTGGCGGTGACCAGGTCCGCGCCGGCCTGCAGCGTGCTGGTGGCGTCCGGCTCGTCCGGGAGCGCCGGGTCGCGGGTGAGCAGGCCGGAGCCGATGTCGACGACGAGGGGCACCCCCAGGTCGGTCAGCTGGGCGGTCTCGACTCCCCCGGTGAAGCCGGCAACGACGAAGTTGGAGGGGTGCACCTTCAGGACGAACCCGGTCTGGGGACCAACCGCGTCCTCGTAGTCCGCAAGCACCGTGCGATTCGTGGTGCCGACCTCGCGGATCCGGGCGCCGGTCGACTGGATGAGGTCGGGCAGCCGGAACCCGTCACCGATCTCCACGAGCTCACCCCGGCTGACGACCACCTCACGCCCGGCACCAAGCGCGGTCGCCGCAAGGACGAGGGCGGCCGCGCCGTTGTTGACGACATGAACCGCCTCAGCGTCAGGGACGGCCGCGGCCAGTGCCTGCAGCGCGCCACGTCCCCGCCGGGACCGGCCACCCGTGGCGACGTCGTACTCGACATCGACGTACCCGGCGGCGTGCACCATCGCTTCCACGGCGGCGGGTGATAGCGGCGCCCGCCCAAGGTTGGTGTGGACGATGACCCCGGTGGCGTTGATCACGGGCCGCATCGATGTCGCTGCCGCAGGCAGGTTGGCGAGGGCGACATCGGCGACCGACTCCGGCAATACCGCGCCGTCGCGGGCGGCCTGTTGGGCGGCGACGACCGCTGCTTTGACGATTCCCGGGCCGAGTCGCTCTGCCGCCGCGACCAGCCGGGCGTCGGACAGGACGGTGTCGGTGCGGGGCACCGCCCGGCGGGGATCAACGCCGACGCCGTCGCTCACCGGGCCAGCGTAAGGGCGGGGTGAAACAGGCACCCCGCAGCCTGGAATCCCCGGCCACCCCCAATGGTTCACCTCGATGACGGGCTGCTTTCACATGGCTCTCAGATAGACGGGAAATGGTGCCACCATGACAACGACGACACGTAAGGCGGCGACTGAGCCGCGACGCGAATCCCTGCTCACCGACTTCACCCTCACGCCGATCCCGGCGCAGGACCGCCGACGCGCGGCGTTGGCCGTGTGCGCCCGGTCGGAGTCGGCCGCCGAAGCCCGGGAGCTGCTTGAAGCGCTCGGCCTGCTCGAGGACACGGCGCT
>DATAVK010000095.1:0-17098 GCA_036267755.1 Mycobacteriales bacterium
TCAGGGGGTACGGCGGCGAGCGACCTCGGCCAGCACGATGCCGGCGGCGACCGAGGCGTTGAGCGACTCCACGTCGGAAACCAGCGGGATTCGGACGGTCAGGTCGCAGGTCTGCGAGACCAGGCGCGAGAGCCCGCGACCCTCCGCGCCGACCACGAGCACGAGCGGCCCGGAGGCCAGCTCCAGCGCGTCGAGGTCGATCTCACCCTTGCCGTCGAGCCCGGCCACCATCAGCCCCGCCTCGGCGTACGAGATGAGGGTGCGGACCAGGTTCGTCACCCGGGCGACCGGCAGCCGCGCGAGCGTGCCAGCGCTGGCCTTCCACGCGGCGGGCGTCACGCCGGCCGCGCGACGCTCCGGCAGGACCAGGCCGTGCGCTCCGAAGGCAGCGGCGGAGCGCGCCACGGCGCCGACGTTGTGCGGATCGGTGACACCGTCGAGCGCCACGATCAGCGCTGGCGTCGTCGACTCCAGCGCCCGGCGCAGCAGGTCGCCGGCATCGGTGTAGTCGAAGGGCTTGACGACCAGCGCGACACCCTGGTGCTGCGGGCCGCCGGCAAGGCGGTCGAGCTCGGGCCGCTCCGCCGCGAGCACCGCGATGCCGTGGGCCACCGCGATCCGGCGGGCCTCGTCGATCCGGTCGTCACGCTCGACCCCTTGGGCGACGTACAGCGTGGTCGCCGGGATCGACGCGCGCAGGGCCTCGACGACCGCGTTGCGGCCGGCGACCAGCCCATCGGCCGGCACACCGCGCCGCTGCCGCGACGGTGCTCCACCCGATCGACCACCCTGCGACGCAGCCCCGCGAGACGTCGAGCCGCGAGACGTTGCACCGCGCGACGTCGTACCGCGCGCAGCCGTCGTACCCCGCGTTGCTGGCTTCGCCCGGCGAGCGGCCGGATGGCCGGTGCGCTCCGTCGCCTTGGGCGTGGCCTTCCGGCCTTCAAGCTTCTTGCGGCCGTGACCGCCGGTGCCCTTGTGGGGCCCCTTCTTCGGCGCCATCAGCTCGGCACCCGCCAGCGCGGCCCATCGGGGGTGTCCTCGACGACGACCCCGGCATCGGCGAGCGCGTCACGGATCCGGTCGCTCTCCGCGAAGTCCTTGCGCTCGCGGGCGGCCTGCCGGGTCGCGAGCAGCGCCGGGACCAATGCGTCGACGACCGGCGCGAGCCCGCCGCCGGTCGCGGTCTCGAAGTCGCCCGGCCATAAGCCGAGCACCTTGGTCATCGCCGCGACGCGGGCCGCGGCGTCGGCCACGCCCGCGTCGTCACCGGAAGCGAGCGCGTTGTTGCCCCGGCGTACCTCCTCGTGCAACACCCCGAGCGCGGGCGAGACCGCGAGGTCGTCGTCCATCGCGTTCGCGAATCCGGCGGGTACGGCGGCGTCGGCCGGCGGCTCGCCGGCGCGTTCGGCAGCGCGTTGCAGGAAACCTGCGATCCGCTCGTACGCAGCACCGGCCTCGATCACTCCCTCGGTCGACCACTCGCTCGGCGCCCGGTAGTGAGCCGAGGTGAGCGCGTAGCGCAGCGCAGGGGCTCCGTGTTCGGCCAGCAGGTCCGGCACGAAGATCGAGTTGCCGGTCGACTTGCTCATCTTGGTGCCGTTGGTCGTGAGCGTCCCGCCGTGCACCCAGTACCGCGCGAAGCCGTCACCGGCCGCGTTGGACTGGGCCAGCTCGTTCTCGTGATGCGGGAAGACCAGGTCGAGTCCGCCGCCGTGGATGTCGAACGTCGGGCCCAGGTAGCGGGTCGCCATCGCCGAGCACTCCAGGTGCCAGCCCGGCCGGCCCGGCCCCCACGGGGTCTCCCACGAGGGCTCGCCCGGCTTCGCCCCCTTCCACAGCGTGAAGTCCAGCGCGTCGCGCTTCGCGCCAGGCTCCTCGGTCGACTGCATCGCGTCGGGCCGCTGCCCGGACAGCTCGCCGTACGCCGGCCACGACCGGACGTCGAAGTAGACGTCACCGCCCGCCGCGTAGGCGTGACCGCCGTCGATGAGCCGCTGCATCAGCGTGACCATCTCGGTGACGTGGCCGGTGGCCCGGGGCTCGCCGGTCGGCGGGATCACGTTCAGCGAGCGGTACGCCTCGTCGAACTGTCGGGTCACGCGAGTGGCCAGCGCCCACCACGGCTCACCGAGCTCCTCGGAGTTGCGGAGGATCTTGTCGTCGATGTCCGTGACGTTCTGGACCAGCTCGACGTCGTACCCCTTGGTCGTCAGCCAGCGGCGCAGCAGGTCGATGCCCACCGAGGTCCGCATGTGCCCGATGTGGGGCGCGGACTGCACCGTCGGGCCGCAGACGTAGATCCCCACGACGCCATCGCGCAGCGGCGCGAAGTCGCGGACCGCGCGGGTCCGGGTGTCGTAGAGGCGCAAGGACATGCCGGACAGCCTAGTGAGAGCGGCCGGGCTCAGACCCGTTCGACGAGCATCGCCAGGCCCTGGCCGACACCGACGCACAGCGTCGCGAGGCCGCGGTCGGAGCCTTCCCGCTGCATCCGGCCGAGCAGCGTGACGACCAGCCGGGCGCCGGAGCAGCCCAGCGGGTGACCGAGCGCGATCGCGCCGCCGTCGGCGTTGACCCGGTCGAGGTCGAGCCCGAGCCGCCGGACGCACGCCAGCACCTGGACCGCGAACGCCTCGTTGACCTCCACCGAACCGACGTCGTCGAGCGCCCATCCCGCCCGGGCCAGCACCTTCTCGGTGGCCGGCACCGGACCCAGCCCCATCGTCGAGGGCCGGACCCCGGCGCTGGCACCGGCGACCACGCGCGCCACCGGGGTGAGGCCGTGGCGCGTCACGGCGTCACCGCTCGCGAGGACGAGCGCGGCGGCGCCGTCCGACAGCGGCGAGGAGGACCCGGCGGTCACGACGCCACCGTCACGGAACACCGTCTTGAGCTTGGCCAGCCGCTCGAGGCTGGTGTCGGGTCGCGGCCCCTCGTCTGCGGCGACTGTCCCGGCCGGCGTCTCGACGGCGATCAGCTCGGCGTCGAACCGACCGTCCTTGGCCGCCGCGACGGCGCGCTCCTGCGACCGCAACGCGTAGCCGTCGGAGTCCTCGCGGCTGATCCCGTCGAGTGCCGCGACCTCCTCGGCGGTCTCGCCCATCGGGAGCGTCGCCTTGCCCTCGTCCAGCGGCTTCATCCGCGGGTTCGTGAACCGCCAGCCGAGCGAGGTGTCGGAGACCTCACCGGGGCGAGCCCACGGCGTCCCCGGCTTGGCCATCACCCACGGCGCCCGGGTCATCGACTCCACGCCGCCCGCGACGACGATGTCGGCCTCGCCGGTGCGGATCGCCTGCGCACCCGCGATGACGGCCTGCAGGCCGCTCGCACACAGCCGGTTGACCGTGTAGCCAGGCACCGAGACCGGAAGGCAGGCGAGCAGCGCCGCCATCCGGGCGACGTTGCGGTTGTCCTCGCCGGCCTGGTTCGCGGCGCCGAGCACGACCTCGTCGATGGCGTCGTCGGGCACGCCCGCCCGGTCGATCGCCTCACGCACGACCAGCGCGGCCAGGTCGTCGGGGCGGACGCCGGCCAGGGCTCCGCCGTACCGTCCCATCGGGGTCCGGACAGCACTGACGAGGTACGCCGATTGTTCGCTCATCACTTCATTGTGCGGGTTGCGCTCAGCGCGGCGAGCAGGAGGAGTTAACGGGGTACGACGAGAGCCGTGGCGATCGCGGCGAGGCCTTCGCCGCGGCCGGTCATGCCGAGGCCGTCCGTCGTCGTCGCGGACAGCGAGACCGGGGCGCCGATCGCCGCGGACATCGCGGTCTGCGCGTCGATCCGCCGGTGCGCCAGCTTCGGCCGTTCGCCGATCAGCTGGACCGCGACGTTGACGATCGCCCAGCCGTGCGAACCCAGCCGGCGCGCGGTCTCGGCCAGCAGGCTCGCGCCGCTCGCTCCGGCCCAGTTCGGATCCGCGGTCCCGAACTCGCTGCCGAGGTCGCCGAGACCGGCGGCGGACAGCAACGCGTCGCAGACCGAGTGCGCGACGACGTCGCCGTCGGAGTGACCAGCGAGCCCGGGCTCCCCGGGCCAGCCGAGGCAGGCCAGCGCGAGCGGCACGGAGTCGTCGAAGGGATGGACATCGACGCCGATGCCGATCCGCGGCAGGTCGGGCAACCCCTCGGTGAGCGGTACGACGTCGTCAGCGCTCATGCACCAGCGCCCGACGAGGCAACGGCACCAGGTACGACGGCGACCTGGCCGAAGACGAGCCGGCCGTTCGCGGTGATGACGACGCTGGTGACGCGCACGGTCACATCCTTGTTGATCAGCCCCCGCGCGCGCTCCACAACCACCATGGTGCCGTCATCGAGGTACCCGACGCCCTGACCGGCTTCCCGGCCCGGCTTGATCAGCTGGACGACGACGTCCTCGCCGACCACGACCGGCGGCCGCAGCGCCAGTGACAGCGAGTGCAGGTTCAGCACCTGGACACCAGCGAGCGCCGCGACCTTGGCGAGGTTCGTGTCGAGGGTGAGCAGCGAGTGGTCCTCGTCCAAGCACACCCGGATCAGCTTGGCGTCGACGTCCCGGACCTCGGGATGCGAGTCGGGGACGACATCGAGATCGATCGGCGGCTCGCGACGCAGCGCCTCGAGCAGTTCCAGGCCGCGCCGGCCGCGGGCCCGCCGGTTCGGCTCGGCGGAGTCAGCGAGGTGCTGCAGCTCCTCGAGGACCGGCTGGATCACCAGCATGGTGCAGTGCAGGAAGCCGGCGCGGACGACGTCGAGCACCCGCGCGTCGACCGCGACCGAGGTGTCGACGACGACGGAGACCGGGGGCGGACGACGCGGGCCGACACCCGCGCTCTGACCGAACAGCGCGAGCATGCCGTCACGCTTGGCCGCACCCACCCGGAATCCGAAGTAGCCGAGCAGCAGGACGAGGATCGCGAAGACGGGCAACGCGATGATGGTGTTGGGGATCAGGAAGAACGGCCAGCCCAGACCGGCTCCCACGACCACACCGGCGACGGCTCCGAACCCGCCCGCGACCAGGGTGTCGGCGGAGACGTCACGCAACGCGACCACGGTCCGGTCAGCGGTGGCAGCAGCGCTGCGACCGAACATTCCGCCGATGACATAGCCGAGCCCGCTGCCGACGATGACCCCGAGCGCCGTACCGCCGAAGGCTCCCAGCACCTGCTGGTCTCCGTGCTGTGCCGACGCGTGTCCGAGCTGAAAGCCGACCTCAGCGAAGAACAGGACAGTCAGCAGTCGGAGCAACTCGATCACGCCGCGTGGGGCGCGGCTCGAGCGCGAGTAGATCATCCCCGTGTCGTCGGCATGATCGGCGCCGAACTTCAGGCGCCGAGAACCTCGTCGAGCAGCACCTCGGCCTTGTCCTCGTTGGTGCCTTCGGCTAGGGCGAGCTCGCTCACCAGGATCTGCCGGGCCTTCGCCAGCATCCGCTTCTCGCCGGCGGACAGGCCGCGCTCGCGGTCGCGACGCCACAGGTCACGCACGACCTCGGAGACCTTGTTGACGTCTCCGGACGCGATCTTCTCGACGTTGGCCTTGTACCGGCGGGACCAGTTGGTCGGCTCTTCGGTGTGCGGGGCACGCAGGATGTCGAAGACGCGCTCGAGGCCGTCGGCCCCGACGACGTCGCGAACACCGACGTACTCGGCATTGTCGGCGGGCACTCGCACTGTCAGATCACCCTGAGCGACCTTCAGCACCAGGTAGGCCTTTTCGACGCCTTTAATGGTGCGGGTCTCGATGGCCTCGATAAGCGCGGCCCCGTGGTGCGGGTAGACCACCGTCTCGCCAACCGTGAACGTCATGCGCGTTGTTCCCCTTCCGATTAGCCCATCCTACCATGCACCACCGACCCGACGACCGACGAGCCGGACGCAAAACCGCAGGTCAGAGCCATTTTAGCCGCCACGATGGGTCTTGACAGGACGCGCCCGGCGTGCTTGTAGAACTCCGGTTTCGATCCGCGCCGGATCGGCGCATACTGACGGTATGCCGGACGACGACGACCGTCCGAGCGACGCCTCGAGCGCCGCGGACCCTTCCTGGGCCGAAGTGACCGTTCCGGACACCATCGCCGAGCTCGTCGCCGACATCGAGGCCTACCACCGCGAGGTACGACGGAACCGCCGCCGAGCCCGCCGCCAGCGGCTCATGTCGCGCCCCGGCGTCCTGCCGTTGTCCATCGTTTCGGTCGCTCTCGTGCTCACCGGCATCGTCGCCACGTTGCTCACCGTGCTGGCTCCCTCGCGGAGCAACACCACGGTCAAGCCGCTCCCGCTCGCCACCGGGACCACGGCCCCGCCGGGCGACAGGGGCGGCATCCTGCCCCGGGTGACACTCGCCGCCGCGGAGGGCCAGGCGGTCTTGTCCACCGCGCTCCGGCCCTCGGTCGTCGCCCTGGTGCCAGTGGCGTGCGACACGGTGATCGACTGCAACACAGTGCTCAACCAGCTGGCTGGCCAAGCCGACGAGGTTGGCTACCCGCTCGACGTCGTCGTCCCCTCGATGCCTGAGGCGGGTCCGATCAAGACAGCAGTGACGACCGGCAAGCCACGAGTGCTGGTCGACACGCACACCCCGGCGGATCCGGACGAGTCGCTCTACGCACTCTCGAACGCCAAGGGCCTCACCGTCCTTTTGGTGCGGCGGAACGGGGTGATCGCCGACAGGTTCACGAACGTCACCGGTGCGCTCCCGTCGATCAACGGCGAGCTCGTCGACATGAGCCAGCCGCAGGCCAGCCGCTGAGCCTGGTTGCCGACTTCTCCGTTGCTCGGCCTGGTCCGGGCCACCCATCCGTTGCCGGCCGTCGCCGTCACCGCGTTCTTCAGCGCGACGGCGCTAGCTGCCGGGCTGAGCGGCGGCCGCACCGCGCTGCTCGCCGCCGCGGTGCTCTGTGGCCAGCTGTCGGTCGGCTGGTGCAACGACGCGATCGACGCGCCGCTGGACATCCGGGCCGCCCGCCCCGACAAGCCGATCGCGATCGGCCAGGTCTCGCGGCGCGTGGTCGCGATCGCTGCCGGGACGGCGCTGGTCGCTGACGTCCCGCTCTCGCTGGCGCTGGGCTGGCGGCCCGGCGTCGCACATCTCGTGGCCGTCGGGTCCGCCTGGTCTTACGACCTGGGCCTGAAGCGGACCGTGGCGAGCGTCCTCCCGTACGCCGTGTCCTTCGGGCTGGTGCCGGTGATCGTCGCGGCGACGCTTCCCGGCTCGCCCCGCGCCCGGGTGGCGCTCATCGGGGCGGGTGTCGCGTGCGGGATCGCTGCGCACTTCGCCAACACTGTCGGCGACACCGAGGAGGACGCGCTGACCGGCGTCCGTGGCCTGCCGCAACGGATCGGCCCCCGGCGGTCGACGCTCGTCGCGGGAGCCATGGTCGTGGTTGCCGGCGTACTGGTCCTCGTCGCGGTCGGCGCCCGGCCGCTGCCGATCGTGGCGCTCGCCGCCGACGTGGTGCTCGCGGCCGCGTTGCCGGCTGTTCTTCGGGTGCCCGGATCACGGCGGCTGGCGTTCCGGCTGGTCCTCGTGGCGGTCGCGGTCCTGGTGGTCACGTTCGTCGTGGCGGGTGGCTCCCACCTCACAGCGTCATAGTCGCCGGTCGCTACGCTGACCCGACCGATCCCCGCCGCCGAGCCGGCGACCGCCGAGGAGAGACAACGTGATCCAGCGCCGCGCCCTGATCGGCGTCGTTCTCGTCGCCGCGATCCCGGTGCTGTCCGGCTGCGGCCTCGAGGTCAAGGACGAGACGAGCAAGGAGACGAGCCCGGTCCAGGCGAGGGATCTGTCGATCGGCGCGATCGATGTACGAGATGCGTTCGTCACCTACGACACGACGACCGGGCCGAGCGGCGCCACCAGCGAGAACCCGTTGCCGCTGGCGACGTCCATCTCGGGAACCGCCACGGGCTATCTCGTCGTCACGCTGGTCAATGGCGCAACCAAGCCGGACACGCTGGTCAGCGTCACGTCACCGGTCGGCTCCATCAACTCGACCGAGGTGTCCAACACGCAGCTGCTTCCCGGCGTCCCCGTCGCGTTCGGCGCCCCGGAGACCGCAGGCACCGGGCCGATGCTGACGATCGCGGAGGCCACTCCCGCGAAGCAGGGCACCAACGTGCCGGTCACCTTCACGTTCGCCAACGCCGGTTCCCAGACGATTCCGGTGCCGGTGGTGGAGTCCGATGACATCTCGACGGTCCCGACCCAGGCCGTGCCGACGCCGACCACGACGGAGACGTTGCCGTCGGAGGGCTTGCAGCCCGCGCCTGACTAGCCGGACACCTTCCGGTCAGCGTCCCTGGTTCTTCACCGCATCGATCGCGTCGGCGGCTGCCGCCGGGTCGAGGTAGGTCCCGCCCTTGGTCACCGGGCGCAGGTCGTCGTCGAGGTCGTAGCGCAGCGGGATCCCGGTCGGGATGTTGAGCCCGACGATGGTCTGCTCGTCGATGCCGTCGAGGTGCTTGACGAGTGCCCGCAACGAGTTGCCGTGGGCGACCACGAGGACGGTCGCGCCGGAGCGCAGATCGGGGACGATCGCGTCGTACCAGTAGGGCAGCAGCCGCTCGACCACGTCGGCCAGGCATTCGGTGCGGGGAATGATCTCCGGCGCTAGTGCCGCGTAGCGGACGTCGCCGGCCTGGGAGTACTCAGCGTCATCGGCGATCGGCGGCGGTGGCGTGTCATAGGAGCGGCGCCAGACCATGAACTGCTCATCGCCATACTGCTCGCGAATCGCGGCCTTGTCCTTGCCCTGCAGGTCGCCGTAGTGCCGCTCGTTGAGCCGCCAGGACCGGCGTACCGGGATCCAGGGCCGATCCACGACGTCGAGCGTGCTCTGCGCGGTGTCGATCGCCCGGCGCAGCAACGAGGTGTGGAGCAGGTCGGGCAGCACCGTGTGCTCGGCGAGCAGCTCGCCGGCGCGTCGCGCCTCCGCCCGGCCGGTGTCGGTCAGGCCGACGTCGACCCAGCCGGTGAACTGGTTGGTGGCGTTCCACTCGCTCTGGCCATGGCGGAGCAGCAACAACGTGCCGACGGTCATGCCTCGACATCCTGCCGGAAGGGTGCCCGCGCCAACATTTCGGCCCACGCCCCTACCTCATCCGTGGGAAGTGGAGGGCGACGGCGGCAAATCCGGGTCGCCCGGGTCGCTCGGGCGGTTGGCGGGGTCGGCGAAGCGGGCAAAGGCGGCGAGGTTCGCCAGCGACTCACCCCGGCTGACCCGCCAGTCCCACTCCCGCTCGATCGAGGACCGGAACCCGATCTCGAGCGCGACGTCGAACCAGTCGTCGGCGTAGGTGAGCACGCTGCCGAGCAACCGGTCGAGCTCGTCCGGCTCGACCGACGACAGCGGCACCCGACCGACCAGGTAGACGTCCCCGAGGTGGTCGACCGAGAACGAGACGCCGTACATCCGGGCATTGCGCTGCAGCAGCCAGCGGTAGAACGCCTCTTGGTTCTCATCCGGCCGGCGGCAGAAGAACGCCTCGATGTGCAGCGAGTGGTCGCCGATGACGAACCAGGTCACCGTCGCGAGCTTCCGCACCCCCGGCAGCCGGACCACGAACGAGCCAGGAGTGGGCTCCTCGAACTCCAGCTCGCGTTCGACCAGGGTTTGCCGCAGCACCTCGGCAAGATCGGATCCGGAGG
Organism: Mycobacteriales bacterium; assembly: GCA_036267755.1. Lineage (GTDB taxonomy): Bacteria > Actinomycetota > Actinomycetes > JAFAQI01 > JAFAQI01 > DATAVK01. Next base: position 9,636 of record DATAVK010000095.1, read on the forward strand.
GCTCGCTCACAGGCCGCGGTAGACCTCGACGAGACGCGACGCCGTCGCAAACCAGCCGAACTCACGCGCATGCTCGACCCCACCGGCCGCCATCGCGGCTCGACGGTCCGGGTCGGCGAGCAGGGAGCCGACCGCCCGCGCCCACGTCTCCGGCTTGTGGTCGTCGATCAGCAGCCCCGAGACGCCCTCGCGCACCGCGGTCCGCAGCCCGCCCACGCCCGCCGCGACGACCGGCGTGCCGCAGGCCTGCGACTCCACCGCCACCAACCCGAAGGACTCGGTGTACGACGGCACCAGCGTGAGGTCCGCTGCCCGGTAGTAGTCCGCCAGCTCGGATTGCGGGACCGGCCGCTCGAAACGGACCACGTCGGCGATGCCAAGCGACCCGGCCAGCTTGTGCAGGTGCTCCGGCTGCGCGAGCCCGGAGCCCGACGGCCCGCCCACCACGGCGACCACGAGCCGGTCGCGGATCGACGGGTTGGCCGCCAGCAACTCGGCGGCCGCGCGCAGCACCACGTCGGGTCCCTTGAGCGCCTGGATCCGGCCGACGAACAGCAACATGATCGCGTCGTCGGCGACCCCGAGACGACGTCGGGCGAGAGCACGCGGCCCTGGCGCGAAGACACCGAGGTCTACACCGGGCGCGATCGTTGCCAACTGGGACGGCTTCGCGTCGTACAGGTCGGCGAGCTGCGCGGCCTCGTCGGAGGTCGACGCGACCAGCCGGTCGGCCGCCTCGACGACCTGGGCCTCACCAATCGCCCGAAGCGCCGGCTCCGGGCAGTCGCCGTCGGCTAGCGCGGCGTTCTTCACCCGCGCCATCGTGTGCATGGTGTGGACCAGCGGCACGCCCCAGCGCTCCTTCGCCAGCCAGCCCACCTGCCCGGACAGCCAGTAGTGCGAGTGCACCAGGTCGAACCACCCCGGCTCGTGAGCGGCTTCCTCGCGGAGCACGCCGCTGGTGAACGCGCACAGCTGAGCCGGCAGGTCGTTCTTGTCCAGGCCCTCGAACGGCCCCGCCGTGATGTGGCGGACCGAGACGCCGGGGACCAGCTCCACCCGCGGCGGCAGCTCGCTACAGGTTGCCCGGGTGAAGATCTCCACCTCGATGCCCATGCCGGCGAGCTGCTTGGAAACCTCGCTGATGTAGACGTTCATGCCGCCCGCGTCGCCGCCGCCGGGCTGGTCCAGAGGGGACGTATGCACGGACAGCGTCGCGATCCGCCGCGGCAGCCCCATGACTCCATCCTGCCGGATCACTGGGCCTCCATGCCAGGGCGCCTCGTAGTCTCTCCCCGATGAGCAGAGGAACCGCGGTCGTCACCGGCGCCAGCAGCGGCATCGGTGCTGCCACTGCGCGCCGGCTTGTGCACGAGGGGTACGACGTCATTGCGGCCGCGCGCCGTGCCGACCGGCTCACGGCCCTCGCCGACGAGATCGGGTGCGGCGCGGTCGTGCTCGACGTCACGGACGAGAGCTCGGTGCGGGAGCTGGCGGACGCGATCGGTGACTGCCATGTCCTGGTCAACAACGCCGGCGGCGCGTTCGGTCTCGCACCGGTCGCGGAGGCCTCCGACGACGACTGGCAGCGGATGTGGGACGTCAACGTCATGGGGACGATGCGGGTGACCCGCGCGCTGCTTCCCAAGCTCGAGGCGAGCGGCGACGGGGTGATCGTCAACCTCACCTCGACCGCCGGCTATGTCGCCTACGAGGGCGGCGGCGGGTATGTCGCCGCGAAGAGCGCGGAGGTCGCGGTGACCCGGACGCTGCGGCTGGAGCTGCTCGGCAAGCCGATCCGGATCGTCGAGGTCGCACCCGGCATGGTCGAGACCGAGGAGTTCACACTCAACCGGCTCGGTGGTGACCGGGCGAAGGCCGCGGCGACGTACGCCGGCGTACCCGGGCCGCTGTCCGCCGACGACATCGCGGACTGCATCGCCTGGGCCGTCACCCGACCATGGAACGTCAACATCGATCAGATCGTGGTCCGGCCGCGAGCCCAGGCCGCTCAGCACCGGCTCTACCGGGAGGACCCGAAATGACGACACCGGCGTACTCCGAGCTGATCGCAGCGGTGCGCGGCGAGGGTGAGGGGGTCATCGCCGCCGCCCGGCTCGGCCTCGACGCGCCCGTCACCACCTGCCCCGGCTGGGACGTCGGCCGGCTGATCCGGCACGTCACCCGCGTCTACCAGACCGCGGAGTACGTCGTTGCGCATCGCCTCACGCAGGAGCCGGAGGAGTGGCCGGAGCGGCCGGAGGGCGACCCCATCGAGGCGCTCGGGTCGTTGCTCGACGATCTGGTGTCGGCGCTGCGCGACTGCGACCCGGACACCTCGGTGTGGAACTGGTCGACGGTCGAGGAGCCCGTCGCTGCGTTCTGGGCGCGCCGGATGGCCCACGAGTCGTCGGTGCACCGCTTCGACGCGCAGATCGCCCACGCCATGCCGCAGCCGATCGACGCCGAGCTGGCGGCCGACGGTCTCGACGAGCTCATCGACGTACTGTCACCGCGGATCTACTCGCGCGCGGACGGCGGCGGCCCGGAGGGCTCCGTGCAGCTGCAGTCCTCCGACGACGGCGCGTGGTGCCTCGGACTCGAACCCGACGCGGTGCGGCGGCTCGACGTCATCACGAAGCCGGACGCGAGTGCCAGCGGCACGTCGAGCACGTTGCTGCTCGCTGCCTACGGCCGGGTGCCGTGGTCGTCGCTGACGGTCGAAGGGGACATCGGACTGCTCGAGCGGTGGTCCGCGACCATGAAGTTCTGAGAACTCAGCGCGGTTCTGCGACTCAGCGCGTCACGGCGAGCAACGGCACCAGCAGCTCGCGGTCGGTGAGCGAACCGTGATGGCCGGGAAGCGACGACAGCCGCGACTCGCGCCGGCGTTGCACGACGCCGAGGTCGCCCCTCGACATCGCGAGCACGTCGCCGATCCGGCCTCGCGCGGTCGGCGACACGATCGGACCGAACAGCCCCGAGGCGATGGCGTCGTCGCGGGTGATGACCCAGGCTCGCTCGCCGAGCAGCTCGGTCCAGATCGCCAGCACATCCTCGGCGGCGCCGGGCTCGCAGTGCACGTGTCGCATCCGGGGCTCCCCGGCCAGGGCGACCACGCCGTTGCGCAGCGGTGAGTCGGGGGCGTCCGCGTCGACCGTCGCGTCGGCCGGCATGTCCGCCATCCCATGGTCCGACGTGACGAGCAGCGTGGTCCCGGGCGGGAGCCGGTCGGCGAGCAACTCGACGTGCCGGTCGACCAGGCTGAGCTGGGCATCCCAGGCATCCGTCGACGCGCCCCGGACGTGGCCGACGAAATCGAGCTCCGAGATGTAGGCGTAGACCAGCGAGCGGTGGCCGTGGTCGGCGACCGAGGCCGCGATCGCGATCGCGTCGCCGGCGGTCGTGCAGCCGTGGTAGCGGCCGCCCCGGAAAACCGCCCGGGTCAGGCCGGTGCCTTCGAAGGCGCGGGAGTTCGCGATGCTCACGCTGACGCCGGCGTCCGCGGCCAGCTCCCACATCGTGGACCGCGGCTGCACCACCTCTGGCACCAGCCGGTCGCGCAGGTCGTCCTTGCGGCCGACCGGCTGCCAGGCCAGCCAGTTCACGACGTTGCCCGACTCCTCGTCGTACGACGTGTAGCCGGTGATGCCGTGCTGCCCGGCGGGGACGCCGGTCGACAGCGAGGCCATCGAGGTCGCCGTGGTCGAGGGGAAGCCGACGGTCAGCTCGGTGCACGCCATCGATGACAGGTACGGCGCTGCCGCGGCATGCTCGCGCATCGACACCAGGCCGAGACCGTCGACGAGCAGGACGACGGCTCGCTGGGTGGGGGCGAGCCCGAGCCGGTTCTCGCCGCCGGCGTCCATGGCGGCGAGCACGGACGGCAGGACGTCGGAGATGGACGCCTCGCCGTACCGCGGGACCGGGAATGCTGGGGTCACTGCGGCAGCCGGACCCGCAGCCGGCGGAAGCCCTTGCCCTTGTTCTCGACCTTGACGACCTCCATGCCGCCGATCTGCTTCGTCGACGCGACATGGGTGCCGCCGTCGGCCTGGGTGTCCAGGCCGACGATGTCGACGATCCGCACCTCGGTCAGGCCGGGCGGCAGCAGGTTGGTCGCGGTCCGGATGATGTCAGGGATCGCGAACGCCTCGTCGTAGGGCAGCACCGAGACGTCGATCCGCCGGTCGGCGTCGATCTCCTTGGCGCAGGCCGCCGCGATCGAGTCCTTGAACCCCTCGGGGACCTCCGGCAGGTTGAAGTCCATCCGGGCCTCGAGCGGCTCCATGTTGCCGCCGGTCACCAGCGCGCCGTAGTCGCGGAAGACGACACCGGCGAGCAGGTGCAGCCCGGAGTGGGTGCGCATCAGGGCAGTACGCCGGTCGTCGTCGAGGGCGCCCTGCACCGACGTACCGGTCGTCGGGATCGGGTCGTCCTCGGCGGGGATCAGGTAGACGTCGTCGGCCGTGTGCCGGGCGCCGACGATCCGAGTCTGGACGCCGCCCCAGAGCAGCACCCCGTGGTCCGGCGGCTGCCCGCCGCCACCGGGGTAGAAGGCGGAGCGGTCCAGGATGATCCCGTCGGCGTCGCTGCTGAGCACGACGGCCTCCCACTCGCGCAGGGTCGCGTCGGTCAGCTCCAACCGGTGGGTGGCCACGTCTGGCAGGCTACGACCAAGCCGACGGTGAGCGGCGCCCCGATCGCGAACGACGACCCAGGAGATCCGATGGCGACAGTGGTACTGGTCGGAGGCTCGCGCGACGGCGAGAGCACGGTGGTGGACGACGACGTGCGGCGGTTGCTCGCTCACTCGGACGCGCCGGGGCTGCTCGACATCTACGAGCCGACCGGCGAGCGACAGCATCTGGCCGGCAACGAGGACCCTGCGGAGGTCTACGCCTTCGTCGGCCAGGAGCCGCTCGGTGACCTGGCACCGGAGTCGTTGCACCTGCCGCCGAAGGCGTGAGCCGGCGCTTTGCTTACCAGGGGCCGTAGGGGCCCTGCGAGCTGCTGCCACCGCTGATCCCTCGAACGGCGGGCCGGACGTCGAGCAGGTAGATCAACGCAGCGATCAGCCCGACCACGCTGAGGAATCCCGCCAGGCTGAACAGGAACGCGACCACGAGGATCGCCACCCAGGCGGTCTTGTGCAGCTTGCCGGCGGCGCGGTAGGCCGCGTCGGTGTGCAGCAGCGAGTCGACGAAGGCGTACACGATGACGACGAGGATCGCCACGTGGATGATGAGGAACACGCCGTTGAGCGGCGACAGAAGATTCATAGCAATCCCAGGGTACGGCGAGGAACCACGAGACAGCGCGGTACGTCGAAACGCCATGCACACCAGCAGACTCGCCGGCCTCGGGCTCGTCGTCGGCCTAGGTCTCACCACGGCATGCGGGGCCGGCGCCGCGGCCCACACCGACGGGATCCGACCCGCGGGTTTCGATGGGCCCGGCATCGCCGCGGGGAATCGGCACGCCGATGCCGTCGCCGAGGCCAAACGTCTGATCTGGCTCAGTCCGACGATCGGCGCCGAGTCGCGGGCCGCGAAAGCGCCGAAGCGGTCGCTGCGGACCGCACCCGATCGACCGTTCGGGAACACCGTCGTGTCGCGCCGCCGGTTCTGGACCAGCGACCGATCCCTCACGGCGACGTTCGATGCGCTGAAGAAGCTGGCACCTCATGGCACCGAGGCAGCGGGTGAAGGCGAGTCTTCCGACCACGGCCGCATCACGGAGCGAGACGCCGAGTTCGACGTGGTCCATCTGCCGGGCACCCTCTTTGAGGCCGAGCTCGAGATCGAGGTCGTGCCGGCCGGGCACGGGCACAGCGCGGTCGGGGCGTACGCCGAGGTGGTGCCGCAGCCCAAGCGACGAGCCGACGAGAACGTGCCGCGATCGCTCCGGACCGTCCAGGTCGCCAAGGTCAGCCTGTCCGACGACTCCGTCAAGGCGCAGAAAACGGTGACCGGCCACCGGGCGGCCCGGCTGGTGCGCGACTTCGACGTACTCCGGGTCGAGCCGCCGCAGGGCGTCCACCCGTGTCCGATGCAGCTCACCGCGCTGCGCGCGACGTTCCGCGCCGTGGGCCATGTCTGGCAGGCGGAGGACTCGGTCTGCGGCGAGGTGCTCGTGACTCGCGACGGTCATCGGCTGCCCGCTCTGGCGCCCGACCGAGCCTTCACCCGATCGTTGCACCGCGACCTCGGTTGAGACCAGCCACACGCATGGCCCATTGGTGTTGCCATAGCCACACGCATGGCCCATTGGTGTCGGCGCACAACACGTCAGCGGTGGAACGGGCCGGCGATCCCGGGCGGCACCGGGACGTGATTCTGCAGCGCCCAGTCCCGCGCCATCGCGATCCTGGCCGGCGTCGTCGGGTGGTCGAAGAAGAACACGAACAGCACCGGCGACGGCTCGAGATCGTCCAGCCCGCTGATGGCAAGGTTGCGCTGCGCCTCGACGAAGGCCTGCGGGTCGCGGTCGAGCACGAGCGAGTGATGGTCGGCCCGCGCCTCGATGTGGCGTGAAACGACGTTGTACAGCGGGCTGATCGCAAAGTTCAGGACGGTGTACGACGCCAACAGCAGCGGGACGATCCGCGCATCGGCCATGCCGGTCGCGCCGCCGAGCCGGGGCAGCCGACGGCCCGAGCCGAGGAACGCACCGGCCAGACACAAGGCGGCCGCGACTCCGATCGCGCCTTCCAACGTGCCGCGCAGCACGTCGTGGTACTTCGAGTGGCCGAGCTCGTGAGCTGTGAGCGCCCGGATCTCGCGAGGGTTGTCATCACGCAGCAACGTGTCGTAGAGCACCAGCCGGCGACTCCCGCCGAAGCCGCTCACGTAGGCGTTCTCCGAGTTGGTGCGCCCGCCTTCGTGGGCTACCAGGATGTCCTTCAGCGGCTGGCCGTCCCTCCGAGCAAGGGCGAGCAATGAGGTCCGCAGCGGGCCGGCCGGCAGCGACGTCGTCGACGTGAACAGCGGCTGCACGGTGTACGGGTAGACGTACGAGCCGACGATAACGAGAGCCGCGCCGACACCCGCCGCCCAGATCCACCACCGCCGCGGAGCCCGCCGGGCCAGCCCGACGAGGATCAGCACCACCACCGACGTCGACACGATGGTGACGAGGTAGCCGCGGCCGACGTCGGCGAACCACCCCGACCAGCCTTCGTTGGTCAGGCCGTAGTGCCGCTCGATGGTGTGCTCGTGCGCGGCGATCGGCAACAGCACCAGCAGCGTCACCAGGGTGACGAGCACGGCGCCGGCAAAGCCCCGGAGCCACCAGCGCCGGGTCGGCAGCCGCTCGATCAGCCGGGCGCCGAGCGGCGAGAGCCCGAGTGCCACCGGGATCAGGATCGACAGCGCCACCGCCAGCAGCCCCCACGGCCGGATGACGTGGTGGTACGCCGTTTCCCGCGCGATCTGGGCGGCGGTGAAGTCCACGGTGGCGTC
>DATAVK010000096.1:0-2301 GCA_036267755.1 Mycobacteriales bacterium
TCCAGATGTCGAGCTCGGTCCAGTTCGACAGCGGGAACACCCGGATGTGCTCGCCCTTGTGGTGCCTGCCGTTGTAGAGCGACCACAGCTCGGGGCGCTGGTTCTTCGGGTCCCACTGGCCGAACTCGTCACGGAAGCTGAAGACGCGCTCCTTCGCGCGGGCCTTCTCCTCGTCGCGCCGCGCGCCACCGAAGACGGCGTCGAACTGGCCCTCATTGATCGCGTCGAGCAGCGTCACGGTCTGCAGCGGGTTGCGGATGCCGTCGGGCCGCTCACGCACGCGGCCCTTGGCGATCGACTCCTCGACACTGGCGACCACCAGGCGCAGGCCGAGCCGCTCAACTGTGCGGTCGCGAAACTCGAGGACCTCGTCGAAGTTGTGGCCGGTGTCGATGTGCATGACCGGGAACGGGATCGGCGCCGGGTAGAACGCCTTGGCGGCCAGGTGCAGCATGACGACGGAGTCCTTGCCGCCCGAGAACAGCAGGACGGGACGCTCGAACTCCGCGGCGACCTCACGGAAGATGTGGATCGACTCGGCTTCGAGAGCCTGCTGCGAGCTCAGCTCGTACGTCGTAGGCGTGCTCATGACCGCAGACAGGATAGACGGGTACGCCGGGTCGCCGCCTGCCGGACGGCTTCCAGCGCTTAGATATGGCTCATGCCGGTCAGCGGGTCTGCGGCCGACCCGTCGACCGCACGCAGCATCGACGTCGCGATCGTGACCTGGAACACCCGCGAGACCACGCTCGCCGCACTCGATGCCGTCTACGCCGTGGCGCCGCCTGGGACGCGCGTGCTGCTACGCGACAACGGGTCATCCGATGGCACGGCGGAGGCGATCGCGGCGGCCTATCCCGCGGTGGAGCTGGACGCTGGGAGCGAGAATCTCGGCTTCGCGGGAGGGATCAACACGATCCTGCGGCGCAGCACGGCCCCCTGGGTGATGCTGCTGAACTCCGACGCCTGGCCAGAGCCAGGGACGCTCGAGCAGATGATGGCGTGTGCCGAACGGCATCCTCGAGCCGCCGCCGTCACGCCGACGCTGCTGCGCCCGGATGGCTCTCGTGAGGTCAGCGGCTGGCCGTTCCCCTCCATCCGCGTCACGCTCGCGAGCGGCAGGGCCGGCTACGACGCGTTCCGCGACCATGACACCGAGCACGCGGTGGACTGGGCAGTCGGTGCGGCAGTTCTGCTGCGCCGAGCCGCGATCGAGGAGATAGGTGGGCTGGACGAGTCCCTGTTCATGTACGCCGAGGACCTCGAGTGGTGCTGGCGGGCTCATGACGCGGGCTGGGAGACGTGGCTCGCCCCTGACGCCGTCGTACGGCATGTCGGCAACGCCTCCGGGGCCCAGCGGTACGGCGCCCGGCAGCCCGCGGCGTGGATCCCGAACAGCGTGATCGTCTACCGCCGCCGCCACGGAGCTCTTGCAACGCGACTCTGGCAGCTCACCAATGCGTTCGGGGCGGTTCGCGCGGGTCGGCGAGCCCGGCGCCGGCACGACGCGACCCGCTCCGCGCAGTTCCGGGTACAGGCACAGGCATGGCTACGCCCTCGCGAGTTCTCCGACGACGGTCGCGCATGAAGGTGCTGGTCCTGGTCAACCTCTATCCGCCACATGCGGTCGGCGGGTATGAGCTGTCCTGCCACGACACCGTCGAGGCCTGGCGGTCGAGCGGTCACGACGTGACGGTCATGACGACGACCACGACGTTTCACAACCCAGCCGACGACGAGCCGGCGCCACACGTCCGGCGGGTGCTCGAGTGGTATTGGAAGGACCATCAGCTGCTGCGGCCCCCGCCGCGGGAGCGCTATCGGATCGAGCGCGACAACCAGCGGCGGCTCCACGAGCTGCTCGCCGAGGTCGCGCCCGACGTGGTGTCGCTGTGGGCGATGGGTGGCATGTCGGTCGGGCTGATCTCGACGTGCGTCGAGCGCGCGTATCCGATCGTTGCCGTGATCGAGGACGACTGGCTGGTCTACGCGCCGAACGTCGACGCCTGGACGGCTGCCTGGAGCCGTCGGCCGGGCTGGTTGGGCGGCCTCGCGGCGCAGCTGACCGGACTGCCTACCGGCGTACCTCGCCTGCCCCCGACCGCGACAGTCGCGTTTGCCAGCGACTACCTGAGGAGCCGTGCTGTCGCCGAGGCAACCATCGGCTTCACGAGATCGACGATCGTGCCGCTCGGCACCGATGCCGCCGACTTCCCGGCTCGCCGGCCAGGCTCGCGGCCGTGGGCGGGGAAGCTGCTGATGGTCGGCCGCGTCGAGCCCCGCAAGGGCTTCGACGTCGCC
>DATAVK010000097.1:0-1610 GCA_036267755.1 Mycobacteriales bacterium
CGACGTCGTCGAACCGCTCGCCGGGCGTGATCGTCGGACGGTCGCTCATGGTGCGCGCCAGTGTCCCGCAAGCGTGCCGGGACGACACGCCAGGGTCACCCGAGCCCGTTCGCCACTGCGGCGGGCGGCGACGCTCAGGCGTGGCGACCCGCCGTCGACCATGACCATGCGACGCCTGGCCATGCGGGCTTGCCAGCTACCCCGTCGGTCCTAGGCGGCAGGTTACGCTCGCAAGACGGCTGCAATCAGGCTGATCGGCCCCAGTAGCTCAGCCGGATAGAGCACCTGCCTTCTAAGCAGGCTGTCGGGGGTTCGAGTCCCTCCTGGGGCACTGCGTCGTGGGAGGCTGGCGGGGTGCTAACGCTCCCCCTCTGCCCGCCCGACCCAGCGCTGTGACCGACGCCCTGGTCTGGATCGACTGCGAGATGACCGGTCTCGACCCGGCCACCGACGTCCTGGTCGAGATCGCGGTCGTCATCACAGACGCCGAGCTCAACCTGCTCGACGACGGGCTCGACATCGTGATCGCCACCGACCCCGCCAAGCTCGAAGGCATGGACGAGGTGGTGCAGGAGATGCACGCCGGCTCGGGCTTGCTCGAGGCGATCGCGGCGGCGACCACGACGCTCGAGGAGGCCGAGCAGCAGGTGCTCGAATACGTGAAGCGGTGGGTGCCCGAGCGACGCAAGGCGCCGCTGTGCGGCAACTCGATCGCGACCGACCGCACCTTCATCGCGCGGTACATGCCGGCGCTCGACGACCACTTGCACTACCGGATGGTCGACGTGTCGAGCATCAAGGAGCTGGCCCGCCGCTGGTACCCCAAGGCCTACTACAACGCCCCGGCAAAGCACGGCGGTCACCGCGCACTCGCCGACATCGTCGAGAGCGTGACCGAGCTGCGGTACTACCGAGCGGCGGTCATGGTCCCGCCGCCGGGACCCGACACCACCGCCGCCAAGGCCGCGGCTGAGGCGGCCGTCGTACCGCTGCCGGGCACCATCGCCGCGGACTAGACGATCGCGTCCGGCCGTCGGGTCGGACTAGACTCCATCGCGCGGTCCGGCCGAGGTCGAGCCGCATTGGTGGGCGTAGCTCAGCTGGTAGAGCACCTGGTTGTGGTCCAGGGGGTCGAGGGTTCGAAACCCTTCGCTCACCCCAAGAGGAGTACCGATGCGTGATTCGGTCGGCGCCGTCCTGGCGTTGCCGCGCACGTCGAGCGAGCTGCATCCGCTGTACGGCGATCCGCCCGACGGCGTCCGCGCCAACATCGTCCTCAGCCTGGACGGTGGCGCATCGTTCAACGGCAAGACCCGGCCGATCTCGGACGACACCGACCTGTGGCTGCTCAACCAGTTGCGGGGGTACGCCGACGTGATCGTCGTCGGCGCCGGAACGGTGCGCGCCGAGCGCTACGGCCCCGCTCGGCTCACCGACGAGCAGCGCAAGCACCGGGCCGGAGCTGGGTACGCCGATACCCCGCCACCCATCGCCATCGTCAGTGCGCGGGTGACGCTCGAGCGCGACCTGCCGATCTTCGCCGAGACCGGGGCTCGGCCACTGCTCATCACGGTGGAACGATCGCGGCAGCAGGCCGAAGCGCTGGCCGA
>DATAVK010000098.1:0-4172 GCA_036267755.1 Mycobacteriales bacterium
GATGACCGACGAGAAGGGCGGCGACGACAAGCTGATGTGCGTCCCCGCCAACGACCCGCGGCAGGAGCACCTGCGCGACATCCACCACATGCCGGAGTTCGACCGGTTGGAAATCCAGCACTTCTTCGAGGTCTACAAGGATCTCGAGCCCGGCAAGAGCGTCGAGGGTGCGACGTGGACCGGTCGGGTCGAGGCCGAGGCCGAGATCGAGCTGTCCCGTCAGCGCCTGGTCGACGCGGGCGGCAAGTACCGCTAGTTCGGTGCGCGCCGGCCGGCGTGGTTCTCGGGATCGAGCCGAGCCACCTCGCGCTCCAGCCCGAGCCGGAGACGTAGCTCGCGCTCCGCGATCCGCTCCGCGAGGTCGAGCATCTCCGAATCGTCGGAAGAGTTGAAGTACGCGACCGCCTCCCAGGCCGCCTCCACGCAGGCCTGCACGGCGGCGTGTGATGCGGCAGGTGCGTATTCGCGCACGAGTCGGTCGATGAGCAGGGTCAGGCGAACGGGAGCAGCGTCGAGCGTCACAGGCCGATGTCTTTCGTTTCGCGGGTCAGGGCGACTCCCTTGAACCTACCCGCGTCGGGCGTCGACCACCGTTCGGCGGGTGTCGGGCGCGACCAGCCGCCGGGCGTCCGCGTTCTCGTCGTCGGTCTGCTCCTGCGACTGCCGCTCGGCTTCGACCCTGGCGATGTACGCCTGCACCTCGCGGTCGACGGTCTCGGCGTCCCATCCGAGGACGCCGGCCAGCAGCCGGGCGACGGGGGCCGCCGACTCGACGCCGCGGTGGGAGGTGCCGATCGAGATCCGGGTACGGCGGGCCAGCACGTCGTCGAGATGCAGTGCCGCCTCGTGCGTCGCGGCGTACCGCACCTCGGCCATCAGGTGCTCGCCCGCGCCCGGCACGGGTTCGAGCAGCGACGGGTCCTCGGCCGCCGGCGCGAGCACCTCGTCGATCAGCGCGCCGTACCTGCCGAGCAGGTGGTCGACGCGCCAGCGCGGCAGGTCGAGGTCGAGCGCGAGTGTCTCGGCCTGGTTCGCGAGTGCGTGGTACCCGTCGGCGCCCAGCAGCGGGATCTGCTCAGTCACGCAGGGCGGCACGTGCCGCCCGAGATCCGCGACGGCCGCGTCGACGGCGTCCCGGGCCATCACGCGGTACGTCGTGTACTTGCCGCCCGCCACCGAGACCATGCCGGTCGGCGAGCGGCTAATCGCATGCTCCCGGGACAGCTGCGACGTCTCCTCGTGCTCACCCGACAGCAGCGGCCGCAGCCCGGCGTACACGCCGGAGATGTCCGCCCGGGTGAGCGGTACGGCGAGGACCCGGTTGACCTCGCGGAGGACGTACTCGATGTCGACACTGCTCGCGGCCGGGTGCGCCTTGTCATGCCGCCAGTCGCGATCGGTGGTCCCGATCAGCCAGTGCTCGCCCCACGGGATGACGAACAGCACCGAGACTTCGGTACGCAGGATGATGCCGGTCTCGGAGGAGATCCGATCCCGGGGGACGACCAGATGGATGCCCTTCGACGCCCTCACCCGGAACTCGCCGCGCGAGGCGGCGAGGGCCTGCACGTCGTCGGTCCATACGCCGGTGGCGTTGACGACGACACCGGCGCGCACCACCGCGGTCTGCCCGGTCTCGGTGTCGCGCAGGTTGGCGCCCGTGATCCGGCCGCCCTCGTGGACGAAGCCGACCACCTCGGTCGAGGGCCGGACCGTCGCGCCGTACGCCGCGGCGGTGCGAGCCAGCGTGAGGGTGTGGCGCGCGTCGTCACACTGCGCGTCGTAATAGCGGATGCCACCGATCAGCGCCTCGCGACGCAACGCCGGCGCGATCGCCCGGGCACCACGACGGCTGAGGTGCTTGTGGCGCGGCAGCGTCCGAGATCCGCCCATCGCGTCGTAGAGCGCGAGGCCGGCACCGACATACCCGCGTTCCCAGCCGCGGTGAGTCAGCGGATAGAGGAACGACACCGGGCGGACCAGGTGCGGTGCCAGCTGGTTCAGGCTCAGGTCACGTTCGTGCAGTGCCTCGCGCACCAGCGAGAAGTCCATCTGCTCGAGGTAGCGCAGCCCGCCGTGGAAGAGCTTGCTGGACCGCGACGAGGTGCCACTGGCGATGTCCCGGGCTTCGACAAGCGCCACTCGCAGGCCGCGGGTCACCGCGTCGAGCGCGACGCCAGCGCCGACCACGCCACCGCCCACCACGAGGACGTCGACCCGGCCCCCGTCCAGGGCCTTCCAGGCGTCGTCCCGGGCTTGTGGGCCGAGGACCGGCGTACCTCTCACTGCCCCGAGGGTAGACGGGACACGCCCTGGTCTGCGCCGGACCGATCAGACGGCGGTGATGCGGAACACCGGGTGCCGCGGGGCGATCCGGTCGAGCTCGGCGTCGGGGGACGACGCGTCGACGCCGTCGAAGAACACCCCAACCTCGGCCTTCCACCGCTTGAGGTACGCCCGCAGCACCTCGCGCTTGTCGGCGTCGATCACCTCGGTGGCGGTGAACGGCTCGCGCCGCCGGCCGAGGATGAGCGTGCCGCTGCCGCCCGCGGCGCGCAGGTTGCGCACCCATTGGGTCTCGCCGCGCGGCGCCACGAGATAGCGCTGAGCATCGTGGGTCAGCAGGTTGACCGGAGTACGACGCGGCTCACCGCTGGTCCGCCCCCGGACCTCGAGCACCCGCGAGCCCAGCACGCTGACTCCCGCCCGGGTGAGAACCGCGACCACCCGGTTGAACACGTGCGTCGTGAACCAGCCGGGTTGCTGGTAATGCACGTCCGTCATGTCGGCCTCCAAGCAGGTGGAGCCGCCTGTCGGAATCGAACCGACGACCTATTCATTACGAGTGAATCGCTCTACCGACTGAGCTAAGGCGGCGTGCGCCGGCAACCGACGCGCTCGCAGAGTCTAGGACATGGGCCGCGGTCGACCGACCGGGATAACCCTCAGCTGCAGCGGGTTCCGGCGGCCGGTGTCTGCAGCGACAGCACGTAGTTGCGTACGACGGAGTCGACACAGCTGTCGCCGCGCAGGGCGGCCGTGTGCCCATCCCCCTGGTAGGTCAGCAGCACGCCCTTCGACAGCTGCCGGGCCAGTGCCTGCGCCCAGACGTACGGCGTCGCCGGGTCGCGGGTGGTGCCGATGACGAGGATTGGCGGTGACCCGGGCGCCGTTACCTGGTGCGTCTTCTCAACGGGCGGCACCCGCCAGAAAGCACAGGGCAGCGATCCGTACTCGATCGCTGCCCCGAAGTCAGGCGCGGCGCGCGCAAAGGTGCCAGCGGCCTGCACGTACGACGCGACCTTCCGAGGCCAGGGCCGGTCGATGCAGTTGATCGCGAGGTTGGACTCGACCAGGTTCGTGTAGCTGCCGTCCGGCTGTCGCTCCGTGAGGTTGTCGGCGAACGCCAGCATGTAGGTGCCGTTCCCCTGCATCGCCTGCCCGATCGCCTGCCCGAACTCGGTCCAGTCGGTCGGCGAGTACAGCCCGCTGGCCAGCCCCTCGAAGAACTCGCCTGGCCCGAGCGTCCTCGCGCCCACGGTGATCGGGTGCTGCGTGATCCGGACCTCTAGCGCGTGCAGCTTCGATAGCGCGGCCGCTTTGCTGCTCCCCAGCGGGCAGCCCGGTTTCGACGTACATGACGTCAGGAAGTCGTCGAGGTCGGTCTGGAAACCGTCGGCCTGCACCCGGTTCTCCGCGGTCGCGGGCTGGCTCGGGTCGAGCGCCCCGTCGAGCACCATTGCGCGGATCCGGGTGGGAAACAGCTGGGCGTACTTGGCGCCGAGGTAGGTGCCGTACGACGCGCCGTAGTAGGTGAGCTTGCTGTCGCCGAGGGCGGCGCGCAGCACGTCCATGTCACGCGCCTGGTCGATCGTGCCGACGTGCTCGAGGAAGCTGCCGTTCTTGGCGTAGCAGGCGTTCGCGAAGGCCTTGTCCGTCGCGACGACGGCCGCCAGCTGGGCGGAGGTTGTCGGGTCGGGGTTGGTGTTGATGAACGTGTCGAGCTGCGCCGAGGTCACGCAGCGGACCGGATGTGACTGACCCACGCCACGCGGGTCGAACGACACCAGGTTCTCGTGGCTGGTGAGGTCGGCGAAAGCGTTCGCGTCCTGCTCGACGAAGTCGATGCCGGAGGCTCCGGGGCCGCCCGGGTTGACGATCAGGGAACCGTT
>DATAVK010000099.1:0-12061 GCA_036267755.1 Mycobacteriales bacterium
CGGGTCGCGTGGCGCGGTTGCCCAGCGCCGCCAGGTCGTCGCGGTCGGCTTCGATGATGTCGCGTGCCACGCCGCTGGCGTCCGAGTCGACTGCAGCGGCGGCGGCTGACAGGTCGGTCGCCATCGTCGTACGCAGTTGGCGCACGTCGAAGAGCAATCCTTGAATCTCTTCCGGATAAGTGGTGAGCGGCTCAGGAAGCCGAGGTCGTCGTCGTACTCGCATGCCCGCACACCCCCGTCCTCGCACTTCGGTCGACGTCGATGGACACCGACCGTCCGATGGCTGGGGTTTCGCCACGGAGTGTCCGTTTCCTGCCTCCCGCGGCAGTCCCTGACGGAACGGCGCAAGCCACCTGGGACGATGGCGCCACCGCAACCGGCCTGGATCGGGCCACAAAGGAGCGCATGTTGAGCCACCCGACGCATCCCGCCCTCGAGTCGCTGACTGTTGCCGTGCTCGGCGGCACGGGCGACCAGGGCCGCGGTTTGGCTCGGCGGTACGCGCTGGCGGCGCATCGGGTCGTCATTGGGTCCCGGTCCGCGGAACGTGCCGCACACGCTGCGGCCGAGCTTGCCGAGACACTCCCTGCCTACGCGCGGGTCGAGGGCGTCGACAACCAGGCCGCCGCTGACGCGGGGGACGTCGTCATCGTCGCCGTACCGTTCGAGGGCCATGCCGATCTCCTGCAGGCGCTTGCGCCGGCGCTCGCCGGCAAGGTCGTCGTCGATTGCGTCAACCCGCTGGGCTTCGACAAGCAGGGCGCCTACGCGCTCGATGTGCCGGAAGGCAGTGCCGCCCAGCAGGCGGCCGCCGTTCTGCCGGACAGCACCGTCGTGGCCGCCTTCCACCACGTGAGCGCGAAGCTGCTGATCGACCCTGAGGTCGACAGCCTCGATACCGACGTACTCGTGCTTGGTGATGACCGGGCCGCGACCGATCTCGTGCAGGCACTGGTCGGCCAAATCACCGGCATGCGCGGCATCTACGGCGGCCGGCTGCGCAACGCCCGCCAGGTCGAGGCGCTGACCGCCAACCTGGTGTCGGTGAACCGTCGTTACAAGGCGCACGCTGGGCTGCGCGTCACCGACGTCTGAACCAGTACGCACGTAACGCGTGTTAGGGGTAGTGGACACCATCGGTCAGCGGTTCAACCGGCTGACCCAGCTCGGCTTCCCGGCCCGCTTCCCGCTCGTGCAGTTCCCGAACCTGCCGCTGATTCTCGCGTTCGTCCTTGGCACGGCCAGCCGGTTCGTGACCGGAGTCGACCACAACTACCTACGCGCGGCGTCGTACCTCGCGATGACCGTCTGGGCCTACGAGGAGCTGGCGCACGGTTCCAACTGGTTCCGCCGGCTGCTCGGCCTCGCGTTCGTCGGCATCCTGGTGACGCGGGTCGCCCGCGCCATCCGCAGCTGAGGCCCTACTCGAACGAGTGCTCCGGGTCGGGATAAATCCCCTCGGCGACCTCGCGGGCGTAGTTCGCGGCGGCGGCGGTGATCACGCTTCGTACGTCGGCGTACCGCTTCACGAAACGAGGTGCCGGACCCGTGTTGAGACCGACCATGTCGGTCCACACCATGACCTGCGCATCGCAGTCCGGGCCGGCGCCGATGCCGATCGTCGGCACGTGCAGCTCCTTGGTGACCTGCGCGGCGACGTCCGACGGCACCATCTCCAGGACGATCGCGAACGCGCCCGCGGCCTCGAGCGCGACGGCGTCGTCGATGATGCGCTTCGCCTCATCGCCGCGACCCTGCACCCGGTAGCCACCCAGCCCGTGCTCGCTTTGCGGGGTGAAGCCGATGTGCGCCATGACCGGGATCCCCGCCTCGACGATGGCTCGTACCTGCCCGGTGACGGTCCGGCCGCCCTCGAGCTTGACCGCCTGAGCGCCGCCTTCCTTCATGAACCGGATCGCGGTGTGCAGCGCCTGGTCGGCGGAGACCTGGTAGCTGCCGAACGGCAGGTCGGCGACGACGAGCGAGTGCTGGGTCGACCGGACGACGGCGCGGACCATCGGGAGCAGCTCGTCGACCGTGATCGGCAGCGTCGTGTCGAAGCCGAGCACGTTGTTCGCCGCCGAATCACCGACCAGCAGCGCCGGGATGCCTACCTCGTCGAAGATCGACGCCGAGTGCATGTCGTAGGCGGTGAGCATCGCCCAGCGCTCACCGCGGTCCTTCATCGCCTGCAGGTGATGGATACGGGTACGGCGTACCGCGCTGTTGCGCGGACTTCCGTACGGCGAGATGCCGCCGTCGGTCATCAAGTGCCTCCTCGTCTCGAGGCCGCTACGGGTCCCCGGACATCTGGCTGTGACATCACTAGTGTGCACTTCCCCGCTGAGACCGCCAAAACCCTGCTGACCCAGCGTCATGATCATCGCGAGGGGGTGGTGGTTAGTGGGTGCGTTCGCGCCAGGCGTTCGTGATCGGCAGCCGGCGGTCGCGGCCGAAGCCCTTCGATGTGACCTTCGGGCCCGGCGGGTACTGCCGCCGCTTGTACTCCGCGACATCGACCAGCTGGATGACCCGCTCGACCAGTTCCGCGTCGTACCCCTTGGCCACCAGCTCGTCACGACCCAGGTCGCGCTCGACGTAGTCGTCCAGCACCTGGTCGAGCACGTCGTACGGCGGCAGCCGGTCGGCGTCGAGCTGCCCGGGTGACAGCTCCGCGCTCGGTGGCTTGTCGATGATCGCCGGCGGGATCGGCTCCGGCTTGCCTTGCGCGACGGCCTGCTGGTTGCGCCACCGGGCGAGCGCCCAGACCAGCGTCTTCGGCACATCCTTGATCGGCGCGAAACCACCCGCGCTGTCGCCGTAGAGAGTGGAGAAGCCGGTGGCCAGCTCGCTCTTGTTGCCCGTGGTGAGGACCAGGTGGCCGACCTCGTTGGACAGCGCCATCAGCGTGGTGCCGCGGACCCGGGCCTGCAGGTTCTCCTCAGCCAACCCGTGCAGGCCGCCGGACGCGGAGTCGGCGAACGCCTTCTCATAGGCCTCGACGACGGCCGCGACCGAGAACAGCGACCAGTGCAGCCCCTGCCGCCGGGCCAGCTCCTCGGCGTCGCTCACCGAGTGGTCCGAGGAGTAACGGCTCGGCATCCCGACCACATGGACCGCATCAGGGCCGAGCGCATCCGCCGCGATCGTCGCGACAACGGCCGAGTCGATCCCGCCGGACAGCCCGATCACGACCGAGCGGAAGCTGTTCTTCATCACGTAGTCGCGGGTCCCGGTCAGCAGCGCCGCATAGACCTCGCCGAGCTGGTCCAGCCGGCCCGCGAGCGGCGTGGGCTCCGCTTGGTACGACGGCAACGGCTCCGTGCTCAGCGTTACCCGCTCCACCGTCATCTGGGTGCGGTCTCCGGCATCGAGCGGTCCGGTCAGGTCCGAGGACGCGGCGGCGAGGTCGAGGTCGACGACCAGCAGCTCGGGCCGGAACTGGATCGCGCGGCCGAGCAGGTCGCCGTTGTGGCTGACGACCAGCGAGTCGCCGTCGAAGACCAGCTCGTCCTGGCCGCCGAGCAGATTGACGTAGGCGATCGGCGCACCCGCCTCGGCGGCCCGCCGTCGCACCAGCTCGTAGCGGAAGTCCTCCTTGTGCTGCTCGTATGGCGAGGCGTTGATGCAGACCACCAGCCCGACCTCGGCCTGCCGGGCGACTGCGATCGGGCCGCCCTCCTGCCACAGGTCCTCACAGATGGTGAGCGCCACGTCGACGCCGTGTAGCCGGATGACAGGGAGCGAGTCGCCGGGCACGAAGTACCGGAACTCGTCGAACACTCCATAGTTCGGCAGATGGTGCTTTGCGTAGCGGGCCACGACCTGACCGCCGTGCAGCAGCGCCGCGGCGTTCTGCGGCTCGCCGGCCGGCCGGCCGACCCGCGGCGAGGGGTGCGGGCAGCGGTCGACATACCCCACCACGACGGCGATCTCGCCGAGGCCGTCGTCCCGCAGCCGGTCGCTGAGCCGCTGCAGCGCGGCCCGGGAGGCGTCGACGAACGACGCCCGCAGCACCAGGTCCTCCGGCGGGTAGCCGGTGAGCATCAGCTCGGGCAGCAGCACGAGGTGAGCGCCCCGGTCCGCCGCCTCGCGGACCTGCCCCACCACCAGGTCGACGTTGCCCGCCAGATCGCCGACCGTGGGGTCGACCTGGGCCAGCGCAACGCGCATTTGGGGCACGTCACCAGCCTATGACCGCTGCTGCGGCGGGTCGCGCCCGCCCGGACACCCGCCTGTGACCTACGGACCGTAGGCTCCACGCCATGGATCGCCAGCAGGAGTTCGTGCTGCGCACGATCGAGGAACGCGACATCCGGTTCGTGCGCCTGTGGTTCACCGACGTCCTCGGCTTCCTCAAGTCGGTCGCGATCGCTCCGGCCGAGCTCGAGGGCGCGTTCGCCGAGGGGATCGGGTTCGACGGCTCGTCGATCGAAGGCTTCGCCCGGGTCCACGAGTCCGACATGCTCGCCCGCCCCGACCCGTCGACCTTCCAGGTCTTGCCCTGGCGGGAAGAGGTCCCCGGGACCGCGCGAATGTTCTGCGACATCCTGATGCCGGACGGGTCACCGTCGTACTCCGATCCTCGTCACGTGCTCCGCCGGGTGATGCAGAAGGCGTCGGACCTCGGGTTCACCTTCTACGTGCACCCCGAGGTCGAGTTCTTCCTGCTCAACAACCGCCCGACGGCGACCGACCTGCTGCCGGAGCCGATCGACCACGGCGGCTACTTCGACCAGACGCCGCACGACCTCGGTCACGACTTCCGCCGACAGGCCATCACGATGCTCGAGCGGATGGGCATCAGCGTGGAGTTCAGTCACCACGAGGTCGCGCCGGGTCAGCAGGAGATCGACCTGCGGTACGCAGATGCCCTCACGACCGCCGACAACCTGATGACGATGCGGCTGGTCGTCAAGGAGGTCGCGCTGCAGCAGGGGGTCTACGCGTCGTTCATGCCCAAGCCGTTCTCCGAACAGCCGGGCTCGGCGATGCACACCCACCTGTCGCTGTTCGAGGGTGACCGGAACGCCTTCCATGACGCGAGCGACCCGATGTCGCTGTCCAAGGTCGGCAAGGCGTTCGTCGCGGGGCTGCTCAAGCACTCCGCGGAGTTCACCGCGGTCACCAACCAGTGGGTCAACTCCTACAAGCGGCTGTGGGGCGGCGGTGAGGCACCGGCCTACGTCTGCTGGGGTCACAACAACCGTTCCGCGCTGGTCCGGATCCCGATGTACAAGCCGCAGAAGGGCAACGCGACGCGCGTCGAGATCCGCTCGCCTGACTCCGCCTGCAACCCCTACCTGACGTACGCCGTGCTGCTGGCGGCTGGGTTGAAGGGTGTCGAGGAGAACTACCAGCTGCCCGACGGCGCCGAGGACGACGTCTGGGCGTTGACCGACGCGGAGCGACGGTCGATGGGGATCTCGCCGCTGCCCGGCTCGCTGGCCGACGCGATCGAGGTGATGGAGCGCTCCGAGCTGATGGCCGAGACGCTCGGCGAGGGCGTCTTCGACTTCTTCCTGCGCAACAAGCGGTCCGAGTGGCAGGACTACCGGCGCGAAGTGACCGCCTTCGAGCTCTCGCGTTACCTCCCGGTGCTCTGACCGAGCCATGGCCCGCGTTCACGTCGTCCAGCACACGGTCGGTGAAGGTCTCGGTCGGCTGACCGAATGGCTTCCCGCCGCCGGTGTGGACGTCCACCCCACCCACCCGTACCTCGGCAACCGCGTGCCGCCCTCGGTCGAGGGCGACGCGCTGATCGTGCTCGGCGGCCCGATGAACGCCACCGACGACGAGCACTACCCGTGGCTGCCGTCGGTGCGGACCCTGATGCGTTCGGCCGTCGAAGACGGTGTCCCGACCATCGGCATCTGCCTGGGTGCGCAGCTACTCGCGGTGGCGATGGGTGGTGAGGTGCAGCGCGGTGAGGCTGGCCCGGAGATCGGGCTGGGCGAGGTGATGGTGGACGTGGGGGACGAGCTGCTCACGCCCGGACCGATGCCGGTCATCCAGTGGCACTACGACACGGTGACCCGGCTGCCCGCCGACGCGACGCTCCTCGCCTCGTCCGACAAGTACGAGGTGCAGGCCTTCCGGGTCGGTGAGCTGGCGTGGGGGATGCAGTTCCACGTGGAGGCGACGGCCGACATCGTCCGGCAGTGGGCGGTCGAGGAAGGCATGGGCACCGAGCTGGCGGAGCCGATCGAGTTCGCCGACGCTGGGCTGGTGGCGGCCGGGCAGCGGATCGCTCGCCGGTTCGCCGCCATCATCACGGGGTAGCCGGCGCCTGGTGTCGCCGGCGCTGCCAGCGAGCCGCGACGACCAGCAACCCAAGCAACCCCAGTGCAGCCAGCTCGAGCAGTACGGCGATGCCGGCACGGCGCAGTGCCCGGGTCACGCGCGACGACGACGTGGGCTGGTCTCCCGATGCTCCCGCCATCGGCATCGACGCCATGTCGGCGGCCGACATCGTCATGCCGGACATGTTCATGCCCGGCATCGACGTACTGCTCGCCGAGGACGATGCCGGCGGCTGGGCGGACGCCAGGTAGTAGCCCTTCGGCAGCTTGTGATGATGCCGGCTCACCACGGCGAACTGCGCCATCATGCCGTCGTCTTCGTGGTTGAGCATGTGGCAGTGCAGCATGAAGACGCCGGTGTAGTCGGTGAAGTGGGCGGCGACCTTGACCGTCTCTCCGGGGTCGAGCCGCCAGGTGTCCTCGAGCCCGCGCTCCCATGGCGGCGGGCGCTTCCCGTCGCGGCTGATCGTGTGCCACTGCTCCTCGTGCAGGTGGATGAAGTGGGTGATCGGGCTCATGTTCTTCAGCAGCCAGGTCTCGGTCGATCCGAGCGGCACCTCCACGTCCACCCGATGCGGGTCGAACGGCTTGCCGTTGACCGTCCAGTAAGTCCCGGTCTTGGCGGTGCCACCCAACGCGAAGGTCCACTTCATCGACACGTGCTTCGGAGCCGTGATGTGGGGTGGCCGCAGCAGCTTCGACGGCAGCCGGGTGCGGTCTTTGGCCTTGTGAGTGACCCGGAACTGCATGATCGACGCGGTCGGTGTCCCGATTCCCTGCGGCGGACGCTTGGTTCTCGGCACGCTCTCGAGCAGCACCTTCTGGTGGACCTCGCTGTGGAAGTCGACGATGACGTCCGCCCGCTGCGAGGGACCGAGCAGGATGTCCTGCCGCACGACCGGCTTCGGCAGCAGGTCGTCCCCGGTCCCGATCTGCACGAACGGCCGGCCGTCGGACAGCGCGAAGTCGTAGGAGGAGAAGTTCGACGCGTTGAGCAGTCGCAGTCGATAGCGGTGCGCGGCCACCTTGAGGTACGGCGCGAACCGCCCGTTGACCAGGATGTGGTCGCCGACGGTGGCATCGCCGGGCGGGGCGTGCGCACCTTTCTTTCTGGTCGTCATGGTGTCGCCGCGGAACGGGTTGGTCAGCTGGTTGTGCTTGGTGAAGCTGCGGTCCGACACCAGCAGCGGCACGTCGTACTTTCCCTTCGGGAGCTTGAACTGTCGCTCCACCGGGTTGTCGACGATGAACATCCCCTGTAGGCCATGCCAGTTGTTGCGGCCGGTCTCGTTCATCCGATGGTCGTGGTAGAAGTCGAACGCCTCGGTCTCGGGCTTGCCGCCGTCGGTGAGCGGGTAGTTGTAGGTACGTCGATGCCCGTGACGGATCAGGTACGAGTCGGGCTGGCCGTCGCTGGCCGAGGAGTGGTGGTCGCCATGCAGGTGCACGGTGATCGCTCCCGCAGCCTTCGGTAGCCGGTTGATGAAGGTGACCTTGGTGTCTTTCCCGGCTGGCCGCCGGATCGTGGGACCCGGATAGGTCCCGCCATAGGTCCACATCCAGGTCTTCGGGCCGGTCGGCAGCACCCTGACCTTGGCCCGTTTCACCGGGATCGTGAGGTTCGAGCCGGTGAGCACCCTCGGGATCTTCAGCGGTTGGGTGAAGCGTTGTGTCACCGGATGAGTGCCGCCGCCCGATCCGTCGACGATCAGCGTGCCCGTCATCACCTGCGGGTGGAACAGGCAGTGGAAGTCGTACGTCCCTGGAGCCAGCTTGCTCGCGGCGGGGATCGACGTCGTCGACCCCGGGGGCGAGTACTGGTTGAACAGCGGGTTCCCCTTGGCATCCTTCGCGTCGGAGGTCACGGTGTGCTCGATGCTGTCGAGGTTGACCACGCTCAGCGTGGCGCCCGCCGAGATGGTGACGACCTTCGTCGAGTAGCCCTTGGTAGCGGCGTTCTTGGGGATCACGACCGTCGCTGACATGGGGGCCGGCGCGGTCGGTACGTGCCCGAGCGTCATGCCGGACGGTGCCGCATTGACGGCAGCCTGCGGTAGGCCGGCGTACCCGATCGCGGCCGCGGCCAGGGTCGTTCCGAGGGCGATCCGGTGCCAGCGGGAGGTCAGCACCCGCCGCAGTATCCACAGAGATGATCATGAGCGCAACCACACAAAGGGATGGTGAAATATCGGTCCTTCCGGACGATTGCGCAACCGCGCCGTGACCGGTATGTCTAGACAGCCCACAAGATCATCCACGCTCGGGGGAGACACCGCATGACTCGTAGTTTCCGTAACACTCTCGGTTTCGCCGCCGCTGCCGGTGCAGCGGTCGGACTGGTCGGCCTCGGCGCTGGCACCGCAGCCGGAACGCCGCATGTCCACGCCGCGAAGGCCAAGACACCGTCCCTCAAGGTCACGATCTCCAAGCACCTCAAGCTGACCGGCCCGCGCTCGTTCCAGGCCGGCCGCGTCAAGCTGTCGCTCAAGGCGGTTGGCAACGAGCGCGAGGTCGAAGTGGTGTCGTTCAAGCACGGCTACACGTTCAAGGATCTGCGTGCCGACCTGCTGGCGTTCGGTGAGAGCGAAGGGCAGAACGGCCCGACGAAGGCGGGCCTCAAGCACCTCAACCACGCCGTGAACCACACCCACCTGTACGGAGGCCTCGACACCGTCCCGGGCACGCCCGAGAAGGCAGTCATCACGCTGCCAAAGGCCGGGACCTACTACCTCTACAACGACTCCGGCGAGCTACCGGCGGAGGCGCACAAGCTCACGGTGACCGGCCACCAGGCGCACCGGGCGAAGCCGAAGTCGTCCGCGACCGTCAAGGCCACCAGCGCCAAGCGCTTCGCCGGAGCGACCACGCTGCCGGCCCACGGCACGATCACCTTCAAGAACGTGTCCACCAACTCGCCGCACTTCCTGGACCTGCTGCACGTCAAGCAGGGCACGACCCGCAAGCAGGTCATCGACTACCTGAACAGCGGATCCCAGGCAGCGCCACCGTTCGCGCTGAATGGTCAGGCCGGCACGGACGTGGTCGGCGAGGGGCAGTCGCAGACGCTGAGCTACAAGCTGCCCAAGGGTGAGTACATCGAGCTCTGCTTCTTCCCGGACCTGCAGACCGGAATGCCACACGCACTGATGGGCATGGTGCGTGTCGTCCACCTGAAGTAACCGATAGATCCCAGGCCGTCCCGGACCGCTTGCCCAAGCGGTCCGGGACGACCTGCGTCTCGCGCTAGTCGTCCGCGACCGTCAGGGACCGGACTGCTCGGTGAGCTGCATCCCGGACCCGAGCAACGCCATCCTGCCGCAGCTCCGCGACCACCGGGAGCGCGTTATCGAGGTGGTGACGGGCCACCACCTTGATCGCCATCTCACGGACCCGCCAGGCCTCGTCGGTCAGGGCGTGGAGAACCGAGGGCTCGGCCTGGTCGTCCCACGCATACAGCAGGCCGCGCAGTGCCCAGACCCGAAGCCAGTAGTCGGGGCCCGGCTTCTCATCTGGGTTGACAGCCCATCGAGCGGGTGGCCCGCCGAGGCCGAGGATCAACGCGCTGTCGACCTCCGCCCCACCGAGCAGATCCAGGCATCCGGCCACGACCTGGTCGCGTCCGCGTGCCGCGCACAGCGCCGCGACGCTGCTCCGCGGCGTTTGTCCCCAGCGTGACGGCATGAGGCCGAGTCTGGCCTTGATCGGCTGGAAACGCAGGTCAGAGGGCCGGGGCCGATAGCGTCGTATGTCGTGACGGCCCCGGAACGTGCGAGCACCGTGGCCGCGCAGCTGGCCCGCACCGGGTTCGGCGACCCCACGACCGCCGAGCGGTCGCTCGCCACGCTCGGGCTGAGCTTCGAGGACAGCCAGGTCATCGAAGCGCTGGCGCACACCGCCGATCCCGACCTGGCCCTGTCCGCGTTGGTCCGGATCGCTGAGTCCGGCGCCGCCAAGGAATGGGACGAGCTGGCCGCTGAGCTGCGCTCACATGACGGGCTCCGACGACGGCTGTTCGCCGTACTCGGAGCCAGCTCGGCGCTCGGCGACGGGTTGGTACGCCGGACCGGCGACTGGCGGCTGCTCGCCGACGACGCCGTCGCAAAGAGCCGCCCCAGCCGCTACGGCCTGCGTCGCACCCTGCTCGACGCGGTCGCCGGTCTGGCCGGCCCAGCCGGGTACGACGCCTTGCGGATTGCCTACCGCGGCGCCCTGCTGACGCTCGCCGCCCGGGACCTCTCAGGCGACGCGCTGGTCGACGACGTCGCCGCCGAGCTCGCCGATCTCGCCGATGCCACGCTCGAGGCCGCGCTCGCGCTCGCGCGTGCGGAGACCGGCGTCGACGACGTGCGGCTGGCCGTGCTGGCGATGGGCAAGTGCGGTGGCCGAGAGCTCAACTACGTGAGCGATGTCGATGTGGTCTTCGTCGCGGAGCCGGGGGAGCGGACCGCTGAGGCAACCGCGCTGGCGTCGGCAATGATGCGGGCCTGCTCCCAGGTCACCGCCGAGGGAGCGATCTGGCCCGTCGACGCGGCGCTGCGCCCCGAGGGCAAGGCCGGTCCGCTGGTCCGCACGCTCGCCAGCCACGAGGAGTACTACACCCGGTGGGCGCGCACCTGGGAGTTCCAGGCGATGCTCAAGGCCCGGCCCGCGGCCGGCGACTCGGAGCTCGGCGAAGCGTTCGTGGCGATGGTGTCGCCGCTGGTCTGGGCGGCCGCCCGGCGGCCGAGCTTCGTCGAGGACGTGCAGGCGATGCGCCGGCGCGTGGTTGACCTGATCCCGGCCACCGAGGCCGAACGCGAGGTCAAGCTGGGCCGCGGCGGGCTGCGCGACGTCGAGTTCGCCGTCCAGCTGCTGCAGCTCGTCCACGGTCGGGGCGACGTCACGCTCCGCAGCCCCACGACGATGCTCGCGCTGGCGGCGCTCGCCGACGGCGGCTACGTCGGTCGCGACGATGCGGCGCAACTCGCCGCGTCCTACCGGTTCCTGCGGAGCCTCGAGCACCGGTTGCAGCTGCGGCAGCTCCGTCGTACCCATCTGCTCCCGACCGATCCGCAGGACCGCCGCCGGATCGCGCGCGCGATGGGCTACCGCGACCAGTCGGAGTGGCAGGCGGAGCTCGAACGGCATGGCCGCGAGGTACGCCGGATCCACGAGAAGCTGTTCTACCGACCGCTGCTGCTCGCCGTCGCACGGCTGCCCGCCGACGAGTTGCGGCTGAGCCCCGAGGCCGCGCGCGAGCAGCTGGAGGCGCTCGGGTTCGCCGATCCCGCGGCGGCGCTGCGCCACCTGGAGTCGCTGACGTCGGGTGTCGGTCGCAGCGCCGCGATCCTGCGCACCCTGCTCCCGGCGATGCTCGGGTGGTTCGCCGACGCGGCCGATCCCGACGCGGGCCTGCTGTCGTTCCGTCAGGTCAGCGACGCGCTCGGCAGCACGCCCTGGTACCTGCGGGTGCTGCGCGACGAGGGGATCACGGCCGAGCGGCTGGCCCGGCTGCTGGCCACCAGCCGGTACGTCGCCGATCTGATGGTGCGGGCGCCGGAAACGGTGGCGCTGCTCGCCGATGACACCGAGCTGCGGCCCCGGGCGACCGACTCGCTGCGCGGCGAGCTGCTCGCGATCGCCCGCCGCAACGACGACTGGGAAGACGCCGCGCTGGCCGAGCGCGGGCTGCGGCGGCGCGAGCTGCTCCGGATCGCGTGCGGCGACCTGCTCGGCATGATCGACGTCGACGAGATCGGCCGGGCACTGTCCGACGTCGC
>DATAVK010000100.1:0-13385 GCA_036267755.1 Mycobacteriales bacterium
CAAATCGTCAGTCGCACCCGTATTGTTGACAGATCTGACCACTCCTGGGGGGATTTCCCATGCCGTCGACCCTTCGCGCCGTTGCGACCGTCGCGGGTTGTGCCGCTATGACCGCGGCGACGCTTGTCGTGACCGCCGGCCCGTCGGCTGCCGTCCCCGAACCCGCGATCTCGAGCTTCACCCCGTCGCACGGCCTCGTGGGGACCACGGTGGACATCACCGGAACCAACTTCAATAGCTCGGAAACCGCTGCCGTCGCTTTCGGTACGGCGACACCTGCGGCGGCCTCATCCGTGACGTCGACCCTCATTGTCGTGAAAGTGCCAGCCGGCGCGAAGAGCGGCAAGCTGGTCGTCAGCCAGCCAGCAGGCGCACCGACGACGACCTCAGCGCCGTCGACCAACTCGTTCACCGTCGATCCGACACCCGTGCCGCCGAAGCACACCAAGCTCGCGCTCGTCGTGTCCAAGTCGTCGGTCACCTACCCCGGCAAAGATGGCGTGACGGCGACCCTGACCTCGTCCAGCCACGCCGTTAAGGAGGCCGCTGTCGTTCTGGAGCACCAGACCCGCGGCAGCTCGACCTGGCACCACGTGAGCGGCGCCGCGACCGAGCACACCAGCCACAGCGGGTCGGTCCACTGGACCGTCGTACCGCACGTGCGGGGCACGTACCGGGCCGTCTTCGCGGGCACCAAGGCCTATGCCGCCTCGGCATCGAACGGCCGCTCGGTCGGTGTCCGGCCGCAGCTGAGCCTGTCCCTGCCAGCCAGCAGCACGGCCCTGCTGAAGATCGCCGCCAAGGGCAAGCTGACGCCGCATCTGTCCGGTGTCGTAAAGCTCGAGCAGCGCATCGACCACCACTGGCACGTGGTGGCCAGGCCGCGGGTCCATCACGGCTCCTTCAAGGCGTCGGTGGCGACCAGCAGCCCGGGGACCGAGAAGTTCCGCGTCGTCCGCGCCACCGATACCCGCCACCTCAGCGGCGTCAGCCAGGCTGCCTCCACCCACGTTGTCGCCCCGACGCTGCGGCTCGGCAGCTCGGGCGCGGTCGTGGCCGCGCTTGAGAAGCGACTCCACAAGCTCCACTACGACACGGGCCACCTCGGCAGTAGCTACGGCTGGGACGCCGAGCACGCCGTCACCGCGTTCGAGAAGGTGCAGGGGCTGTCCAAGGACGGCGTCGCCGGCTCGGGCGTGTTCAAGGCGCTCGCCGACCCGAAGCGGGTCCACCTCAAGCACAAGGTCTCCTCCGGCATCGCCGTCGAGGTCAACCTCGAGAAGCAGGTGCTGCTGATCTCGAAGAACGGCAAGCTCTGGCGGATCCTCGACACCTCGACCGCCGGCGGCTACCTGTTCACGGGCTCCGACGGCCAGACCGAGCGGGCAGTCACGCCGCGCGGCCACTTCCACGTCGTCTACAAGGTCAATGCGCTGGTCCACGCCCGGCTCGGCACGCTCTACCGGCCGTCGTTCTTCAACTACGACGGCTACGCGATCCACGGTGAGGGCAACGGTGACACCGGGAGCAACGTGCCGCCGTACCCGAACAGCCACGGCTGTGTCCGCATCACCGACGACGCTGCCGACCGCTACTACAACCTGCTCGCCGTCGGTACGTCGGTCTGGATCTACTGATGACCCGACCGAACCTGCTCGGCGAGCCGCCGCCGACGCTGCTCCCGGACGTCCCCGACGCCCGTGAGGCGCTCGCTGCGGGCGAGGACCCCGCAGCGGTGGCGGCGCGGTTCCCGACGTACCCCGCGGCTTGGGCCGCGCTCGCGGACCGAGCGTTCGCCGAGGGGAACGTCATCGAGTCCTACGCCTACGCGCGCACCGGCTACCACCGCTCGCTCGACGCGCTGCGTCGGGCCGGCTGGAAGGGCCACGGCTCGGTGCCGTGGTCGCACGTGCCGAACCAAGGCTTCCTGCGATCGCTGTATGCGTTGTACCGCGCAGCAGAGGCGATCGGCGAGACCGACGAGGCCGAGCGCTGCGAGCAGTTCCTGGTCGACAGCGACCCGGCCGCGTACGCCGCCCTCGCCTAACCCCACCTCACGGCGAGGAATGCAGCGCCGCCCGGGCGATGTCCTCGAGCTCCGCGAGCGGGAGACCGTGGGCGGTGATGAGCAAGCTGTCACGCGGCGTGACCAGCACCCGCAAGGTCGAGATGTTCCGGGGCCCGATGTGGAGGGTGGCGACCGCCGGATCTCCCGCGATCGTCGTGGGCACAAGTTTGCCCAGCGTGGCGTTCGTGGCGCGATAGCGGGCACGGGCCAACGCGCCCCGGAACTCCATTACCGTCACGAAGTCGCCGCTACCTACTGCCGTGGCTGAATCGGTTCGGGTGTGCAGGAGGCCGTTGCGCCCGCGGTGACGAACCGACGTGACGTGCCAGTCCGGCGGCATCGTGAACGTGTGGTCGAACAACCGCACCTCGGGACCGGGCGCGGTCAGGTCCGGCGGCGGCGGCTGAGTCGACGCGCTTGGCGACGCAGCCGTGGCTGGCTGGCCCTGATGACCCCCCGCGGAGCTTCCGCTAGCTAAGTGCACGCCGACCACCGCGACGGCCGCAAGCAGGACGACGCCGAGTGGAGCGCCGATCGCGGCGAGCCGGGCGCGCTGGCGGTGACGACGGCGGAGATCCCCCAGAAGATCCGGGTACGGCGTGACTCCGTCCAGGCTGGTTCCGGCCCGGTCGTGGAACGCGGTCCGGATCTGCTCATCGGTCAGCATGGTCGGCTCCTTCGTCGAGCTCGGTGAGCACGGTTCGCAGTCGCGCTAGCCCTTTGCTGGTGGCGGACTTGACGGTCCCTTCGGTGCAGCCCAGGAGCGCGGCGGTCTCGGCCACCGAGAGGTCCTCCCAGAAGCGCAGCACGACAGTCGCTCGCTGCCGAGCGGGTAGTGCCCGCAGCGCGGCCAGCAGCTCGTCCCGGTCTTCCACGGCAATCCGGACGGTGAGGCCGGGCTGCTCGGGAACCTCACCGAGCCGCTCAGGATGGCGGCGACGGCGCCGGGCCCGGTCCACGGCGAGATTCACCAGCACGCGCCGGGTGTAGGCGTCCGGGTTGTCCAAGGCACCGGACCAGTGCCGCGCCACCCGCAGCAACGCGGTCTGCAACAGGTCCTCAGCGTCGTACCGGTCACCGGTCAGCAGCACCGCGGTCCGCAGCAGCGCCGGAGAGCGGCCGGTCACGAAGGCCTCGAAGTCGGCGTCCAGCCCGCGGACCGACGCCAGCATCCTCATGACCTCCTCGACTCCGCGGGCTGTGTCGAGGTTGCCTCGACCGCCCTCACTGGCGCTAGCCTCTGTCCGTAAGAGGCTCCGGGTCGCTTGCGCCCGGGGCCTTCCGCGTCGAAGGGACGGCTGCAATGCCGGCGATCGCGCTGCTCGGCGCCCAGTGGGGCGACGAGGGCAAAGGCAAGGCCACCGATCTGCTCGGGGAGCAGGTCGACTATGTCGTGAAGTTCAACGGCGGGAACAACGCCGGGCACACCATCGTCATCGGCAATGAGAAGTACGCGCTGCACTTGCTTCCCGCGGGGATCCTCACCCCGGGGGTCGTCCCGGTCATCGGCAACGGCGTCGTCGTCGACCTCGGTGTGCTGATGGGAGAGCTCGACGCCCTCACGGCCCGCGGGATCGACTGCTCCCGGCTGGTCGTCTCGGCCAACGCGCACATCATCACGCCCTACCAGATCCTGCTCGACAAAGTTGGCGAGCGGTTCCTCGGCAAGTCCCGGATCGGCACCACCGGACGCGGGATCGGCCCGGCGTACGCCGACAAGATGTCGCGGTTGGGAGTGCGGGCGCAGGACCTCTTCGACGCGAAGATCCTCCGGCAGAAGGTGGAGGGCGCCCTCGAGAGCAAGAACCAGGTGCTGGTCAAGGTCTACAACCGCAAGGCCGTGTCCGTCGACGAGGTCGTCGACGAGCTGCTCTCCTACGCCGATCGGCTCCGACCGATGGTGGCGGACACCGGGCTGCTGCTCGCCCAGGCGCTCGACGCCGGCAAGGTGGTGCTGCTCGAGGGCGGCCAGGCGATGATGCTCGACGTCGACCACGGCACCTATCCGTTCGTGACCTCGTCGAACCCGACAGCGGGCGGCGCCTGCATCGGATCCGGCATCCCACCCACCCGCATCGACCGGGTGGCCTGTGTCGTCAAGGCCTACACGACGCGAGTCGGCGAAGGTCCGTTCCCGACCGAGCTGCTCGACGAGGCAGGCGAGCGACTGCGCACGGTCGGGGGCGAGTTCGGTACGACGACCGGGCGCCCGCGACGCTGCGGCTGGTACGACGCGGTGATTGCGCGGTATGCCGCCCGGATCAACGGCGTCACCGATTTCGTCCTCACCAAGCTCGATGTGCTCACCGGCATCGAGTCGATCCCGGTGTGCACGTCGTACCGGATCGGGGGTGCGGTGGTCGACGAAATGCCGATGACGCAGACCGACTTCCACCATGCGCAGCCGGTCTACGAGGAGCTTCCCGGGTGGGACCAGGACATCACGGGCGCGCGGTCGCTCTCGGACCTGCCCAAGGCGGCTCGCAAGTACGTCGATGCCCTCGAGTCCATGAGCGGGGCTCCGATCTCCGTGATCGGCGTGGGGCCGGGCCGCGACGAGACGATCGCCGTGCGGTCGCTGGTGTGACCGTCGTCGCGCCGGATGCCCGTCCGTTGGTCGGTCGCACCATCCGACTCGATCCCGCCGAGCTGCACGACGCCGACGAGCTGTTCCGAGCACTCGACCACGACGAGGTCTGGGCGTCGGGGTACGCGAACGGCTTCCGGCCGACCGCGCCGATCGGCTGGCGCCGGACCATGATGAGCGCGGTCGACAAGGAGGACCGGACGATGTACATCGTCCGTGAGATCGACCGGGATACGAAGGCGCCCGGCCGGATCGTCGGCACCACCAGCCTCGGCGACGTCGACCTGATCAACGAGCGGGTGCATCTGGGCTGGACGGCCTTCACGCCCGACGTCTGGCAGACCTCGGTGAACCCGGAGAGCAAGCTGCTGTTGCTCTGGCACGCGTTCGACCACTGCGGCTTCGGTCGGGTGATGTTCCAGACGGACAGCATCAACGCTCGGTCGCAGGCAGCGATCGCCAAGCTCGGCGCCACCCGCGAGGGCGTGCTGCGGCGCTGGGTCAAGCGGGCGGACGGGAGCTGGCGCGACACCGTCGTCTTCTCCGTGATCCGCGACGAATGGCCGCTGATCCGCTCCGGCCTGGAGCTCCGACTCAGCTAAACCTGTCAGGACCGGCGCGCGGAGCGAAGGGCCGAGACACCTGACAAGTAATCTCGGTGTCGTGCGGGTGCTGGTCGTCGGCGGCGGCGGTCGGGAACATGCGCTCTGCCTCGCGCTCTCTCGCGATCCCTCAGTCGAGGCGCTCGCGGCGACACCTGGCAATCCCGGGATCGGCGAGCTCGCGATACTGTTCCCGGCCGGCGATGTGGTCGAGATCGCGCGTGACTGGAAGCCGGACCTCGTGGTCGTCGGACCTGAGGTGCCGCTGGTCGCCGGCCTCGCCGACGAGCTTCGCGCCGCCGGCTTCATCGTGTTCGGGCCTAGCGCCGCGGCCGCGACGCTCGAAGGCAGCAAGGCGTTCGCCAAGGACGTGATGGCGGCCGCGGGCGTCCCCACCGCCGCCCACTACACCGCGACTACCCCGGCCGAGGTCGCCGCGGCTCTTGACGCCACGGGATCGCCGTACGTCGTCAAACACGACGAGCTGGCCGCCGGAAAGGGTGTGCTCGTCACTGATGACCGCGACGCGGCCCTGGCCCACGCCGTGGGACACACCGTGGTCGTCGAGGACTTTCTCGACGGCCCCGAGGTGTCGCTGTTCTGCCTCACCGACGGCGAGACCGTCGTCCCGCTGCTCCCGGCGCAGGACTTCAAGCGGGTCGGCGACGGCGATGCCGGGCCGAACACCGGCGGCATGGGGGCCTACGCGCCGCTGGGCTGGGCGCCGCCCGAGCTGACTCAGGAGGTCGTCGAGACCGTCGTTCGGCCGACGGTCGCCGAGCTGGCCCGCCGCGGCACGCCGTTCTCGGGGTTGCTGTACGTCGGGCTCGCCCTGACCAGCCGCGGCACCCGCGTCGTGGAGTTCAACGTCCGGTTCGGCGACCCGGAGACCCAGGTTGTGCTGCCGCTGCTCGAGAGTCCGCTCGCCGATCTGCTGCACGCGGTCGCGACTGGGCGGCTTGCCGAGCACCCGCCACTGCAGTGGCGCGACGGATCGGCCGTCGCGGTCGTGGTGGCCTCGGCCGGCTATCCCGCCGCGCCTCACATTGGCGACCCGATCGAGGGCCTCGACGACATCACGGACGCGGAGGTGTTGCACGCTGGGACGGCGTACGACGGTGACCGGCGGCTGGTCACCAACGGTGGTCGGGTCCTGGCGGTGACGGCAGTGGGGCCGGACCTGAGCAGTGCGCGAGAATCGGCGTACCAGGCGGTCAAGGCGGTCCGGATCGACGGAGCCCACTACCGCACCGACATCGCTCGCCACGCCGCCGACGAGGAGCTGAGCGCCCGATGATCGAGCGGTACACGCTGCCGGAGATGGGCGCCGTCTGGAGCGAGGCGCACAAGTACGAGCTGTGGTGCCGGGTCGAGACCATCGTCCTCGAGGCGCACGCCGAAGCTGGCACCGTTCCGGCCGAGGTCGTCGAGCCGGTACGACGGGCGCCCGCGCCCACCCCGGACGCGGTCGCGGCCATCGAGGCGGTCACCCAGCACGACGTCATCGCGTTCCTTTCCGCCTGGGCCGACCGGACCGAGCCGCGCGAGGCCGCCGCCTGGGTCCATCACGGCATGACCTCGAGCGACCTGCTCGACACCGCGCTGGCCGTCCAGCTCAGCGAGGCGACCGACCTGCTGGTCGCCAAGGCCACGGCGCTGGTGGCGGCGCTGCGCGACCACGCGCTCGAGCACCGCGCCACCCTCCGTGTCGGACGGACCCACGGCGTGCACGCCGAGCCGGACGTGTGGGGTCACCGGGTCGCGGACTTCGCCTTCGCGATGGCACGCAGCCGCGACCGGCTGGTCGCCGCTCGGCTGGCGGTCGCGGTGGCGAAGATCTCCGGCGCGGTCGGCACCTACTCGAATATCGACCCGGCCGTCGAGCAGCACGTGGCCCGGGTGCTCGAGCTGCATCCGGCCGACGTCGCCACCCAGGTCGTGATCCGCGACGGCATCAGCGAGTGGGTCGCCTCGCTCGCCGTGCTCGCGACCGTCTGCGAGGCGATCGCGCTCGAGGTCCGGCACGGCCAGCGCACCGAGGTCCGCGAGCTCGCCGAGCCGTTCGGGTCGGGCCAGAAGGGCTCGAGCGCGATGCCGCACAAGCGCAACCCGATCCTGTGCGAGCGGATCTGCGGCGTGGCCCGGATCGTGCGGGCGCAGATCGTGCCGGTCATGGAGGGCATCCCGCTCTGGCACGAGCGTGACATCAGCCACTCCAGCGTCGAGCGGATCGCCCTGCCCGACGCCGCTATCGGCACCGACTACCTGCTGCACCTCACCGCCCGGCTGGTCAACGGCCTGGTCGTCGACGAGGTTCGGATGCGCGCGAACCTCGACCTGACCGGCGGCCTGATCTACTCCAGCGCCGTCCTGCTCGAACTGGTCGAGACCGGGCTGTCGCGGGAGGCGGCGTACTCACTCACCCAGGGGGCGGCAATGCAGACCTGGACGACCGGGGTGCCCTTCCGCGAGACGTTGCGGGAGCACGCGGCCGAGGCGGGTCAACAGCTCGACGAGGCCCGGCTCGACGAGGTCTGCCGGCCCGAGCGGTACCTCGACCGGCTCGCCGGGGTCTTCGACCGGGTGGCGGCGCTCGCATGAAGCTCACCGAGGGATCGCTCGCCGGGCTCTCGCACCGGCACCTGCACTCGGGCAAGGTCCGGGAGCTGTTCTCCGTCGGGGACGACCTGCTGCTGATGGTCGCCACCGACCGGATGTCGGCCTTCGACTACGTCTTCCCCACCGAGATCCCGGACAAGGGGGCTATCCTCACCGCGCTCTCGCTGTGGTGGTTCGAGCAGCTCGCGGACATCGTCCCCAACCACCTGGTCGCCACCTCCGTCGAGGACTACCCGGCCGAGCTCGCGCCGTACGCCGATGCGCTGCGCGGCCGCTCGATGCTCTGCCGGCGGCTCGACATGGTTGGGGTGGAGTGCGTGGCGCGGGGCTATCTCGCCGGCAGCGGGTACGCCGAGTATCGCCGCAGCGGCACGATCTGCGGCATTGAGCTGCCCGCCGGGCTGGAGGACGGCTCCCGACTCCCGGAGGCGATCTTCACGCCGACCACGAAGGCGGCGCTGGGTGAGCACGACGAGCCGATGACGTACGACGAGGTCGTCACCGAGGTAGGCGAGGAGACCGCCGGCCGGCTGCGGGAGCTCACGTTGGCCGTCTACGACCGCGGCCGCGGTCTGGCGGCGGCCGCCGGGATCCTGCTCGCTGACACCAAGATCGAGCTCGGCGCCGACGCCCCCGGCGCGCTCGTCCTGGCCGACGAGGTCCTCACTCCTGACTCCTCCCGGTTCTGGCCGGCCGAGACCTGGCATCCCGGCGGCCAGCAGCCGTCGTATGACAAGCAGTACCTGCGTGACTGGCTGACAAACGAATCCGGCTGGGACCGTGGCTCGGGCTCGCCACCGCCGCCGCTCCCGGATCACGTCGTCGAGCGGCTCCGGGCGAAGTACATCGAGGCTTACGAGCGGCTCACCGGGCGCGACTTCACGGCGTACCTCCGGTCGGCGTGAGCGCTCGATAGGGTCCAGTCATGGTCCGAGTGGTCGTCGACGTGATGCCGAAGCCCGAGATCCTCGATCCTCAGGGGCAGGCGATCGCGCGCGCTCTGCCGAGCCTGGGTTTTGCCGCGATTACCGGCGTGCGGCAGGGGAAGCGGTTCGAGATCGAGGTCGCTGACGAGGACGATCCGCTCGACGTTGCGCGCCGCGCCGCGGAGGCGCTGCTGGCCAACCTGGTCATCGAGGATTTTGTGGTTCATATCGAGTCGTCCGTTTCGGGGTAGATGTCTGGTCTCAGCGGGTACTCCTGTTACTAAGGAGGCTCGTCTTGGACATCGATGTGAGGTTGTCACTTCCACGTGACGCCATCAGCGTGCCCGTCATCCGACGTGTACTCCGCGTCGCCTTGGTGACCCTCGCCGTCCATCAGGACTGCATCAGCGACATCGAGGTGGCGCTCACCGAAGCGTGCACGAATGTCCTGGACCATGCCGAGACCGGCGACCAGTACCAAGTCGCGGCGCGGCTGCGCGACGACAAGTGCGTCATCGACGTCATCGACAACGGGTCGGGCTTCGACGCGACCCGGCTCGGCCTGGCCGACGCCGACTCGGGCGCGGAAGCCGGCCGCGGCCTGCAGCTGATCCGGGCCCTCGTCGACAACGTCCAGTTCAGCCCGGTCGACGGCCGCGGCTCGGTCCACTTCGAGAAGGCCCTCGTCGCCCTCGACGGATCGCCGTACCGCAGCCGGACCAGCCCCGCCGACCCCGTCGTGCTCCACGCGGACGAGTCCCTCGGGGCGCTCCAGGGCAGCGGCCCGGCCTCCGGCCGCTGACCGACCCCGCCGGTATCGTGGGCGTGTGCCCGCCTCCACCGCACGTGTCGGTGTCGTCACCTTCCCGGGCTCGCTCGACGATCGCGATGCGCTGCGTGCCGCCCGGCTCGCCGGTGCCACACCGGTCCCGCTCTGGCATGGGGACGCTGACCTGCGCGGTGTCGACGCTGTCGTTCTCCCGGGCGGCTTCTCCTACGGCGACTACCTCCGGGCCGGTGCCATCGCGCGGTTCTCACCGGTGGTCGCCGAGATCGTCGCGGCGGCCGGGCGCGGGCTGCCGGTGCTCGGAATCTGCAACGGTTTCCAGGTGCTCTGCGAGGCCGGGCTGCTGCCCGGGGCGCTGACCCGCAACGCCGGCCTGCACTTCGTCTGCCGCGACCAGCAGCTGCGGGTCGAGTCCGCCGGCTCGGTCTGGACCAGCGGGTACGGCGATGGCCAGCAGATCCTGATCCCGGTCAAGCACGGCGAGGGCCGCTATGTCGCCGACGCCGCCACGCTGGTCGAGCTCGAGGAGCACGACCAGATCGTGTTCCGCTACGTCGACGGGAACCCGAACGGATCGCTGCACGACATCGCCGGTGTCAGTAACGATGCTGGCAACGTCGTCGGGCTGATGCCCCACCCCGAGCACGCCATCGAGGAGCTCACCGGCCCGGGGGTCGACGGGCTCACGATGTTCGCCTCCGTGCTGAGCGCGCTGGTCGCTGCGTGAGCGCCGCGCCGCCGGACGCCATCGACACCGTCGACCACGCCTCCCAGACCCCCGACGTCTCACAGCCCTACGCCGAGCTCGGGCTCAAGGACGACGAATACGCCCGGATCCACGAGATCCTGGGACGCCGCCCGACCGACACCGAGCTCGCGATGTACAGCGTGATGTGGAGCGAGCACTGCTCCTACAAGTCCTCGAAGGTCCACCTCCGGCAGTTCGCCGAGAACCCGCCGGCGAGCGACGCGATGCTCGTCGGGATCGGCGAGAACGCCGGCGTCGTTGACGTGGGGGACGGCCTCGCGGTCACTTTCAAGGTCGAGAGCCACAACCATCCGTCGTACGTCGAGCCCTATCAGGGCGCCGCGACCGGTGTCGGCGGCATCGTCCGCGACATCCTCACGATGGGCGCCCGTCCGATCGCGGTGATGGACTCGCTGCGCTTCGGCGATGCGTCGGCGCCGGACACGCGGCGCCTGGTCGGCGGCATCGTGGCGGGCGTCGGTGGCTACGGCAACTGCCTGGGGCTGCCCAACATCGGCGGTGAGGTCGGGTTCGACCCGACGTACGCCGGAAACCCGCTCGTGAACGCGCTCTGCGTTGGTGTGCTGCCGCACTCCCGGATCCAGCTCGCGCAGGCCAAGGGCACCGGCAACGCTGTCGTCCTGCTCGGCGCGAAGACCGGGCGGGACGGGATCGGCGGCGTCTCGGTGCTGGCCAGCGCCACATTCGATGCGACCTCAACGTCGAAGCGGCCGGCGGTCCAGGTCGGTGACCCGTTCACCGAGAAGGTCCTCATCGAGTGCTGCCTCGAGCTGTTCGACCGTGACCTGGTCGCCGGCATCCAGGACCTCGGCGGCGCCGGCCTGTCCTGCGCCACTAGCGAGACGGCGGGCCACGGCGACGGCGGCATGCACGTCCGGCTCGAAACCGTCCCACTGCGAGAGGCGTCGATGTCGCCGCTCGAGGTGCTGACGAGTGAGTCCCAGGAACGGATGCTCGCGATCATCACCCCCGACAACGTCGACGCCGTACTGGAGCTCTGCGACCGCTGGGGGGTCCTGGCCACCGTCATCGGCGAGGTCACCGGCGGCGACCGGCTCGTCATCAGCTGGCGCGACGAGGTGGTGGTCGACGTACCTCCCGGCTCGCTCGCCGACGACGGTCCGGTCTACGCCCGTCCCATCGCACGTCCCGATGACGAGCAGGACGCGCTGCAGGCCGACCGATCGGACTCGCTGCCGCGTCCGTCCACTGCCGACGAGCTGCAGGCAACGCTGCTGCGGATGGTCGCCTCGCCGGAGCTGTGCTCGCGGGGCTGGGTGACCGAGCAGTACGACCGCTACGTGCTTGGTGGGACGGTGCTCGCGATGCCGCACGACGCCGGCGTGGTGCGGCTCGGCGACGACACGACACGCGGCATCGCGCTCTCCCTGGACGGCAACGGCCGGTTCGCCAAGCTCGACCCGCGGGCGGGTGCGCAGCTCGCGCTGTCCGAGGCCTACCGCAACGTCGCCTGTTCCGGCGCCCGGCCGCTCGCGATCACGGACTGCCTGAACTTCGGCTCGCCCGAGGACCCGGCCGTGATGTGGCAGTTCGCCGAAGCGACCTCCGGCCTCGCGCAGGGCTGCCGCGAGCTCGGTACGCCGGTGACCGGCGGAAACGTGAGCTTCTACAACCAGACCGGCGCCACCGCGATCAACCCGACCCCGGTCATCGGCGTACTCGGGGTGATCGAGGACGTCGCCCGGCGGGTGCCGAGTGGGTTCCTGGCAGCCGGCCACGAGCTCGTGCTGCTCGGCGAGACCGCCGACGAGCTCGACGGGTCGGCCTGGGCCTGGGTCGAGCACGATCATCTCGGTGGCCACCCGCCCGAGGTCCGGCTCGCGGCGGAGCGCGCCCTGGCCGAGCTGCTGGTCAAGGCGTCGGCCGAGGCGCTCGTGACCGGAGCTCACGACCTGGCCGAAGGAGGCCTGGCCCAGGCGCTGGTCGAGGCTGCGCTGCTGCGCGGCGTCGGTGCGGTGGTCCGGCTCGATGGCGACCCGTTCGTCGAGCTGTTCAGCGAGTCGACGGCTCGGGTAGTCGTCGCCACCGCCGATGTCGATGCGGTGCTTGCGGCGGCTGCCGAGGCCGGCGTCCCGGCGCGCCGGATCGGCGTCACCGGCGGCGACCGGCTGGTCGTCGAGGGCAGTGTGGACCTGGCGCTGCCGGAGCTGCGCGCTGCGTCCGAGGGGACGCTGCCGGCGCTGTTCGGCTGAGTCGATGGTCTGCATCCGCGAGTCGGCCGTCGCCCAGTGGCGGGCGATCGAGGCGATGGTCGACGAGGTTCCTGACTCGCTTTTCCCGGCGCCGACCCGACTGGGTGGCTGGACGGTCGCCGAGCTGGTCGCGCACGTCGGACGCAACCCCAGCCACATCAGCCGGATGCTCGAGTCCCCCGAGGAGCCGGCCGGCGGCCCGCAATCGGTCGCCGAGTACTACGACTTCGGCAGCGACGGGAACGCGAGGATCGCCGAGCGGGCGCGCCGTGAGGCAGCCGGCCGCAGCCCCACCCAGCTGCGCGCGGCCGTCCATCAACAGACCGAGGACGCCGTCACGCTCCTCGCGACGTTGGATGATGCCGCGCTGCTCGCCGTCAACCGGCGCGGGACGATGCGGCTCGATGACTACCTGGTGACCCGGTGCCTCGAGGGATGCATCCACGGCCTGGACCTGGCCGCCGCGACCGGGATCGAGCCGCGGCTGGACCGCGGCGCCTTGGCCACGACTGCCCGGATCCTGGCCCGGATTCTCGCGGGCCGGGCCCCCGGCCGTTCCGTCGAGCTCCGGGTCCCGCCGTACGTCGCGGTGCAGTGCATTTCCGGGCCGCGTCACACTAGAGGCACCCCGCCGAATGTTGTGGAGACCGATCCCGTGACCTGGCTCGACCTTGC
Source organism: Mycobacteriales bacterium (assembly GCA_036267755.1). Lineage (GTDB taxonomy): Bacteria > Actinomycetota > Actinomycetes > JAFAQI01 > JAFAQI01 > DATAVK01. The sequence goes on from DATAVK010000100.1 coordinate 13,247, forward strand.
CACCGGCCGGCTGGCCTGGGCCGACGCCCGCAGCGCCGGCCGGGTATCGGCGAGTGGCGAGCGCGCAGACCTGTCCGGTCATCTGCCGGTGCTGGCGTGACGACCGCCGTGGGGGTGACCAGCGAGCCGACTGCTGCCC
>DATAVK010000101.1:0-21303 GCA_036267755.1 Mycobacteriales bacterium
TCGAGGCGAGGCAGGGCTGGGCGCCGGCGTCGTACCTGCATCCCGACCTGCACGAGACCCTCGAGCAGACCTGCGGCGTCGTCGTGTTCCACGAGCAGGTGCTCGAGATGTTCCACGTGCTGACCGGCTGCACGCTGGCCGTGGCCGACGAGAAGCGACGGGCGCTCGGCGACCCCGCGGCGCATGCCGACATCCAGGCCTGGTTCATCCCGACCGCGCTGCGTCGCGGCTATGACCTCGACACCGTGGAGCGGGCATGGGAGGTGCTGAAATCGTTCGGATCATTCGGTTTCTGCAAGGCGCACGCAGCGGCGTTCGCGCTACCGACCTACCAGTCGGCGTGGCTCAAGGCACATCACTGCGCGGCGTTCCTCGCGGGCGTCCTCACCCACGACCCTGGGATGTACCCGAAGCGGTTGATCCTCGACGACGCCCGGCAGTTCGGCATCTCGATCCTGCCGCTCGATGTCAACGTCTGCGACGGGAGCTACCGCATCGAGCGGCTGGCCCGGCTCGACGAGCCACCACCCGCGATCCTCGGCGCACCTCCCGAACCGACACTGCCGCCAGGTCCGCGGTACGGCATCCGGCTCTCGCTCGCCGACGTGAAGGGCATCAACGACAGCGAGATCGCCCGCATCGTCGGCGGCCGGCCGTACGGCTCGCTGTCGGACTTCTGGCACCGCGCGTCGGTCTCGCGACCGATCGTGGAGCGGCTGGTGCTGGCCGGCGGCTTCGACGCGATCTACGGAATCGGTGCGACCCTCCCGGTCCGCCGCCGCGGCCAGGTAGGGCGCCGCGACCTGCTCCTCCAGGTGGCCGAGCTCGACAGCTACTCCCGGGCAGTCGGCCGGCGTACCCGTCCGACCCGCAAGTTGTCAGCAGCACAGCGGGCTATAGCCCTCCCTGGTGCTGACACGTCGAGCGGCGGGGGAGTGCGGGAGCAGGCGGCCCGGCAGTCGCAGGCAACCGCCGCGGTCGCGCCGATCGAGGTGCAGCTCGCGCTCGATCTCGGCGATGCCCCGGTCGACCCGCTGGTCGGCGGTGCCACCCACGGCCTGCCGGAGCTGACCGCCGCCGAGCTGGTCCGCGCGGAGCTCGAGGTGCTGGGGCTCGACGCGAGCCGCCACGTCCTGAGCTGCTACGAGCCGTTCCTCGCGACGTTGCCCCTGACCCGGGCACGTGACCTGCTCCGTCGTCGCACCCACTCGCAGGTGCTCGTGGCCGGGGTGAAGGTCGCGACCCAGACGCCGCCGATCCGTTCCGGGCGCCGGGTGGTGTTCGTCACGCTCGACGACGCCACCGGCCCGCTGGACGCGACCTTCTTCGACACTGCGCAGGCGGGGTACGCCGCGACACTGTTCCACTCCTGGCTGCTGGTGATCCGGGGAACGATGCGGCGAACCGGTCCCCGCGGGATCTCGATCAACGCCGCCGCCTGCTGGGATCTCACCGCGCTGCACCAGGCCTGGGAACAGGATGGTCCGGCCGCGGTCGAGGAGCTGATGAATCGGCGTCCGGCCGGCATGGTGGTGGCCAGTGACGAAGCGGTGGCCGGGGCAGCGGGCAGCCGCTCGACGCATCTGGTGGTCGCCCGCCCGCCGCGATCACCGGTCGGGACGCCGACGGTGTTCCCGACCGGGTTCGAGCAATCGCCGTACGCCGATATCCGGCCCGCCGGGCAGGAGCCGAGCCGGCCGCCACGCAAGCTCTGGCACTCCAGTCCTGGCAGCTCGGGCGCCTGATGTCGCCGCCGCGGTGTCCGCCAACCGGGCGAAATGTCGGTTTTCACGGCGAATCGGCTCAATCGCCTGGCATCCTCGGTCGATACCGCCTCGGAGTCCGTGACCCCCAGCAGAAGGATGTTCATGCGTCACGCCCCGATCCGCCGGCATCGGTCCCTGTCGTTGCTCGTGCTCCCGGCGATCGCCGGCACGCTGGCCGGCCTCGTCATCGTCGCTCCGAGTGCCGCCGCCGCCCCGCCGATCCCGCACGAGAAGTCCGCCATCGAGGCACTGGCGCCCTACCAGGCCCAGTTCTTCTGCCGCTCGACCGTCGAGCCGGGCGTGAAGGCGTTCGAGAAGCTGGTGCTGAAGGCGTACCCGAAGACCGGGTCGGACGGCGACATGCGCGGTTGCGACGTGGGGGACACCTCCGAGCACAAGGACGGTCGTGCTTGGGACTGGCGCGCCGACTACCGCACCAAGAGCGGGCGCAAGGCCGGCAAGGCGATGCTCCACTGGCTGTTCGCGACCGACGCCTATGGCAACAAGGATGCGATGCTGCGGCGGCTCGGGATCATGTACGTCATCTGGGACAAGCGGATTTGGGGCACCTGGTCGCAGTCGTGGCAGCCCTACGCCTGTTCCGGCGTGACGCTGTGCCACATCAACCACATGCACTTCTCCTTCGACTGGGCTGGCGCCGAGAAGAAAACGTCGTATTGGACCCACCAGGTTGCGGGCGACGTCGAACCACCGTTGCCGGTGCTCAAGCACGGCCACCACACCCTCACCGTGAAGGCCGCGTCCGGGACCACCAACGCGATGTGGCTGATCAAGGGCGGAGCCCGGTACGTCGTCAAGGCGACCGGTGTCTGGCATCACAGCCGCAACTCGAAGGCCCGGGCCGACGCGGTCTGCGAGCGGACCGCGGACGGTTGGGTGCTGTCCAGCGGCTCCATCGGGCAGGCGTCGATCTCCGGCGATCAGTTCGGCAGCTGGGGCGCGCAGTGGGTCCCGACCCACAACAACGGTCATGGCTGCAACGTCGTCAACCACACCTACCGGCTGGTGATCAGCCCGCCGCACACCTCCACGGTCGTGGGGCAGCTGGCGGACGGCTCGCGGGGCAACGACTCCGGCGCGGTGAAGCTCACCGTCACCCGTCACTAGGTCGGTCGGCAGCGGCTGCGCGTAGCGGCCGGACGGTGTCGGCCGCGGGCCCTAGGCTGACGCGCATGGCCGACCGAGGACGCTCCCGTGCCTCGGTCCGGACCGCGGTGGTCTGGGACGTGCTGCTCGATGCGCTGGCGACGAGGGCAGCCGACACCGATCTGTTGGCCGTGCTCGACCTCGGCGGGGGGACCGGCGGGTTCGCCGTCCCGCTGGCCGAGCTGGGGCACAGCGTCACCGTCGTCGACCCCAGCCCCGACTCGCTCGCCGCGCTGGAGCGGCGAGCCGCCGAGACCGGCACTGAGCACCTGGTGCGCGGAGTGCAGGGTGATGCCACCGACGTGGTCGAGCTGATCGGTGCCGGGAGCGTCGACCTGGTGCTCTGCCACAGCGTCCTCGAGGTCGTCGACGACCCCAGCGACGCGCTCTCAGCGGTCGCGGCCGTGCTCCGCCCGGGCGGCCTGGTCAGCCTGCTCGCCGCCAACCGGGTGGCCGCGGTCGTGGCTCGAGTCGCGGCCGGCCGGCTGAGCCAGGCCCGTCACCTGCTCGCCGATCCGCAGGGGTCGGCCGGCGACGGCGACTCGCTGGCCCGGCGGTTCACGCTTCCGCAGCTCCACGGCCTGCTGGCCGAAGCCGACCTCGGGGTTCGTAGCTCGCACGGGATCCGGATCTTCGCCGACGCGGCGCCGGCGGCACTGCTCGACGTCGACCCGCAGGCGGTCGCCGACCTGGTGGCGCTCGAGCGGGCGGCCGCCGACGATCCGACGTACATCGCGGTGGCGACCCAGCTGCACGTCCTCGCCGAGCGCCGCTGAACGGCTGGTCGTGAGCCGCCGGCAGCTGCAACGGGTCGCCACGTCGAGGGAGCGGCCCGGCGACGACGCCGGCTGCACGATTCTCCACGTCGACATGGACGCCTTCTACGCCAGCGTCGAGCTGCGACACCGGCCGGAGCTGCGGGGGCTGCCGGTCGTCGTCGGCGGTCTCGGCTCCCGGTCGGTGGTGCTGGCCGCGACCTATGAGGCCCGGGAGTTCGGCGTCCACAGCGCGATGCCGATGATGCGAGCCCGGCGGCTGTGCCCGCAGGCCGTGATCATCCCGCCGGATCCACCGGCATACGCCGAAGCCTCACGCGGGGTCATGGAGGTGTTCGCCTCGATCACCCCCCTCGTCGAGCCGCTGTCCCTGGACGAGGCGTTCCTCGACATCGCCGGCGCGGTACGTCGATTGGGCAGCCCGCGCCAGATCGGTGAGCTGATCCGATCGAGAGTCGCCGACGAGCAACGGCTGCCCTGCTCGGTCGGGGTGGCCAGCAGCAAGTTCGTGGCGAAGCTGTCCTCGGGCATGGCCAAGCCCGACGGGCTGCTCGTCGTCCCCCGCGACGAGGTGATCGGGTTCCTGCACCCGCTCCCGGTCGGCGCGTTGTGGGGCGTGGGCGAGAAGACAGAGGAGGCACTGGCCCGGCTCGGGCTGCGCACCATCGGCGACATCGCGAACACCGCCGAGTCGACGTTGGTGCGGGCGCTCGGCGCCGCCGCCGGAGCCCACCTGTACGCGCTGGCCTGGGGCCGCGACGATCGCAGCGTCATCCCTCAGGAGCCGGACCGCAGCATCGGGGCGGAGGAGACCTTCGCGCGCGACATCGATGACCCCGCGATCGTGCTCCGGGAGCTGCTACGGCTCTCCGAGCGGACCGCCGCCCGGCTCCGGGCCGCTGAGCTGGTCGGTCGAACCGTGAGCATCAAGGTGCGGTTCGCCGACTTCACGACCATCACCCGCTCCCGCACGCTGCGGGATCCGACGGACGTCGCCCGGGTGGTCTACGACACCGCCCGAGGCCTCTACGACGCCCTCGGGCTGCAGCGGGCCCGGCTCCGGTTGGTCGGCGTCAGGGTGGAGGGGCTGACCGAGGCCGGCAGCACGCCGCGGCAGCTGGCACTGGGCGGTGCGGACGAGGAATGGCGGGCTGCAGAGCGGGCGGCCGACCGCGCGGCGGCCCGGTTCGGGACCGGAGCGGTGCGACCGGCCGCCCTCGTCGATCCCCAGCGCGGCGACCCGGCTTGATTCCCGCGTCCACTGTGCCGAAGACGGGGTGGCAGAACCCTTCCCCTCGACCGTATCCTCGTATCAGCGCCACTGCGGGTGGCGAGCTTGTCCAAGGAGGCATTCGTGCCGCTCTCTGAGCACGAGCAGCGTCTGCTCGAGCAGATCGAGCAGGCGTTGTATGCCGAGGACCCCAAGTTCGCCAGCATTTACCGCAGCAACGACCTGCGCAGCCACCAGCGCCGCCGCATCATCCGGGCGGCTGCGGTGCTGGTCGTCGGCCTCGGTCTGCTGCTCGCCGGGGTGATCACCAAGCTCGTGGTCGTTGGGGTTGCCGGGTTCATCATCATGCTGGCGGCCGTGACGTTCGCGGTGGCGTCCTGGCAGCGCATGGTGGCTCCGAACCGCCCGGCCGCAGCCCCCAGCGGTCGGTTCCGTCGTCGAGGTCGGGGCCCCCGTCCCGCGACGACCACCACCGCCGTCCCACGCCGGTCCGTCGTGCAGCGCCTCGAGGAGCGGTGGCAGCGCCGGCAGGACGAGCGCTGATCCGCTAGGCCTCGCCTGATGTCCGCGGCCCTGGGCCGTGGTGCGGTCGCTTCCGCCATGACCGACCTAGCCAGCCGTCGAGGCCGTTGAGGGCGTCGGCCGCCCGCCACACCACCGGTCGCACCGCGAGCAGCAGCGAGCGGGGGAACAGCCGGAATCGCAGCCGGTTGACGGGCCGGAGCCGGTCGCGAAGTGCCCTGGCCACGGTGTCGACGTCGGCCCACAGGGTCGGCCCGACAGGCTGTGGGTTGCGGGCGTACCGGGAGGACTCCTCGGCGAGCGCCACCTGCGCCAGCGCGTCGGCGGCGGCGCGGTTACCGGCCACGACGCGGGCCACCCCGGCGGCCGCCTGACGCGGCGAACGGTCGTCGTCCCACGGTGCGTGCAGGTCGAGCGACACCGCCCGCAGCTCGGCCCAAGCCGCCTGCGCCGCCATCGCCGGGTCGTTCATCCGATGCCGTCGCTGACGCCGTCCCAGCCGGCGCACCGCCCACGGAGCGAGCAGGACCGCGACGACGAGCAGCACGACGAGCGGCCACAGCGCCGTGGAGTCGCCGCCACCGCTGGTCGCGCTGGCGGTCGTCGTCCCGCCGGTACCGATGGCTCCCCGGCGCGCGGCCGGGCCCAACGGCTTGGTGTTCTGCAGCGCGTTGTGGCGGGGACCGTCGGCGCCGCCACCCGAAGGGTTCGTCACCTGGCTCGCCGTGCCCTGGGCGTACGCCGGGGTCACGGCTTGACCGTCGCCGCGCGGGGTCGGCTCGAACGGCACCCACCCGACACCCTGGAACCACAGCTCCGGCCAGGCGTGCGCGTCAGCGCTGGTGACCAACCAGCTGCCGTTCGGCTGCAGCGTGCCCCGGGTGAAACCGACCGCGACCCGGGACGGGATACCCACGATCCGTGCCATCACCGCCATGGCGGTGGAGAACTGCTGGCAGAAGCCCCGCCGCGAGCTCAGCAGGAAGTCGGCCAGCCCGTTTGCGCTCGTGTTGGCCGGGATCGTCGTGTCGTAGACGAACCGGTGACCCTTCGTCAGGAAGTCCTGGATCGCGAGGGCTTCGGCGTACGGCGTCTTGGCCTGCTTGGTGACCTGATGGGTCAGCTGCCGAACGGCCGGCGAGAGGTCGCTCGGCACGGTCATGTCCGGCGCGAGTGCCGCAGCCGGCGCGCCTGCTGCAGCCAGCTGCGTGGGGCTCGGATCGACCGGGACCGAGGTGGTCGTGTACTGCAGCCCACTGGTGGAGCTGCTCGCCGAGAAGATGGTCCCCGAGGGCGTGTCGTAGAGCCAGTTGCTCGACTGGGGCAGCGCGACCGTCGCCACCTGAGACTCGACCGGCAGCCAATGCACCCCCAACGTCTTGGAGATGGTGACCGCGGTGGTCTGGGACGGGTCCGCGGTCGTTGCCACCGGAGGCGCCACGCCAGGCACCGGCCCGTCAACCTTCGCGTTCTCCGACGACGCGACGAGAGTGGACGCGGAGAAGCTGTTGCCCGAGAAGTTGGCGAGGGACGTCAGCCGCAGATAGCCGGGGTCGGCGGCCGAGGACCGGTAGGTGAGCAATGGCCGGGCAGTCTGTTCCTGCAGGTCGCTCGCGATCGAGACGATTGGATTCACGGTGACGATGTCGCCGCCGCTGCCGCCGTGTCCGCCGTGCCGGTGCCCGATTCCGGTGTGCAGTCCGGGGAGCAGCAGCGGCACGATGACGCCGAGACCGATCGCTGCGCCGCCGATCCGCCGGCCCAGTGCGGTCGCGGTGTCCGAGGGCGACGGATCGGACCCGACGTCGGCCCAGATGCCGCGGCGGCGCTGGCTCACCCCGGCGCTCACGCTGGTGCCCCAGCGCGTCACCCGCTCGCGGCTGTCCACGAACAGCAGCCACAGGAACCCGGCGGCAGACACGACGAAGGCGATGACCCCGGCGCCGTGACGACCGACTCCCGCGCACGTGGCGAACAAGCCGAGCAACGGCAGGCCCGCCAGCGCCACCCGTCGGAGCTGCACCACCATCAGGTCGACGACCAAGGCGACGGCGGCCACGCCCAGCACCGCCAGCAGGACGACGCCACGATGCGTCGGGACCGGCGTCGCGAGCTGGTGGACGTCGTTGATCCCGTTGCGGGTCACGTCCCGCAACGCACGAAACGCACTCGGGCCGGGGAACACACCGTCCACCGCGACGGAGCGGGCGTCCAGGAACGTGATCCACAGCAGGATGACCACACCGGCAGCTATCGGCTGCAGCACCGCAGGTAGCCGGGCGGCCCGCGCGGCCGCCGTCGTACCCATGACCAGGACGATGGTTCCCAGCACCGGCCCGAGCCAGTGCCAGCCGGCGAAGACGGTGTGCAGCGACAACGCGGTCGCGGCGGTCGCGACCGCCCCTGCCGCAGCGAGCCGGAGCTGTGCGCTCATCGCCGGTTCCCCCCGGGAGCGGCGCCCCAGGCACCGGTGGTGGCGCCGACGACGGTCCGCGACGCCGTCGCGGCGATGCGCATGCCGGCCTCCGACCACAGATCGACCAACGCATCGCCCCGGCGTACCTCTAGCACTCGCCAGCCGGCGGCGAGCAGCATGTCCCGCGCCTCGGGCGACGAGGACGGGGAGATGTCCGCCGGCGGGGCGGACGTCACCCACGACGGGGTGTCGAGAATGAGTGCGACACCGACCGCGGAGTTGCTTGCCCGCAGCCGGGTGAGTCCTTCAGCGTCCTCGAGCCCGAGGACTCCGAGGATCGCGACTACAAGACCCTCGCCGCCCTGCCGCCGGATCGCGGACGTGGCGACACTGAGGTCCCTCGCGCGCGACGGCTGGACCACGGCGAGCTCGTCGACGACGGTGTTCGTGTATCCCAAGACTGAGTGGCCGGCTGACGACATCTCGGCGCCGGTGTCGGTAACGAGTCGAAGCGTGAAGCCGGACCGGGCCAGGTGGACCGAGATCGAGGCTGCGGCCGACACGGCCCACTCGAACGACGAGCCCGCACCATCACCCCGGTGCACACTGGCTCGGGTGTCGAGGAGGACGGCGCCGCGGCTCTGCCAGGGTTGCTCCTCGCGGCGAACCGCGAGCTCGCCCCGGCGGGCCGTGGTGCGCCAGTGGATCCGGCGCAGGTCGTCGCCGTGGCGGTACTCGCGGGTTGCGGTGTCGTCCTCGCCGGCGGTGGCGACAGAGCGCGCCGTGCTCAGGCCCGCGCCGGCCCACTCTCCGGTCAGCCGGACACTCGGCAGCGGGACGACCGCCGGGGTCACCACCAACGTGTCGACGGAGCTGAACGACCGAGGCAGCTCGCACATCCCGAACGGGTCCATCAGCCGGACGGTCAGCGGACCGATGGAGTACCGACCCCGGACTTCACCCGAAACCGGGTAGCTGATCTCCACGGGCAGCTTCGGGCGCAACCGGTCAAGCACGATCCTCGGCCGGCCGCCGAGCAGGTAGGGGACGGTGTCCTCCACGAGCAGCAAGCCGGTGGGCAACCGCGAGATGTTCTCGAGCCGGAGCACCACCTGGGCGCGTTCACCCGCGCTGACCCGGGCCGGTTCCAGCCTTCGGTGGAAGCGGAGCTGTAGCCGGGTGCGTGCGGCCATGGCGGCCGCCACCAGCGGCAGCGCGATGAGCAAGGTGGCGACGCGCAGCAGATCCCGTTCGTGCAACGCCAGGCCGCTGATCGCAGTGGCGACTCCGGCTGCGAGCACGCAGCGGCCTCGCACCGTGAGAGTCCCCAGCGCGCCGCGCATCAGGCCGGGCGGCGAGCCGCCGTTGCGGGTACCGGCACCTCTGCGAGGACCGACTCCACGACCGAGGTTGCGGAGCGCCGGCCGATCTGAGCCTCCGCGGAGAGCAGCAGTCGGTGGGCGAGTACGGGGACGGCCAGGGCGTGGAGGTCGTCAGGGGTGACGTAGTCCCGCTCGTCGAGTGCCGCCGCGGCTCGGCCGGTCCGCAACAGCTGCAGGGTGGCGCGCGGCGACGCGCCCAGCCGAAGGTCGGGATGGTTGCGGGTCGCGGTGACGAGGTCGACCGCATAACGGCGGACGCTGTCGGCGACGTGGACCGTGCGGACTGCCGACACCAGCTTCGCGACCTCGAGGTCATCGCTGACCGGGTCGAGCTCCTCGAGCGGGGAGCCGGCGCCGTGGGTGTCGAGCATGCTGAGCTCGGCCGCGGGCGACGGGTAGCCCAGCGCGAGCCGGGCGGTGAAACGGTCACGCTGCGCCTCGGGCAGCGGATACGTGCCTTCCATCTCCACCGGGTTCTGGGTGGCGATCACCATGAAAGGCGCGTCGAGGATGTAGGTCACGCCGTCGACCGTCACCTGGCGCTCTTCCATGCACTCCAGCAACGCGGACTGGGTCTTCGGCGAGGCGCGGTTGATCTCGTCGCCCACCACGATGTTCGCGAAGATGGCGCCAGGCTTGAACTCGAAGTCGCGGCGCTCCTGGTTGTAGACGGACACACCGGTGATGTCGCTGGGCAGCAGGTCGGGCGTGAACTGAACCCGTCGTACCGAGCAGTTGATGGACCGGGCCAGCGCCTTCGCCAACATCGTCTTGCCGACACCCGGGACGTCCTCGACCAGGAGATGGCCCTCGGCGAGCAGCACCGTGACCGCGAGCCGCACCTCGTCCGGCTTGCCCTCGATGACGGTTTCGATCGCCTCCGCGATGCGGGACCCGACGGCGGCGACCTCGCGCAGGTCCGCGCCAGTCGACGGTGCCTGTGACACCGGCGGCACCTCCTCGTGGCATCGGTGCCCGGGCGTCACCGCGCCGAGCCTGTCCCAAGTCTGCCAGGTCAGCAGGCCAACGGGGCGTCGGAGGAAATCACGGGTTGGCGTCGGTGTGGGTTCACCAGGGGGAGAGAAACCCGCAAAATGGTTGACGGGGGAGTGAAGTGGAGTAGTGTGGCGCGCTGTGGGGCACAGTGTGGCGAATCTGAGCCCGTGGCGGCGTGATCTGGGTGCGAAGTGGGGAGGCGGGCCGTGTTCCTCGGCACCTACTCACCGCGCCTGGACGACAAGGGCCGGTTGTTCCTGCCGGCCAAGTTCCGCGACGAACTGGCGGGTGGACTGGTGATCACCAAGGGCCAGGAGCGCTGCCTCTACGTGTTCCCGATGGCGGAGTTCGTCCGCGTCACCGAGCGGCTGCGTGACGCGCCGGTCACCGCGAAGGGCGTCCGGGAGTACAGCCGGATCCTGTTCGCCGGTGCCCACGACGAGATCCCGGACCGGCAGGGCCGGGTCACCGTTCCGACCACGCTGCGCGACTACGCCGGCCTGAGCCGCGAGTGCGCCGTCGTCGGAGCCAACACGCGCGTGGAGATCTGGGACGCGACCGCGTGGTCGGCGTACCTGGCCGGCGCCGAGGAGTCCTTCTCCTCATTGTCCGAGGACGTGATGCCCGGCGTCCTGTAACGCATCGCCGATGTGGGGCGTGGCCCCCGCCCGCGGCACCTGACGCCCCTTCCCCGGCGGCAGGCGTGGCGGCGGGGACCAGGCGTCACATCCTCACCACCCGCTTCGCCCGGCATCCGACGTATCGACCACTGTGAGGGACCTGCAACCACATGGCAGACGACGAGGCAATGCGGCCGGCCGCCCGGCACGTGCCGGTCATGCTCGACCGCGTCCTCGACCTGCTCGACCCGGTCGCTCGGGTCCCAGCAGCTGTCATCGTCGACGCGACGTTGGGACTTGGCGGCCACGCCGCGGCCTTGCTCGCCCGGCACCCGGAGGTACGGCTGGTCGGGATCGACCGCGACCCGGAAGCCTTGGCCCGCGCGGCGCAGCGGCTCACCGCCCACCGCGAACGCATCACCTTGACCCACGCCGTGTACGACGCACTTCCGCAGGTCCTGGCCGAGCTGGGCATCGAGCGCATCGACGGGGTGCTGTTCGACCTCGGGGTCTCCTCGTTGCAGCTCGACCACGACGAGCGCGGGTTCTCCTATGCCCGAGACACCGCTCTCGACATGAGGATGGACTCGACGTCTGGACGAACTGCGGCGGATGTGGTCAACAACTATTCGGTCGCCGAGCTGAGCCGGGTGTTGCGCCAGTACGGTGAGGAGCGCTTCGCGCACCGGATCGCGCTGGCGATCGACCGGGAGCGTCGGGGCGGCCCGATCACCTCCTCCGCCCGGCTGGCCGAGCTGGTCCGTGATGCGGTCCCGGCCGCGACCCGGCGTACCGGTGGTCATCCGGCCAAGCGGACCTTCCAGGCGCTGCGGATCGAGGTCAACGACGAGCTGGGTGCACTCGAGCGGGCCCTCCCGGCAGCGGTACCGGCGCTGCGGGTCGGCGGCCGTGCCGTCGTCCTCGCCTACCAGTCGCTCGAGGACCGGTTGGTGAAGCGGACCTTCGCCGCCGGCGCCGCCATCTCCGCTCCGGCCGACATGCCCGTCGTGCCCGAGAGCTCACGACCGCAGCTACGGCTGCTGACGAGGGGCGCCGAGACCGCCTCGCCGACTGAGGTCGAGGACAACCCACGTGCCGCGTCGGTTCGGCTTCGCGCCGTCGAACGGATCAGGGAGGCCGCATGAGCGCCATCGGAGCAGCGACCGCACCGGCGCGTCCCCGCCGCGCGCCGGCCCCCGTTCCCGCGCAGCGCACCCCCGCGGCTCGGCTCACTGTCGTTCCCACGCAGCCGATGGCGGCCGGCCGGTTGCCGTTCGCCGTGCTGGTCGGCGCGATCCTGCTCACCGGGCTGATGGGCCTGCTGCTGGTCCACACCCTCGCGGCCCAGGAGTCGTTCCGGGTGCACGACCTGACTCAGCGCCTCGCCGTGCTGCAGGACCAGGAGCAGCAGCTCGCGGTCGCGAACCAGCAGGCCAGCACGCCGACCGCGTTGCGGATCGAGGCGGAGGACCTCGGGATGCGCCCCAGCACGATCAGTGACTACCGGACCGCGAAGGACGGGCGAGTCATCGGCACCCTGACCGCGATCCCGGTGGCCGCGCCCGCGCCGATCGTCACCCCGTCGAAGAAGACCGCGAAGGGCCAACACCACGGTGCCGCCGGCAAGGCTGGGACTGCGAAGGCCACCACGAAGTCCACGACCTCCACGACCTCCACGAAGGCGGCGAAGGCCACCAAGGCCACCAAGGCCACCAAGGCCGGGACCACGTCGAGCGGGCACAAGGCTCACCACAGCGCCGGTCACACCGGCGCGTCAGCCCACTAGACGTCGCCGGACACGGGAGGCTGGACCCATGTCCGTGTCTGCGCCGCCACGGTCACCCCGCGCGCGTCCCTCCGGCGGCGGTGGTGGACGGCGACCACCGCCGCGCCGTACCCCGCCTCGACCGGCCCGACGGCGGCCTAACCCTCGGCGGCGGCTCGAGGCGGTCCTGATCATCGCCCTGATGGTGCTGTCGGTCATCGGGGGTCGGCTGATCCAGCTCCAGGGCCTCGACCGGTCCACCTACGCCGCGCTGGCCGAGAACCAGCGGCTCAACAAGCTCACCCTTACCGCGGTCCGCGGGCCGATCCTGGACCGCGACGGAAATCCGCTGGCCGAGACGGTCGACGCTCGTGACGTGGTCGCGGACCCGACCCAGGTCGTCGGAGCGCACGGGACCGCGGAGGCGCTCGCTCCCGTCCTGCACATGGGCGTGCACCGGCTCGAGGGACTGTTGACCGTGTCGGGCCAGTACTCGTTGCTGGCTCATGCCGTCAGCCCTGACGTGGGCAACGCCGTACTCAAGCTCGACGAGCCGGGCATCGCCACTCCCGACACCAGCAAGCGCATCTACCCGGACGGCAGCCTGGCGTCGAACGTCGTCGGCCTGGTCCACAGCAGCGGGCTCGGAGCGAGTGGGCTGGAGCTGGCGGACCAGAAGCTGCTGGCCGGCCGCAATGGCACCCGCATCTTCGAGGTCGGGGTGGCGGGTGACCCGATCCCCGACGGCAAGGACGTGCTGAAGGCGCCGGTCGCCGGAACCGGCCTCAAGCTGACCCTCGACAGCGACATCCAGGACGAGGCACAGCGTGCGATCTCGGCGCAGGTCAGCGCGACCCACTCGCAGGCCGGCTCGGTCATCATCATGAACCCCAGCAATGGCCAGATCCTCGCAATGGCAACGGCTCCGGGCTTCAACGCCGACCACCCCTCGACGCATGCGAACTACAACAACCCGGCGGTGTACGACACCTACGAGCCCGGCAGTGTCATGAAGGGCGTCACGATGTCGGCGGCGTTGCAGGAGCACCTGGTGACGCCGACGTCGAAGTTCGTGATCCCGCCGACCTACAACGTGGCAGGTACGTCGTTCAGCGACGCCGAGAACCACCCGACCGAGCACCTGACGCTGACCGGGATCTTGGCCCAGTCGAGCAACATCGGGGCGATCAAGGTCGCCCAGCGGCTCGGCCCGCAGGCGCTGATGCGCTACGTGAAGGCCTTCGGCCTCGGCCAGTCGACCGGCTCCGGCGTACCGGGCGAGAGCCCGGGCTTCCTACTGCCGTTCTCCCAATGGTCGGGGACGACCTTGCCGACACTCGCCTTCGGCCAAGGTGGCATCGAGACCACCGCTCTGCAGGTCGCCAGCGTCTACTCGACGATCGCGAACAACGGCGTCAGGGTCGCGCCCACGATCCTCGAGGGCACGGTTGACTCCTCCGGCGCTGTCATCCCCGTCCAACCCCCGACCCGCACCAGGGTCATCTCGGCGCCGGTAGCCCGTCAGATGCGCGAGATGCTGCAGTCGGTCACGACCGAGGAAGGCACTGCGCCTGAGGCGCAGATCAGCGGCTATCAGGTCGCCGGCAAGACGGGTACCGCCAACCAGGAGAACGCCGCCACCGGGACCTACACCGGCGGAGGATTCGTCTCGTCCTTCATCGGCATGGTGCCGGCCAAGCACCCGAAGCTGGTCTGTGAGGTCGTCCTCGAGAAGCCCAAGGGGAACCACTTCGGTGGCTCGGTGGCCGGCCCGGTCTTCCACAAGGTCGTGAGCTTCGCGTTGCAGAGCCTGGGGATCCCGCCGACGGGGAACCACAAGCCCACGATTCCGACGACCTGGTGATGACGGGTAGCGTGCCTGGCAATGTCTGACGCGCCGATCCGACCCGGCGTCGTGACGCCGCGCCGCCTCGACGCGCTGCCGGACCGGCTCGGAGCCGCCCGGCTCGACGGTGATCCCACCACCACCGTCACGGGCATCACCCACGATTCCCGCGAGGTGCTCCCGGGTGACCTCTACGTGGCCCGGGCAGGCGCGACCACGCACGGGATCGACCACGTGGAGCAGGCGGTCGCTGCCGGAGCGGTCGCCGTCCTCACCGACCCGCCATCCGCGGCGCGAGCCCGCGCAGCCGGCGCCCGCGCCGTGCTGGTCGTCGACTCGCCGCGTGAGGTGATGGGGGCCGCGGCCAGCTGGGTGTACGGCGATCCATCGAGGTCTCTGCTGGTCCTCGGGATCACCGGGACGAACGGCAAAACCACGACGGCGTACCTGCTGGAGTCCGGGTTGCGTGCCGCTGGCCGTCGTACCGGGCTGTTGGGGACGATCGAGACCCGGATCGACGGAGTGACCCTGCCGAGCGCGCGCACCACGCCGGAGGCAACCGACCTGCAGGCGCTGTTCGCGGTGATGGTTGAGCGGGGCGTCGACGCGGTCGCGATGGAGGTGTCCAGCCACGCCCTGGCCCTCAACCGGATCGATGGCACTGTGGTCGACGTCGCCGGCTTCACGAACCTCTCGCAGGACCACCTGGATTTCCATGTTGACATGGAGGATTACTTCGGCGCCAAGGCCCGGCTGTTCACGCCGTCGCTCAGTGCGCAAGGGGTCGTCTGCATCGACGATGAGTGGGGGATCCGGCTCGCCGCGACAGCCGAGATCCCGGTGACCACCACAGGCGCGGCGGATGATGCGCAGTGGCGTCGCTGTGGGGAACAGATCGGCCCGCGCGGCGGCCGGGCCCGCCTGGTGGGGCCGGAGCACACCGAGCTGGACGTGCGGACCGCGCTGACCGGACGGGTCAATCTCAGCAACGCCGCCTTGGCGGTCCTCGTCCTGGTGCGCGCGGGCCTCGAGGTCAGCTCGGTGCTGGCCGGTGTGGCGAGCCTCGCCGCCGTACCGGGGCGGATGGAACGAGTCGAGGCGGGACAGCCGTTCCTCGCCGTCGTCGACTACGCGCACACACCGGACGCGGTGGCACGGCTGCTCGCGGACGCGCGACGCCTCGTCCCCGGCCGGGTGATCGCGGTGCTGGGCTGCGGCGGCGACCGCGACCGGGCCAAGCGACCGTTGATGGGGGCCGCGGTGACGACGGGAGCCGACATCGCCGTGCTCACCAACGACAACCCGAGGTCGGAAGACCCGGCCGCGATCGTCGCGGAGATGCTCGTGGGTGTGCCACCTGGGGTCACACCGATCGTCGAGCTCGACCGCCGCGCGGCCATCGGCCTCGCCGTCGCCCAGGCGTCCGCTGATGACGCGGTCGTGGTGGCCGGCAAGGGCCACGAGCGGGGGCAGGAGATCGGCGGCCAGGTGCTGCCATTCGACGACCGGGCGGTGCTGCGCGAGGCTCTCATGCAATCGGTGGGTGCCGCATGATCCCGCTGTCCGCGGCGGTGCTCGCGCGCATCATGCATGGCCGGCTCGACGGCCTCGACGGATCGACCCGGCTGGCTGGCCCGGTCGTCGCCGATTCGCGTCACAGCGGTCCGGGAGCCCTGTTCGTCTGTGTCGTGGGCGAGCGCACCGACGGCCACGACCACGTCCCGGATGCGATGGCTCGTGGCGCCATCGCGGCGCTGGCGGCTCATCCGGTTGGTGCTCCCGCGATTCTCGTTGACGATCCGGTCCAGGCCCTCGGGCTGCTCGCGGCCGACGTCCTGCGCCGTACACCGGCCCGGGTCGTAGGCGTCACCGGTTCGTCCGGGAAGACGTCCACGAAGGACCTCATCGCGGACCTGTTGGCGACCGCCGGCCCGCTCGTGGCGGCGACCGGCTCGATGAACACCGAGGTGGGGCTGCCGCTGACGGCGCTGCGAGTCGATGCGTCGACGGCTCACCTGGTCCTCGAGTACGGCGCCAGAGGCATCGGTCATATCGCGTACCTGTGCGGCATCGCCCGGCCCGACGTCGCCGCCGTCCTCAACGTCGGCAGCGCGCATCTCGGGGAGTTCGGCTCCCGCGAGATTGTGGCGCGATCCAAGGGTGAGCTGGTCGAAGCGCTCCCCGCGGGCGGCACTGCCGTGCTCGTCGTCGATGATCCCCTCGTGGCACCGATGGCGACGCGGACGAGTGCGCGCGTGCTGTCGGTCGGGTCCGGGTCCGGAGCCGACATCCGGATCTCCGACGTCCGGCTGGATGCCATGGCCCGGCCCGAGTTCATGCTGGCGACGCCGGCCGGTTCGGTGCAGCTACGGCTGCGGCTATCCGGCCGCCATCAAGCGATCAACAGCGCCGTCGCGGCAGGTGTCGCTCTCAGTTGCGGAGTCGGGCTCGACACCGTCGCGGAGACACTGGAACGCGCAGTCCCGCGCAGCGCCCACCGGATGCACCTTGCGAGTCGCGACGACGGCCTGCTGGTCGTCGACGACGCTTACAACGCCAACCCCGAGTCGATGGGCTCCGCGCTGGAATCGTTGATACGCCTGGGATCGGAGCGTCAGGGCCGGACCTGGGCGGTGCTCGGTGAGATGCGCGAGCTAGGCCCGGACACCGACGAGCTGCATGTCGCCCTGGGTCGTCGCGCGGCGGAGGTCGGCGTTGCCGAGCTGGTCGTCGTCGGTGCCGCAGCTGCGGCGATCGCGACCGGCTGGGAGCAGGTCGCGCCTGGCCGCCCGTCTCGGGTGGTGGACAGCCCGGTTGAGGCCGGCCGCGTCGTCGCGGGCGAGGCACTCGCGGACGACACGGTCCTGGTCAAGGCTTCCAACTCCCTCGAACTGTGGCGGGTCGCGGAAGAGCTGCTCGCGGCCGACGCCGGGGCACGTACCGGGGCCGGGTCGAGCCAGTGAGGAACGTCCTGGTCGCGGCACTCGTGTCGCTCATCTTTTCGCTGGCCGGAACTCCGATCGCCATCAGGGCGTTGCGGGCCAAGGGATACGGCCAGCTGATCCGTGACGACGGCCCAACGACGCACCACACCAAGCGGGGTACGCCGACGATGGGCGGGACGGTCATCATCGCCGCCACGCTCGCCGGTTATCTCGCCGCCCACCTGGTGTTCCTGCGGGGCATCACGGCGTCCGGTTTGCTCGTCCTGATGCTGATGACCGGTCTCGGCCTGGTGGGGTTCATCGACGACTACATCAAGATCAGGAAGCAGCGCAGCCTCGGCCTCACCGCCGCGGCGAAGTTCGCCGGGCAGGCTGTCGTGGCGATCGCATTCGGGGTGCTCGCCACGCACTTCCGCAACTCCCACGGCCTGTCGCCGGCGTCCACCCACCTGTCGTTCACCCGTGACTACTCGCTCGACTTCACCGCGGTCGGATTCGTCGTCTGGGCCTACCTGATGGTCACCGCCACGTCGAACGGCGTGAACCTCACGGACGGGCTGGACGGTCTTGCCGCCGGCGCGTCATGCATGGTCTTCGGTGCCTACGTCGTCATTGCGTTCTGGCAGAACGGAAACAACTGCGCGACTGACATCGCCGGAGCGCCTTGCTATGCGGTTCGCGACCCCCTCGACATCGCGATCATCGCGGCAGCGGCGATGGGCGCGTGTTTCGGCTTCCTGTGGTGGAACGCCTCGCCCGCTCGCATCTTCATGGGCGACACCGGCTCGCTCGGTCTCGGCGGCCTGCTCGCCGGCATCGCGATGACGACCCGCACCGAGCTGCTGCTCGTCGTACTCGGCGGTTTGTTCGTCATCGAGACGCTGTCCGTGATCATCCAGGTGTCGGTGTTCAAGGCGACCCGAAAACGGGTGTTCAACATGGCACCGTTCCATCACCACTTCGAGCTCGCGGGGTGGGACGAGAACACCGTCATCGTGCGGTTCTGGATCATCGCCGGTCTTGCCGTGGCCTTCGGGTTGGGCGTCTTCTACGCGGCGTTCCTCTCGCAGACATGACGTCGGAGTACGACGGCCGGCGGGTCGTGGTCGCCGGCCTCGGAGTGACCGGCGTCGCGGTGGCGGACGTCCTCCTCGACCGCGGTGCGCTGGTCTCCGTCGTATCGGATCGTGACGGCGAGGCGGAGCAGCGGGCGGCCACTGCGTTGCGCGAGCGTGGCGCACTGGTCCGGCTCGGCGACGCGGTCACGCCGCTGCCGGCCGACCTCGTCGTGGCCTCGCCGGGATTCCGTCCCGACCAGCCACTGGTCGCGGCGGCCGCGGCCGCGGGGATCGACGTGATCGGCGAGCCGGAGCTGGCCTGGCGGCTGCGCGGCCCGGCCGCCGCGCCGTGGCTCGGCATCACCGGCACGAACGGCAAGACGACGACCGTCGGCATGCTCGAGTCGATCCTTCAGGCAGCCGGCTTCCGCGCGGTGGCCGCCGGAAACGTCGGGCTCCCGCTGGTCTCCGCCGTGACTGCGGACCCCGGCTACGACGTGCTGGCGGTCGAGGTGTCCAGCGCCCAGTTGCAGTGGTCACCGTCGCTGCGCTTCGAGGCGGCCGCCATCCTCAACATCTCCGAGGACCATCTCGACTGGCATGACACGTTCGCGGCCTACGTCGCCGCCAAGCAGCGGATCTGGATCGATGCCGTCGCCGTTGGCAACCTTGACGACTCGGTGGTCCACGGCCTGCTGCCTTCCGGTGGAGTCGGGTTCTCGGTCAGCTCTCCGGCCGCCGACTACACGGCTGTCGGCGGCGAGCTGGTCGAGACGGCGACCGGTCGGGCGCTGATCCGGGCTACGGAGCTGGCAGTCGTCGGCCCGCACAACGTGTCGAACGCCCTGGCGGCCGCGGCGGTGGCAAGGGTTCACGGCGTCCCGGTCGCCGCGGTGCGGGACGGGTTGGCGGGCTTCCGGCCGGGTCGGCATCGCCAGGAGCCGGTCGCCAGCCGGGCCGGCGTCGACTGGGTCGACGACTCCAAGGCGACCAACCCCCACGCCGCCGCTGCCAGCCTCGCGGCGTACCCGTCGGTGGTGTGGATCGCGGGCGGCCTGCTCAAGGGCGCCGACGTTGGGCCGCTCGTCGCCGAGCACGGTCACCGGCTGCGCGCGGCCATCCTGCTTGGCAAGGATCGCGCCCAGATCGTGGCCGCTCTGGCACGACACGCCCCCGATGTCCCCGTCGTGGAGGTCGATGCATCCGACACTGGAGGGATGGACCTCGCCGTACGCGCCGCTGCCCGGGTGGCGCGGGCCGGCGACACCGTGCTGCTGGCTCCGGCCGCGGCCAGCTGGGACATGTTCCGTGACTACGCGGATCGCGGTGACCGCTTCGCCGCCGCCGCGCGCAGCCTCGACACCGGCTCCGCATGACCTCGGCCACAGTCGGCGGAGCGCGAGGGCGCCCGGCCAAGGCGCGACCCGTGATGGCACTTCTGGACCGGCCGCTTGCGTCGTACTACCTGGTGCTGGGGACGGCCGGACTGCTCGTCGCGTTCGGCCTGATCATGGTGCTGTCGGCGTCCAGCGTCACGTCGTACGCCGACTCCGGCTCGTCATTCACGATCGTCGAGAAGCAGGCGGTGTGGGTCGCGATCGGGCTGCCGGCATTGTGGATCGGGATGCGGCTGCCGCCCCGCGCGTATCGCATCCTCGGCTACCCGCTGCTGCTGGTGTCCCTGGGACTCCTGCTGCTCGTCCTCGTGCCCGGCATCGGCGTGAACGTGTCCGGCGCCACGCGGTGGATCGACCTGCCGGGTGGCCTGCAGATCCAGCCGTCCGAGCCCGCGAAGCTGGCGCTCGTGCTGTGGGGCGCGGATCTGTTGGCCCGCAAGGAGAAGCGACTCGGAGAAACGCGGCACCTGCTGCTGCCGCTGGTGCCGGTCGCGCTGGTCATGGCGTTGCTCGTGATGCTCCAGCCCGACATGGGTACGACGATCGTCCTCGTCGTCGTCATGCTGGCGTTGCTGTTCACGGCAGGTGCGCCGCTGGGATCCTTCATCGGGCTCGGCGTCGGGCTGGGCGGCGCCCTCGGCCTGCTGGCCGTCACCGAGCCCTACCGGCTGCAGCGCCTCACCGGGTTCCGCAACCCGTGCGGGCAGCACGCCTTGAGCATCGGATACCAGGCGTGCCAAGGGATCTACGCATTGTCCTCGGGCGGCTGGTTTGGTCTCGGGCTCGGTGGCAGCCGCGAGAAGTTCGGCTATCTCCCGAATCAGTACACCGACTACATCTTCGCGATCATCGGCGAGGAGCTGGGCTTGCTCGGCACGCTCGTGGTGCTGGGATTGTTCGCCCTGCTGGGATATGCCGGGCTGCGGATCGCCCAGCGCTGCTCCGACCGGTTCAGCCAGCTGGCGGCGGCGGGCGTCATCGCGTGGCTGCTCGGCCAGGCGCTGGTTAACATGGGCGCCGTCGTCGGCCTGCTGCCGATCACCGGTATCCCGCTGCCGATGGTGTCCTTCGGCGGCTCCGCGCTGGTGCCGACACTGTTCGCGATTGGGATGCTGCTGTCGTTCGCGCGCCGGGAGCCCAGCGCTGCCCGGGCGCTCGCTGCCCGGAAGGCGGCCCGCTCGCCCCGGCTGGCGCGGTTCCGACCATCCCGAGGCACGACGAAGCCGGCGGCTCGGCCCCGACCGCAGCCCCGGGCGGCCGCGCCCAGGGCCAGGTCCCGCGCGGGTCGCTGAGCCGTGAACGTCCTACTCGCCGGTGGCGGCAGCGCCGGTCACGTC
The DNA here is from genome assembly GCA_036267755.1 of Mycobacteriales bacterium. Taxonomy (GTDB): domain Bacteria; phylum Actinomycetota; class Actinomycetes; order JAFAQI01; family JAFAQI01; genus DATAVK01. Next base: position 21,225 of record DATAVK010000101.1, read on the forward strand.
TCGCCGTTGCTCGCACTGGCTGACCGGCTGGTCGCCGACGACCCGGCCACTGACGTTCTCGTGCTCGGTACGGCGTCCG
>DATAVK010000102.1:0-13327 GCA_036267755.1 Mycobacteriales bacterium
GCCGTGGCCGACGAGTTGTACGGCGGGCCGCCCGAGACGTTCATCGCGACCCGCACCGCCCGGGAGAAGGAAGCCAAGGCGGTCGGTGACGCGGACGTCGCGGCGCAGATCCGCGAGCTCACCAAGCCGACGGTTGCCGCCTGGCTCGCCAACCTGCTGTCGCGGGAGCGCCCCGAGGACGTCGCGGCGCTGGTCGAGATCGGCACTGCGCTCCGGGAGGCGACCGCCACCGCAAGCGGTGACGACTTCCGCGAGCTGACCAGGCGCCAGCAGGTCGTGATCCGCGACCTGGTGCGCCAGGCCAAGCAGCTCGCCGCGGCTGCCGGGAAGATCATCGGCGAGACCACCGCGCGCGAGGTCGAGGACACGCTGCGTTCCGCGGTGGTCGACGAATCCGCCGGTCAGGAGCTGATTCACGGCCGGCTCACGACAACTCTGCGGCGTACCGGGTTCGAGACACCCGGAGCAAGCGGTACGCCGGCCCGCGCGAGCCGCAAGCGGTCAGCGCCGACCTCGGACCAGGAACGCCGCGACGAGGCCGTTGCCCGAGCCGACCGCGACGTGGTCGAGGCAACCGACGAAGCGCGCACTGCGGCCGAGGAACATGACTCGGCGCAACAGGCGCTCGCCGACGTCGACCGACGCGCGGCTGACGCGCTCGCCGAGGTGGACCGGCTGCGCGACGCGCTGCGCACCGCCGCCGAGCTGCAGTCGGACCTGGAGCGCGATCAGCTACGGGCCCGCCGTGCCGTGGACCGTGCCAACACCGCCGCGCGGGCCGCCGCTCGCCGGCTGGCCGAGGCCAAGAGTCGGCGGGATGAGATATGACCGACCTCACCAGCCCACTCCGGGAGGCGGCATGGCAGTGACGAGCGACCCAGCGGGCCGCGGTCCCGCCGTACCGTCCGACGGTTTCCACCGGCGGCTTTACCAGGTGGCGCAGCGGTCGCTGTCCGACGACACCGGACAGACCCCCGGCATGCGCCGGGTCGAGGCGCTGTCCGGTACGTCGGTCGGGTCGAGCGCGTTGTGGATGGGCCAGACCCATGTCGCGCCGGCCACGAAGTCGGCGAACCATCACCACGGCAAGTCCGAGACCGGGATCTACGTCGCCGCCGGCCATCCGGAGTTCGTGTTCCTCGACGGCGACGAGGAAACCCGGTTGGTCACCGGCGCCGGTGACTACGTCTATGTGCCGCCCTGGGTGCCGCATCGCGAGGAGAACCCCGATCCTGATAACGAGGCGGTCGTGATCCTCGCCCGTACGACGCAGCAGGCCATCGTCGTCAACCTGCCGGACCTGCGGTGGGTGGGACCGGTCGCCGTCGCGACCGTGGATCCCGAGTCAGCGGTGCCGCTGATCGCCTGCCAGCTGTCTGCGGGCGCGCGACACGAGCGGGGAGAGCAATGGTCGACGCTGCTTGGCGACGCGGTGACCCGCGACCGCGGCGAGGACGGTGCCGTGCGGATCAGTTTCCTGGCCCAGCCCGACGTGGCGGCACGGGTCGCCGAGCTGGCATTGCGCGAGCAGCAGTGCTGCCCGTTCTTCCACTTCAGCGTCGACGTGTCGGAGGGCGCCCTCACGCTGTCGGTGTCGGCGCCCCCCGAGGCCGGCGCCCTCGTCGAGGAGCTGTTCGGCACACCCTGACCCGAGCTACCTCGTCACAACGGTCGGGTCAGAACAACCGGATACCGTCGTCGCATCGCGAGCGCAGCCCCTGATCCACGTATCGTCGCGCGACTGCGCGCGGCCGGTTGTGTCTTCGCCGAGGACGAAGCGGCTCTGCTCGATGCCGCGTCAGGCACGTCGTCGGAACTCGACGCAATGGTGGCGCGGCGCGTTTCGGGTGTCCCGCTCGAGATCATCCTGGGCTACGCGGAGTTCCACGGCCTGCGGATCGCCGTCGCCCCCGGCGTCTTCGTGCCACGTCGGCGTACCGAGTTCCTCGTCGACCAGGCACTGGCAGCGGGTCCGGCCGGCGCGGTCATCATCGACATGTGCTGCGGGTCGGGGGCGGTGGCCGCCGCTCTGCTCAGCGGCTCGGCTCCGGCCGAGGTCTACGCCATCGACATCGACCCTGCCGCGGTGGCGTGTGCCCGGCAGAACGTGGAGCCGCTCGGCGGCGCGGTCTTCGAGGGCGATCTGTTCGATCCACTGCCCGCCGCGCTGCGCGGCCGGGTCGATGTGATCGTCGCCAACGCGCCGTACGTGCCGACGCAGGACATCAGTGGGATGCCGCCAGAAGCCCGAATCCACGAGCCGCGGGTCGCACTCGATGGCGGCGCGGACGGCCTCGACGTCCAGCGCCGCGTGATCGCGGCCTCACCGGGATGGCTAAGCGGGGGTGGCCGGTTGCTGATTGAGACGAGCGCTCGACAGGCGCCGGAGACGCTGGACGCCTTCAGCCGCAACGGATTCGACGGGCGGGTGGCGAGCTCCGACGAGGTGGCGGCGACGGTGGTCATCGGAATCAGGAACTAGGCCGCCTGGTGTCGACCGAGGCAGACTGACGGATGCCCACGACCGGATCCATGCGCCGTCGCCGCGACGAGGGCGAGCAGCGGGCGTCCAGCATCGAGCTGTTCTTCGACCTGGTGTACGTGTTCGCGGTGACCCAGCTCTCCCATCGACTGTTGCGACACCTCAGCGCGTTCGGAGCGCTCGAGACTGCGGTCCTGCTCGCCATGGTCTGGCTGGTCTGGGTCTACACGACCTGGGTGACGAACTACCTCGACCCTTCTCGACTTCCGGTCCGGCTGATGCTGCTCGCAGTGATGCTGGGCAGCCTGGTGATGTCCGCGGCGATACCGGAAGCGTTCGCGGGTCGCGGGCTGTGGTTCGGTGCTGGGTACGCCGTCCTGCAGATCGGGCGCACAGTTTTCGGGATCGTGGCGTTGCGTGATGACCCGTTGCTGGCGACCTTCCAGCGCGTCCTGGTCTGGTGCCTGGTCAGCGGAGCGCTGGCGGCCGCAGGTGGCCTGGTCCACGGCGACGTCCGGTTCGGGTTGTGGCTGGCAGCGGTGGCGGTCGACCTGCTCGGCAGCTCGGTCGGTTTCCGTACCCCGGGCCTGGGTCGCTCCACGACCGCCGACTGGACCATCGAAGGCAACCACTTCGCCGACCGGTGCCAGGCGTTCATCCTCATCGCTCTCGGCGAGTCGATCGTCACCATCGGTCAGACCCTCTCCCAGAGCAGTCATGTCAGCGGCGACCAGGTCGCTGCCTTCGCCACGGCCTTCTTAGGTGTGTTGGCGCTGTGGTGGGTCTACTTCGACCGCAGCGCCGACGACGCGGCCCGACTCGTCGCCGCATCCGACGACCCTGGCCGGCTTGGCCGATCGGCGTACCACGCCATCCACCCGCTGATGGTCGGCGGCATCATCGTCACCGCGGCGGCCGACGACCTCGTGGTGCAGCACGCGGGCGGCGCGACGAGCCTGTCCGTCAGATGGCTGGTCTGTGGTGGCACCGCGCTGTTCCTGGCCGGGCACGCGGCGTTCAAGGCCGTGATCTGGCGAGTCGTGCCGTGGAGCCGGCTGCTCGCCATCGTGGCGCTGGCCGTTCTGGGTCTCGCCTCGGCGGACCTCAGCTCCGAGGTGCTCGGGCTGCTCGCTCTCGCGGTCGTGCTCGCGCTGATCGTTGTCGATCGAGTGTGGCTCGGGTCGTCGACGGCGGCGAAATCCATGGCGTCGACCGGTTCCGAGGCGTGATGTCGGCCTCGTCAGCAACACTGGACGGATGAGCCGGGCCGGGGAGATCGCGCGCGAGCGCGACGTGGTCGCGGAGCTCTACGCCCGCCTTGACCAGCTTCGGGACCAGACCCGGGAGCGGCTCACCGAGGTACGACGGCGCGGTGCCTCCGGCACCCCGCAGGCACGCAGCGAGCGGGACGCATTCGCCGCGTTGTACGAGGACCGGTTGGCGCAGCTGGAGGCGGTCGAGCCGGGTCTGTGCTTCGGCCGACTGGACCTGATCAGCGGTGAGCGGCTGCACGTCGGCCGGATCGGTCTCACCGACGAGCGCCACGACACGATGCTGGTCGACTGGCGGGCGCCCGCGGCCGAGCCGTTCTACCGGGCCACGCCCGCGTCCCCGCACGGCGTGTCGCGCCGGCGTCACCTGCGCACCCGCGGCCGCGCGGTGCTCGACATCGAGGACGACGTGTTCGACGTCTCGGCGCTGTCCGACGACGACCGGGAGACGCTGGGCGGCGGCGGCGCACTGCTTGCTGCCCTCACAGCGTCGCGGACCGGCCGGATGCGCGACATCGTCGCGACCATCCAGGACGAGCAGGACCGCGTGATCCGTGCCGACCCGGCGGGCGTTCTCGTCGTGCAGGGTGGCCCGGGCACGGGGAAGACGGCGGTCGCGCTACACCGGGCGGCGTACCTGCTCTACACGCATCGCGAGCGGCTGGCACGGTCCGGCGTCCTGGTGGTCGGCCCCGGGCCGGCGTTCCTGCGTTACATCGAGCAGGTGCTGCCCTCGCTCGGCGAGACCGGTGTGCTGCTGTCGACCCTGGACCGGTTGTTGCCTGATGTCGAGGCGGCCGGCACCGAGCCGGACGACGTGGCTGCGGTCAAGGCCGACCTCCGGATGGCCGAGGTCATCGCCGCAGCGATCGCCGCGCGGCAACGGATTCCCGACGACCCGGTCACCCTCGAGTTCGAGGACCTCGAGCTCGTCCTCACGCCCGCCGATATCGCGACGGCCCGGTCGCGGGCCCGTCGGACCCGCCGTCGGCACAATCGCGCCCGCTATGCCTTCGCCAAGCACCTGTTGAGGCTGCTCGTCGGTCGGATCGCCGAAGTTAACGAGGAGCTCGCCCGCGAGCGGGGGGTGGTCCGCGAGCTCATGGTCCACGACGGCTTCCGCGCCCTCGTCGACTCCTGCTGGCCGCGACTCACGGCCGAGGAGCTGGTGCGTGACCTGCTCAGCGAGGACGGGATGGCGCGAGCCGGTGCCGCCCTGAACCGAGCCGAACGGCGGCTGCTGGTGCGCGACCCCCAGGCACCCTGGTGCCCGGCCGACGTACCGCTGATCGACGAGGCATGGGCGCGACTCGGTGATCCCGACGAGATGCTGCGAGTGGCCGCCGGTCGGCGAGCCGCGAGAGCCGACCGGGCCTACGCGCAGCAGGTGATCTCCGAACGTGGCCTGGCCGGCCAGGTCGACGCGGCTCGGCTCGCCGAGCGGTTCGGCGAGTCCGCGACGGGCGGCGGTTCGGTCGCGGAGCGCGCTGCTGGCGACCCGGACTGGGAGTTCGGGCACGTCATCGTCGACGAGGCGCAGGAGCTGTCCCCGATGGCCTGGCGGATGCTCGCCCGTCGCTGCCCGGATCGCTCGATGACCGTCGTCGGTGACCTCGCGCAAGCCTCCGCTCCCTGGGGCGCGACGGACTGGCAGAGCGTGCTGGACCCGATCGCCTCGGGCCGGATCACGGTCCGCGAGCTCACGGTGAACTACCGCACGCCGGCCGAGGTCATGGCCGTCGCGGCCGACGTGCTGGCCGCGGTGGACGCGGGTCGCCAGCCGCCGTCGTCGGTGCGTGACGCCGGTCACCCGCCGTACTCCCACCAGGTTCCGGAAGGCGGCGCGATCGACGAGACCGTCGGTGACGTGGTCGCGCAGGCCTGGGCCGCAATCGGCGATGGCAAGCTTGCGGTGATCTGCCCGCCGGGTCGGTACGACGGCGCCGTCGCCGAGGTGACGAGCCGGTTGCCGACGGCGGCGCGAACCGGAGCGGACGGGCTCGACGCGGCGGTCGCGGTGCTGGACGTCACCGAGGCCAAGGGGCTGGAGTTCGACGCGGTCGTCCTGGTCGAGCCGGCGGACTGGGTGGCCGCCGGGGACCGCGGCCTGCGGGACCTCTACGTCGCCCTCACGCGCACCACCCAGCGCCTCGACGTCGTCCACAGCGGCCCGCTACCGGATGTGCTCGCCGACCTGGTCCCCTGGCCGGCAGCTGCCTGAACCGAGTGAACGGGCGGTCAGGCCTTGCGAGTCGTCGTCGCGAGCCCGCTGAGGTCGTCTCGCGCGATCCGCTCGATCAGCGTCAGGGTCTCGGCCACCCCGGCCCCTGCGGCGGCCGCCAGCTCGGCCGCCTCCCGCACCGATCGCCGTACGTCGGGCAGCGGCAGCACGTCGTAGTCCTCGGCGAGGCGACGGGTGAGGTCGAGCAAGTGGCTCCCGGGCGACTTGCGGCGAATCGTCGGCACGTGCCACCTCCTCGGGGTCGACGGTCTCGGCGGGCAGCGCCTGCCGGTGTTCCCTGCCCGGGTGCGAGCAATCATGCCGCCGGTGACCGGTTTGTCCACCCCTAAGGTAATCCCGTGACAGCCATCGATGTCGTGTCGTTTCCGCGCCTGCGTGCCCGCACCAAGGGCTTCACGCTGGGCCACCCGAGAACCGTCAGCGTGCACGCCGGCGGCGCCAGAGTCCTGTTCCTGCGCTCCGCTGGCGGGGACGACGCACGGACCGGGCTGTTCGTCCTCGACCTGCCCGACGGGGACGAGCGGGCGGTCATCGAGCCGGCGGCCGACGACCGGCTCAGTGCCGCCGAGCGGGCCCGCCGGGAGCGGGTTCGCGAGACAGCGTCCGGCGTGGTGTCCTACGCGGCCGACGACGCCGGTCGGATCGTCGCCGTCGTGCTCGCCGGCTCGCTGCACGTCGCGGACGTGGACGCCGGGGCGGTTCGCGCGCTCGAGGTCCCGGGAACGTGCTTTGATCCCCGGCCGGACCCGACCGGCCGGCACATCGCGTACGCGAGCGACGGCGACCTGCGCGTGGTGGCCATCGACGGGTCGGGTGACCGACGGCTCGCGGGTGGAGAACCCGAGACGGTGTCGTGGGGGCGTGCGGAGTTCGCCGCCACCGAGGAGATGAACCGCTTCCGGGGCTACTGGTGGTCGCCGGACGGCGCCAGCCTGCTGGCCGCGCGGGTCGACGAGGGACCGGTGCGGCAGCGGTGGATCGCCGATCCCAGCCACCCGGACCAGCCGCCGACGGTCGTCCGATATCCCTCGGCCGGCACCGCGAACGCAGACGTGTCGCTGTGGCTGCTCACCCTCGACGGCGAGCAACGTGAGATCCGTTGGGACCGCGACACATTCCCCTACCTGGGCCGGGTGAGCTGGGCTGCGGGCGGCGACCCGCTGCTGGCTGTCGTCACGGCTGACCAGCACACCGTCCGGTACGCCGCCATCGACGTGACCGACGGCTCGACCCGCATCCTCAGCGACGACACGGACAGCGCCTGGACCGAGCTGTTCGACGGCGTACCGATCTGGTACGACGGCCAGCTGGTGCGGATCGCGGACCGCGACGGCTCGCGGTCGCTGTGGGTCGGCGACACCGCCATCACGCCACCAGAGCTCTACGTCCGTTCGGTCGAAGGAGTCACCGAGACCGGCATCGTGCTCTCCGCCTCCGGGCTGGACGACCCCACCCGGGTGGAGCTGCACCACTGGTCGGCCGGCAGCCTGACCCCGGCCGGCGAACTGTCTGGTGTCGAGTCGGCGGTGACCGGCGGCGGCACGATCGTCGTGTCGTCCGCGAGCCTCGGCGACCTGGGCCGTCCGACGGTTGCCCACGTCGACGGTGGCGGCCGCAGGCTGATCGCCTCACTAGGAACGACGCCGCCGTTCGTGCCTGCGGTCCGGATGCTGGTGCTGGGCGAACGCCGACTGCGAGCCGGCCTGGTGCTGCCGCGTGACCACGTCCGCGGCCAGCGGCTGCCGGTGCTGATGGACCCGTACGGCGGCCCGCACGCCCAGCGGGTGCTGGCCAGCGCGCGCGCGTGGCTGGAGCCGCAGTGGCTCGCCGACCAGGGCTTCGCGGTCCTCACGATCGACGGGCGAGGTACGCCGGGCCGGGATCCGGCGTGGGAGCGCGAGATCCATCTGGACTTCGCTACGGCCGTTCTCGAGGACCAGGTGGACGGCCTGCTCGCCGCCGCTGAGCTCGAGCCGGACCTCGACCTGTCTCGCGTCGCGATCCGGGGCTGGTCGTTCGGCGGCTACCTCGCCGCCTTGGCCGTCCTGCGACGACCGGATGTCTTCCATGCCGGGGTGGCAGGCGCGCCGGTCACCGACTGGTCGCTCTACGACACCTTCTACACCGAGCGGTACCTCGGCACCCCGCAGAATCAGCCGGACGCCTACCGGGTGAGCTCGTTGCTCGACGACGCCCCGGCGCTGTCCCGCCCGCTGATGTTGATCCACGGCCTGGCCGACGACAACGTTGCGTCCGCGCACACGCTGCAGCTATCGATGCGGCTGACCGAGGCGGGTCGTCCCCACGAGGTGCTGCCCCTCACCGGCGTCACCCACATGACCTCGCAGGAGTCGGTCGCGGAGAACCTGCTCGGGCTGCAGCTCGACTTCCTGCGCCGACACCTGACGGAGAAGTAGCCGGCGATGTCGGTCCACGTCGAACGAGACGGTGCGGTGGCGACCGTCCTGCTGTCGCGACCCGAGGCGCGCAACGCCGTCGACGGGCCGACTGCGACCGCGCTAGCGGCGGCGTTCCGGGAGCTCGAGGCGGACCCGTCGGTGGCCGTCATGGTGCTGCACGGTGAGGGCGGCGTGTTCTGCTCGGGTGCGGACCTCAAGGCGGTCGGCACGGATCGCGGCAACGTGGTCGCCCCCGATGGGGACGGTCCAATGGGACCCAGCCGGCTCCGGCTGAGCAAGCCCGTCATCGCGGCGATCGAGGGATACGCCGTCGCCGGGGGTCTCGAACTCGCGTTGTGGTGTGACCTGCGGGTCGCGGCGCAGGACGCGGTGCTGGGGGTGTTCTGCCGTCGGTGGGGAGTGCCCTTGATCGACGGCGGGACGGTGCGGCTGCCTCGGCTGATCGGCGCCTCGCGGGCGATGGACCTGGTGCTGACCGGCCGTGCGGTCGTCGCCGACGAGGCCCTCGCGATCGGGCTCGTCAACCGCGTCGTCCCCGCCGGGACGTCACTGGCGGCGTCCCGGGAGCTCGCCCGCCAGCTCGCCGCCCTGCCACAGACCTGCCTGCGCGAGGACCGGCTGTCGTTGCTCGAGCAGGAGGGCCGCTCCGAGCCGGACGCACTCGCCAACGAACTGCGCCACGGCATGGCGTCACTGGCCGACGCCGAGGTTGGTCTCGAGCGATTCCGGGGGGGTGCCGGCCGCCACGGCGGCGCGGTCGAGCCCGACTAGACCCACCACGTCACTCGACGGCGGCATCCACGAGCGCTTGCCCCAACGGCGTACGCCAGTAGCGGATCTGGTGTCCGGCCCGCCGCTTGCTGGCCAGTCCCGCGTCGTGCAGCGCGTGGAGATGCTCCGACACCGTCCCGAGGCTCAGTGTGTGAGCGGCGGCGAGCCCGGTCGTGGTGGCGGGCTCATCCAGCGCAGCCAAGACCGTCGCCCGGGTTCGTCCCAGCAGCCGCGCAAGTCGATCCGGCGGCAGCGGGGCGCTCGTCCACAACCGGGCGGTGCCGCGCGCCGGGTAGACCAGCGTCGGCTGGTACGCCAGGTCGACGATCACCGACAGATGCGGCCAGTTGAAGGCGCTCGGGACCAGCAGCAGGCCCTCGCCGGCGAGATCTCGTCCTTGGTCGGTCGCCTCGGTCGCGATCAGCTCGTTGTTCCGCCAGGCCAGGTTCGGGTGCAGATCGTCGAACAGGCCCGCGAGGCCGCCATTGGTCAGACAGGTGCCGCGATAGGCCACGTCGTCGTCGAGGATGCGGCGTACCTGCGGCCAGTCCGGTTCGAGCAGCGACGACCACGCAGCCTGCAGCTCCGCCACCAGCCGAGCCCGACCCACCGCAGGGTCGTCGACGAGCGGGTCCAGGGTCGCGGCGAGCGGATTGCTCGACTGGTCGCGGCAGCGTGCCAGCTCCGCCGCCACCCGCTCCAGCGGGGTGTCGCGGACGCGCTGCAGCTCAGCCGCGAACGTCGTGCCGGCGGCCCGCGGCGGCGGAGACAGGAAGTCCGGGGTGTACCCGGTGTGCGGCTGGACGGCGCGCAGCAGTCCCAGGTCGACGGCATCATCGGCCCGGCCACGGCGAGCCAGCCACGGGGCGTACAGCGGCGGTCGGTGGTAGCCGTGCAGCAGCCGCACCGCGGCATGGGTCTCCCACAACGGCGACACCGCGAACCGGCATCGCAGCGCGTCATCAGGGCCGAACCGCAGCGCTGTCACGCCGTCGTACTTTCGGTCATCACCGAAAGTATGGCGCTCCGCCTCGCCGGTGCCCACTCTGGCGTTCATGTCCAGCTCGGCGGGTTCGCGTGGCTACGGCGCCGTGCTCCGGCTGCGTGGCCTGCGGGCGGTCTATTTCGCCCATGCCGTCTCGATGGCCGGCACGGTGGCGGCCGAGGTCGCGCTGTCGATCCTGATCTACCAGCGCAGCGGCTCGCCGCTGCTGTCGGCGTTGGTGCTGGTGGCGTCGTTCCTGCCGTACGGCCTGGGCGGCACGGTGCTGTCGTCGGTCGCGGACCGGTTTGCCGCCCGCCGCGTCCTGGTCACCTGCGACGTCACGAGCGCAGCCTGCATCGCGGCGATGCTGATCCCCGGGGTGCCCGTGCTCGGCTTGCTGGGCCTGCTGCTCGTCACCGGGCTGGTCGCGCCGCTGTTCCAGGGCTCCCGGGCGTCGAGCCTGGCCCACCTGCTCCCCGGCGACCTGTTCCCGGTGGGCCGATCGCTGCTGCGCTCGATCAGCCAGACGACGGTGCTCCTCGGTTTCGCGGCCGGCAGCGTGACGGTCGCCGCCGTCGGGCCCAAGTGGCTGCTGGGAGCCGATGCCGCTAGCTTCCTGGCGTCCGCCCTGCTGATCCGGTTCGGTACGGCGTACACCCCGGCCACCGCGCCCGGCGGTGCGACGTCGCCCCGCGCCGTCGTCCAGGAGTCGCTGGTCGGGCTGCGCTACATCTTCGGCCATCCGGCGCTGCGCCCGATGTTGCTGCTGTCCTGGGCGGTGCCGGGCTTCGGATCGTTCGCCGAAGGACTCGCCGTCGCCTACACCGCGGAGGTCGGGAGTCGTGCGACCAGCGCCGGAGCGCTCTTCACCGGGTACGCCGCCGGGACGGTGTTCGCGGAGGTCGTCATCGCCCGACTCTCGCCGGCCAGGAAGCGCCGGCTGTTGGTGCCGCTCGCCATCCTCAGCCAACTGCCGTTGCTGGGCTTCGCCGCCGCCCCGTCGATTCCGGTCGCGGCCGCACTCCTGGTCGTCTCCGGCGCCGGCTTCGCGTTCAACCAGGGCCTCGACCCGCTCATCCTCACCGCGACTGAGCCGGCGTACCGGGGTCGACTGTTCACCGTGCAGAGCAGTGGCCTGATGACGGTGCAAGGCCTTGGCATCGGCCTCGCCGGGCTGCTCGGCACGGTGGCGCCAGCGCGTTTCGTCATCTGCGGCGCAGGTCTCGTCGGAGGGATCGTTGTCGTGATCCTCGCGTACCGGGCCCTGCCGCACCCGTTCCGGGTCACGCCGGTACCGGCCACCTGATTGACTCCGCACTTGGTAGGTGGATGTGGTTGTTGACCTGAATGGTCAAGCGAAGGCACTAACGTGTCGAGGACAACCGCAGAGTCCAGACCGCCCGCTCTAGCACCGATCGCTAGAACGGACGCCTGATGACTGCTGAATCCGTGCTGGTTCCGGATGACACGCTCGACGCGGCGACTCTGCTGCGCGTGCTGACCGCCTTCAAAGGCGGCGACTTCACGGTCCGCATGCCGTTGGAATGGACGGGCATCGCGGGCAAGGTCGCTGACCGACTCAACGACGTGATCGATCACAACCAGGCGCTCGGGGTGGAGCTCGCTCGGGTCAGCCAGCTCGTCGGCAAGGAGGGCAGGCTCTCGCAGCGGGTATCCCTCGGTGGGCCGTGGTCCGGCCCGGTCGAGTCCGTCAACAGCCTGATCGACGACCTGGTGCGTCCCACCATCGAGATGCAGCGCGTCATTGGTGCCGTCGCTGACGGTGACCTCAGCAAGAAGGTCTCGGCCGACGTACGCGGAGAAATGCTCGACCTGAAGAACACCATCAACGCGATGGTCGACCAGCTCAACGGGTTCATCTCCGAAGTGACCCGCGTGACCCGCGAGGTCGGCACCGAAGGAAAGCTGGGCCAGGCCGCCGCCGTCACCATCGAGGTCGGCGGCGTCTGGAAGGACCTCACGGACAACGTCAACCTGATGGCGGGCAACCTGACCGGCCAGATGAGAAACATCGCCGAGATCACCACCGCCGTGGCCAACGGCGACCTGAGTCGCAAGATCTCGATCGACGTACGAGGCGAGTTCCTCGAGCTGAAGAACACGATCAACGCGATGGTCGACCAGCTCAACGCCTTCGCCAGCGAAGTGACCCGGGTGGCCCGCGAGGTGGGCGTCGAAGGCAAGCTCGGCGGGCAGGCTCAGTCGAAGGAGGTCGGCGGCGTCTGGAAGGACCTCACCGACAACGTCAACCAGCTCGCGGCCAACCTCACCAACCAGGTACGGGCCATCGCAGAGGTGGCAACCGCCGTTACCGAGGGTGACCTCACCCGGCAGGTCCGGGTCGAGGCAAGCGGTGAAGTCGCTGTCTTGAAGGACAAGCTCAACGAGATGATCCGGAACCTCCGTGAGACCACCAGGCAGAACGTCGAGCAGGACTGGCTCAAGACCAACCGGGAACGCTTCACCCGGATGCTGCAGGGTCACCGCGACCTGTCGGCCACGTCGCAGATGATCCTCTCCGAGCTCGCGTCGCTGGTGTCCGCTCAGCATGCGGTCTTCTACACGATGACCCCCGTGGGAGACGGTGGCGAGCCCGTGCTGGAGCTGCAGGCCGGCTACGGCTACGAGGAGCGCAAACACCTGTCAACGACGTTCCGGCTGGGCCAAGGTCTGATCGGCCAGTGCGCCAAGGAGAAGAAGCGCATCCTGCTGACCGACGTCCCTGACGACTACGTGAAGATCAACTCCGGGCTGGGCGAGGCGACGCCGCTCAACATCATCGTGCTTCCTGTGCTGTTCGAGGGAACCGTGCGAGCCGTCGTCGAGTTGGCTTCGTTCTCGCCATTCAGCGTGACGCACCAGGCGTTTCTCGACCAGATCACGGAGAGCATCGGCCTAGTCCTCAACACCATTGAAGCCAACACGCTCACCGATGACCTGCTCATCCAGTCCCGGTCCCAGGCCGAGGAGTTGCTGGCGCAGCAAGAGGAGCTCCGCGAGTCCAACGAGGACCTGGGCCGGCAGGCAAAGCTGCTCGCCGAGCAGAACACCGAGGCAGAGGCGCGCAACCACGAGGTCGACCAGGCGAAGCGACTCGTCGAGGAGAAGGCCGGCCAGCTCGCCATCTCCTCGAAG